>OMXP01000096.1 GCA_900315055.1 uncultured Lachnospiraceae bacterium
TCAGAATGATTGCTTTTATGTCTTCAAAGTACTGCTGTTGTTGCGTTCGGTAAAATTATATCATGCGCTTACCGATCTACAAGAAATTTACGACAGAAATAAAAAAGATATCAAAAACCTTAAAAGGAGAACGCTATGGCAACCTACACCGTAACAATCACCATGAAGGACGGCGGCGTCATGAAGGGAGAACTCTATCCGGACATCGCCCCGATCACCGTGGAGAACTTCAAGAAGCTCTGCGATGAGAAGTTTTACGACGGACTGACATTCCACCGTATCATCAAGGGCTTCATGATCCAGGGCGGCGATCCCGCAGGGGATGGCACCGGCGGCCCGGGATATTCCATCAAGGGTGAGTTCGCGGCAAACGGCGTGAAGAACGATCTGAAGCACACCCGTGGCGTCCTCTCCATGGCACGCACCATGGATCCGGATTCTGCAGGCTCCCAGTTCTTCATCATGCATCAGGATGCGCCGCACCTCGACGGACAGTACGCTGCCTTCGGCAAGATCACCGAGGGTCTCGATGTCCTCGACCGCATTGCAGAGACCAAGACCAACTGGCAGGATCAGCCCTGGGAGGAACAGGTGATGGAGTCTGTCCGCGTCACGGCAGAGTAAAAAGAGCGGAAGAACAGAATCAGGTTTACAGAGAGCAGGAAGACGCTGACCCCGGGAAGATGAGCGGGGACAGCGCCTTCTTCTCGTTTGCAGCATGGACCCTCACGGTGCATGATGACGGAAACAGGGGCAGTGTGAGCGGTCAGAGGACTCCTGGCTGCCTGCTGTCAGGAAAGTTGTTGTCCTGTTGTCTGCTGCTGCATCTGTCTGCAGCTGTGAGGTGAAGCCATGTTTTACGGAACCGCGTTTTCTCTGCTCCCGCCCCTTCTTGCGATTATCCTCGCGCTTGTGACAAAGCAGGTGTACCTCTCCCTCTTTGCAGGCGTGCTCCTCGGTGCCCTGATGATCGGAGGATTCTCGTTCTGGCCGACGTTCTCGGCCCTGTACACGGCGATGACGGAGAACTTCGATACCCCGATCATCCTGTTCCTGATTCTTCTCTCCATCGACATCGTGCTGATGCAGAAAAGCGGTGCCACCATGGCCTACAGCGACTGGGCGGCAAAGCATATCCGCTCGAAGAGAGCAGCAATGCTCGCAACCAGTGCTTTAGGACTCCTGATCTTTGTGGATGACGGCTTCAACTGCCTGACCATCGGCTCGGTCATGCGGCCGGTGACGGACCGGTACAGGGTCTCCCGGGCTAAGCTTGCCTATATCATCGATGCTATATCATCGATGCCACCGCAGCCCCCGTCTGCATCATCGCCCCGGTCTCGTCCTGGGCTGCCGCAATCAACTCCTATGTTCCTGCAGATGCCGGGATCTCCGGCTTTCAGCTCTTTCTTCGCACCATCCCCTACAACCTCTATGCACTGCTCACCCTGTTTATGGTGTTCTTTACCTCTGCAACGCTCTTTGACTTCGGCCTCATGAAGAAGGCACAGGAGAGGGCAGACGCCGGCGATCTCGGGGCAAAGGGCGAGGAGATGGAGCAGGCGGTGGTGCTGCACCGGAAGGCCCGCATGCTCGACATGCTCCTTCCGATGGGCGTTCTCATCGCCTCGGCAATCGGTGCCATGATCTGGACCGGATACCTGAACGGCGGCAGGAGCCTCGTCGACTGCTTTGCAAACTGTGAGTCGGCAGAGAGCCTTGTCTTTGCAACGCTCCTTACCCTCATCGTGATCATTGTTCTGTACCTCGTCCGTCACGTCCTGTCTCTTTCCGAGATGATGGAGATCATCCCGGACGGGGCAAAGCTCATGATCCCGTTCATGATCATCCTGGTCCTTGCCTGGACCTTAAAGGGGATCATCAACACCCTGGGTGCCGGGGTGTTCATCGCATCGATTCTTGACGTCGACGGGGGCCTCGTAAAGCTCCTGCCGCTCTTATCCTATGCGGTGGCGGTCTTTGTCTCCTTCTCCTCGGGAACCAGCTGGGGGACCTTTGCGATCATGGTGCCGATCGTCATCAACCTCTTTCAGGGATCGAATCTCACCCTCATGACAATCAGTGTCGCCGCAGTCCTTGCAGGGGCTGTCTGCGGGGATCACATCTCCCCGATCTCCGATACGACCATCATGTCAAGCTCCGGTGCCCTGTGTGATCACCTGGAGCACGCAAAGACCCAGATCCAGTACCAGACCCCGGTCGTCATCGCGGCAGGCCTTGGATTCCTTGTCGCCGGCTTTGCGGGAAATCCCGGTGTGCCGTTCTTTGTATCTCTTGTCTTCCTTCTTCTTGAGCTTGCCTTCATACGGCTCCTGCAGAGGAGAAGGGACGGGAGATGATGAAACGTCGCCTTATTACGCTATTCGTAAAGTAAAAGTTTCCTTAAAAATTCCTGTCCCCCGTTTACAGGCCAATTTTTTCCGGGTAAAGTGAAAACGGTTTTGGGGAGAACCGGGAGAAACAGCTGGAAAGGATAAGACGTTGAGTGAACAGGAAGTAAAAACGGAAGATCAGGCCGTGCAGGAAGAGAGCAAAGCTCCTGCAGAGCAGGCGGCACCGGTCGAAGAGACAGAAAATCCTTCGATGAAGGATTCTTCTTCGGAGCATGTCCGTCCGGTACAGACAAAGAAAAAGAAGAAGCACCACTGGGTGCGATGGGTTGTGATCCTGGCAATCATCGCTGCCCTCGTGGCCTTTTTTGCGGTCCGCTCGAGACAGGCGCAGCAGGCACTCTACACCGAGGATACGGTGACCAAGAGGGATATTCAGACGTACCACAGCTTCACCGGTACGGTCGAGGCGATCAACGAGCAGACGATTGCCTCCGAGGTCACCGGCGTGAAGATTGAGTCGGTGGAGGTCAAGAAGGGCGATGACGTGAAGGCGGGCGATACCATCGCAACGCTCGATACGGACTCGGTCGAAGAGCAGATCAAAGAATCCGAGGCAACGCTCGACAAGGCTAAGGCAACGGCACAGGACTCCATCGATCAGGCAAAGCAGCAGTACGACCAGCTGGCCGAAAACAGGAGCTCGGGACTTAACACCACGGTCCAGTCGGCAAAGCAGCAGCTGGAATCCGCTGAGAGTCAGTACAACAACCTGAAGTACAACATCGACAACAACCTGGATTCCACCCTGCAGCAGGCCCAGAACGGCATGAACAGCGCCTATACGGCACTTCTTACCGCAATGAATGCCTACAACAACGAGGTGAACCTGAACAATCAGCAGCTATCGCAACAGATCATGAGTGCGCAGCAGAGTGTTGATCAGGCCTATGCAAACGTCACCTCGGCACAGCTCTCCCTCTCGCAGGCCCAGCAGAACCGGACCCATTCCGAGGAGACCTTCAACGAGAACAAGAACAAGGCTTCGTCTTCCTCCAGCCTGTCCTCTCTTGGCGGTTCGTATTCGGACGACACGTCGAGTTCCACCTATGATCCCACATCCTATGACCAGGCGGTGGCATCGGCGCAGAATGCCCTGAATTCTGCCTGGCAGACCTACAACAATGCCGTGGACTCCTACAAGGCGGCAAAGATCGGCGAGGAGAACAGCCTGACCTCGCTCTATGATCAGATGCTCCAGGCGCAGGATTCCTACCTGCAGGCGGTGGATTCCTACAATGCGACGGTCAACTCCCTGAATCAGCAGCTTGCCACCTATGCAAAGCAGGTGAGCGATGCACAGGACTCCTACAATGCCGCGGTGAATGCGGTGGACCAGCAGCTTGAGACCTATCAGAGCCAGATCGATTCGGCCAAGACGAATGCGGATCAGACGACATCCGAGCTGCAGCTCAGGGACCTCAAGAAGTCGCTTGGCAAGTACGTGATCACGGCGCCGATCGACGGCACCGTGACGGATCTTGGCATCAAGGCAGGTGAGACCCTGGGACAGAGCAGCCCGTCCATCGGCACAATCTCGGACTTCAGCTCCGTGAAGGTGTCGGTGAAGATCGGCGAATATGACATCCAGGGGTGCGAGGTGGGATCCCCCGTTACCGTGACCATCGATGCGTTGAATGACAAGGCCTATGACGGGACGATCACTTACATCAGCCGGGTTGCCACCGTGGAGAACGGGGTGTCCTACTTCGAGTCCGAGGTGGAGTTCACACCGGACTCCGATGTGAGATCCGGCATGAGCTGCGAGGTCAAGCTTGTCACGGCTGATGAGAAGGATGCGCTGTCTCTGTCCAGCAAGGCGATCCAGACCGCGGACGACGGCACGACCTATGTGCAGGTCTACGGGGACGACGGCAGGACGCTGATCAATAAGGACGTCACCATCGGCATCTCGGACGGCACCTATACGCAGATCCTGGACGGCCTGTCCGAAGGGGACAAGGTGTACTACATCAACTCCGCGACCTCTCTTCAGGACATGATGCAGCAGGACGAGGCCGTAAACGACGGCGGTGACACGGAAGGCGGTCAGTAGGATGGCAGGAGATGAGATCCTGTACATGCACGACATCTGCAAGGACTATGTCATGGCGGATTCCGTCCTGCATGTGCTGAAAAACATCACGCTCACCGTGCGAAAGGGACAGTTCCTTGCGATCCTGGGACCCTCGGGATCCGGCAAGTCGACGCTGATGAACATCATCGGGTGCCTCGATGTGCCGACCAGCGGGGACTACTGGCTGGCGGGGCGGTATGTTGCGGACGAGGACGAGACGAGCCTGTCGCATATCCGGAACAGGGAGATCGGGTTCGTGTTCCAGTCCTTCCAGCTCCTGCAGCGGCAGACGGCGCTTGAAAACGTGGAGCTGCCTTTGATCTATGCAAACATGCCGGAGAAGAAGCGGAAGGAACGGGCACAGGAGTGCCTCGAGATGGTCGGCCTCTCCGACAAGATGGACAACTACCCGAACCAGCTCTCCGGCGGACAGCAGCAGCGCGTTGCGATCGCCCGTGCCATGGCAAACCACCCTTCGATCCTTCTTGCGGACGAGCCCACCGGCGCCCTCGATCAGAGGACCGGTGCGCAGGTCATGGAGCTCTTCCATGAGCTCAATGACGAGGGGAACACGATCATCATGATTACACACGACTCCAAGATCGCCTCACATGCCAAGCGGATCGTCAAGATCCTCGACGGCGTGATCTCCGAGGGCGATACGTCGGATGCCTGAAGGAGGCGCCATGTTTGTGGAAAGTTTCCGGATGGCACTCCGGAATATCAAGAGCAACAAGATGCGGTCCTTTCTCACGATGCTCGGCATCGTGATCGGAGTGGCCGCAGTCATCGGCCTGGTGACGATTGTCCAGGGCGTGACAAGCAGGGTCATGGACGAGTTCTCGGACCTCGGTGCCGGCATGATGTCGGTCTCCGCCCCGGGAACGGCCTTAAAGCGGGGCCTTACCGAGTCGGACGTCGAGACGCTCCGGGCCATTGACGGCGTCGAGGGCGTATCCCCGAACCTGTCCACCACGGGGAGCGCGGTCAAGAACCGCGAGATCTTCGACAACGTGACCATCGAGGGCGATGACCTGTCCTACTTCCAGAGGAACTCGAGCATGCTCGAGGAGGGCAGGATCTTCAATGCATCCGAGGCGGACGGCAATACGTACGTCTGCATGGTGGACAAGACCTTTGTCACAAAGGTCCTGAACGGCACGGACCCCATCGGGCAGACGGTACGGCTCAACGGGATCGAGTACACGATTATCGGGCGCCTTGGGGCGAACAACTCCATGATGTCGATGTCGGATACCTCGAACTCGGACGGCACCGTGTACCTGCCCTACCGGAACGTGATGCACATGACGGGGACGGCGCAGATCCAGAGCCTTGAGGTCTACACGAAGGACGGGGCGGATTCCTCCGCCGTGGAGTCGGCACTCCGTGCGGCACTGGACCGCATCTACAACAACGCGGACAACGCCTATGCCGTCATCAACATGGAGTCCCTGCTCTCTGTCATGGACACGGTGAGCGGGATGCTGACGACGATGCTCGGCGGCATTGCGGCGATCTCGCTCCTTGTCGGCGGCATCGGCATCATGAACATGATGCTGGTCTCGGTGACGGAGAGAACAAGAGAGATCGGTCTTCGAAAGGCTTTAGGCGCAGAGCCCCGGCGCATTCAGATCCAGTTTCTCATGGAGTCGATCCTGCTGTCTCTGATCGGCGGTGCGATCGGCATTGTATTCGGGCTTCTCATCGCCTTTATCGGATCGTCGGTATTGAACACGACGTTTCGGATATCCTACGGGGCGATTGCTTTAGGCGCCGGGTTCTCGGCGGCGGTGGGCATTATCTTCGGCTGGATGCCGGCAAAGCGGGCATCCGAGCTGAACCCGATTGATGCGCTGCGCGCAGACTAGGAGGAAAGCATGAACATCAGAAAGAACCATGGAAAAACAATAAGACGGACCGTCACGGCTCTCATCCTTGCGGGAGCGCTGACTGTCCCGATGACAGCCTTTGCGGCACCTGCCTATGAGAGCAACTATACGGAAACCTCGAGCATGGCACAGCTTCTCATGCCGGCCCTCATGAAGAACACCGACCCCACGGGCGTGGCGCTGCAGCTATCGACCGCGCTTCGTTACGGCTCGATTACCCAGGGCGACATCTGGAACATGATCCAGGAGGGCTGCACGATCCCCGCAGAGTCCCTGCACCTTCTGTCCGAACAGGGACAGGTCTCCGGGTATCTGTATAAGACGGCTGCAGGTCTTCCGTATGAGCCATCGGACTTTGCAGGGGTGTATGATGAGGAGGACTACGTGTCCTTAAATCCCGCAATCGCGAAGGCCCTTGCGGACGGGAGTCTTAAAGAGCAGGACCTCTTCTACAACTTCCTTCTTGTCGGCATGCCGAACGGCCTTGCAGGATCGAAGGAGTTCTCACCGGCTGTCTTCTCGGAGAAGTACCCGGAGATCGCAGAGGAGCTCGGGAACAATGTATCCTCTTACTACGTCTGGTACCTGATCTACGGGAAGGATAAGGGGATGGACTGCTCTGCACAGCGTTAGGCAAGGAGCCACTGTATGATAAATACCTTCGGGGAGAGGGACCACAGCGTATCGCTTGTTCCCTGCGACAATTATACGGAGGATGTTGTGAAGGCTGCCATGACGGCAGCCTTTGCTGCACTGGGGGGACTTAGAAAACACCTTCACGGGGCGGAGACCGTTGCGGTCAAGCTGAACCTTGTCGGTGCCCATGAGCCCGTGGAGGCCGCAACGACGCACCCGGCGCTTGTCCGGGAGCTTTGCAGGGAGCTCTTTGATGTCGGGGTGACAAAGGTGATCCTGGGTGATTCTCCCGGCGGGGCGTATACCACAGCGCACCTTAAGGAGATCTATGAGAAGACCGGCTTTGCGGCCATGGCCCCGGAGTTCGGAGGACGGGTTGTCTTAAACGACAACCTCACGGTCCGGGAGGTGTCGAATCCGGAGGGGAAGGTCCTGAAGAGCTTTCAGTATGCCGCCTGGACCGATGAGGCGGACGTGATACTGAACTTCTGCAAGCTCAAGACCCACGGGATGATGAACCTGACGTGTGCCACCAAAAATATGTTCGGGATGATCCCCGGGATGACAAAGCCCCAGTACCATGCAAGGTTCCCGGAGGCGGAGCGATTTTCGGACATGCTGATTGACTTAGGTGAGTACTTCCATCCGGTCCTGAACCTGTGCGATGCGGTGGAGTGCATGGAGGGGAACGGACCGACGAAGGGAACCCCCAGGCACATGGGGTGCCTTCTGGTTTCCGAAGATCCCTATGCCCTTGATGTCCTTGCGGGATACCTCATCGGGTTTGACTTAACGTCTCTTCCGGTGCAGAGAGAGGCTCATGAGAGGGGACTGGGGCCAAAGAGCGTGGACGAGGTTGTCATTGTCCCGGACAGGAAGGCGGCGCTCGCCTTCCGGATCGAGGATTTTGAGACAAATACCGGGAGCAAGAGCGTGCTCTTCGGAAAGGGTCCTTTTGCCGGGGTGACAGAGTTTTTCATGACCCATGCCTTTGAGACCCACCCCGGGGTAAACCCGGAGTCCTGCATCGGGTGCGGACGGTGCGCTTCCATGTGCCCGCAGAAGGCGATCACGATGGACAAGGATCGCAAGCCTGTGATTGACAGGAAGAAGTGTATCCGGTGCTTTTGCTGTCAGGAGTTCTGCCCGGTGGGGGCAATGAAGGTGAAGCGGACAGCGATCTCGCATCTCCTTGATGCCTTCAGCGGGAAGAAAACTAAGAATAACGGATAAGGATACGGGGAACGTACCATGAACAAAGAAAACGACGTACTGGAACAGTTAAGCGGGCGGAAGAGTGTCCGCGTCTTTACGGACGAACCGATTACGGAAGAGGAGCGGGAACAGATCCTGACGGCCGCGTCTCAGGCACCGACTGCAGGGGGCATGCAGCTCTATTCCATCCTCGAGATCCGGGATCCGAAGATCAAGGAGGTGCTGGCAGAACGGTGTGATCATCAGCCATTCATTGCAAAGGCACCCCTTGTCTGGATTTTCCTTGCGGACCGCAGGAAGTGGCAGGAGCTGTTCTCGGACTATGGGATTGCAACGGATCCGATGACCGAGGCGGACCTGTTTCTTGCGATGGACGATGCGCTCATTGCCGCGCAGAATGCCGTGACCGCCGCCTGGTCCCTCGGGATCGGCTCCTGCTATATCGGGGATATCCTGGAGCACTACGAGGAGAACAAAGAGCTCCTGCACCTGCCGCGCTACACCGCGCCCTGCTGCATGCTGGTCTTCGGAAAGCCCGTGCAGCAGCAGAAGGACCGGGTAAAGCCGGTGCGGCTGGCAAATGACGACCTTGTCCACGTGGATGTCTACAACGACAAGGGAAAGGAACCCTTTGTGCGGCAGATGGAGGCAGAGAGGAAGAGGCCTGTTTCGGAGGAGGATCTGAAGGCGATGGCTGCGGATACCGCAAGGCGTAAGTTCACATCCGACTTCCACACCGAGATGGCGCGCTCGGTCAGGGCGATCCTTGCCGACTGGTGCGATGAGAAGGATCCCGCATGAAGCGGAGTCAGACGCTCACCGGGAGCTTCTGCGGTGAGGCGCTGTTTGGCAAGGTTGCTTGTTTACGAAAGGAAAACCTGACTGTACCGAGGTGAGACTATTTGTTCTGCTGCAAGGTTTGGGATGATCGGTGAGCTTTGGGATAGAGATTGACAAGAGACCATAGGCTTTCCGGTAACTCTTCTAAGTCTCCTCTTAGAGAGTCTTTTTTTCTTGTTGAAGCAAAATAGATCTCATCAGTTCCATTGTGCTGTCCTGAATTTCATCCGGAAGCTGTCGAAACA
>OMXP01000016.1 GCA_900315055.1 uncultured Lachnospiraceae bacterium
ACCAGTCTCTGCATTAACTATTGAAACCGCCGTATACCGAACGGTACGTACGTTGCGGTGTGAGAGGACGGGGGTTAATCTCCCCCTCCTACTCGATCGATACTTTTTTCTCGTGTCTTCATGCCCTTGGTGGGACTTTCTCGAGGAGAGCCTGCTGCACAAGGGCAACGCAGAGATCATCGGTAAGGTCAGACGTCTCCTTAAAGGAGGTCACAAGGCGCTTTGGATCCGGATTTTTCCGGTCATAGGCGTATCCGTAGATCATGCCCTGATCCCTGTCCCGCATGATCTCGATCAGGACCGGAGAATCAAGCCCCGGGATTCGGGTTTCGTAGGTTCTGGAGGTGATGGAGGGAAGGCATCTGGCAGAGAGGTTCTGTTCCACAAGGCGAAGGACAATGGAGATGCCATCCCGCTTGGCTTCAACCTGAGTCCCGTTCTCCTTCACTTCCGGGTGAAACCCCTTTCTCTCTTCTTCTGACAGGAGCTCTTTCACAAAATTCACGGCCTTTTCCCGGTCCTTGAAAACATACTTGTCCTGTTTGTCAGTCCCTGTTGTTGTGTAGGTTGTCGAGATGGTGACGGTGAAGTACTGCATGTTTCTCTCCGGGAAATAAAAAAGTCTGCAGGAACCCCTGCAGACCCTGTAGAATCCTGTATTACTGAACGGCCGTGTTCATGGACCGAAGCTTTCGCTCGGCGGCCTTGGCCTTCAGGCGGGGGAGTGCCTCCCCGTACTTTTTCTGGAACTTCTGGACAAGCTCCGGATTGTTGCGCACTCTCGTGACATCGGCGTTGTGCTCGATGTCCGCGATCTTGACCTTGGTTGCGAGGTCATTCTCCGCGACCCGGTCGATGTAGTCGAGATAGGACTCCCCGCACCGGTGTGTCAGACAGTCCAGCGCCTCGATGACGGTTTCGGAAAAGCCCATCTCACGAAGGTCTCCGATCGTCACATCGGTATCCTCGAGGATATCGTGGAGCAGGGCAACGATCGTCGAATCCTCGTCGTCCATCTGTTCCGCCACGTGGATCGGGTGAAAGATGTAGGGGACACCGGCTTTGTCCAGTGCGCCCTGATGCTTTTCGTAGGCGAGTCTCATGGCCCGTTCCGTCGCATCCGTATAGATCATAGACAGGAATACTCCCTTCTGATGCCGGGAAAGCCGGCTGACAGGAACATTTCTCCTTACACCGTAAATCTTATCACCGGGCAAAGGAGGGAAACAAGAGCAGATTCAAATCTCGGCACTTCTCCTGAAAATGCCGCCTGTCTGCCGCTCTTCCTCATCAATGTGTCTTGTGCCGGCGCAAGATTGCGCGCTACAATGGCTCCCTGAAAGGAAAAATCAGGACCAGAAGGGAAGATTTCAGATGAAACTGCTTGTACTTGCCAATGAAAACCGCGTTGCAAGGTTTCTGCCGGACCTTCCGGTTGCAAAAAACGCCGAGGTGGTTATTCTCCCCATTGATACCCCGGAGGATGAAGTGATCCGAAAGGGACAGGGCGCGGACGCGTTCCTTGTCGATGCGATCAGCCCCTGTACGAGGCGGGAGATGGAGGAAATCGGTACCCTGAAGCTCATTCAGTCGGAAGGCGTTGCCTACAACCGGATCGATGTGAAGGCCGCGGCCGAGTTTAAGATCCCCGTCTGCAACCAGAAGGGGGCCAATGCCGTGGCAGTGGCCGAGGAAACCGTGATGCTCATGCTCTGCCTTCTTCGAAGCGTCGTCCCCGGCTATCGCGCAGTTCTTTCCGGGCATCAGATCGAGCAGAAGGACCGTCTCATGGCGCAGGGCATCCGGGAGCTCTCGGAGGTGAGAGTAGGACTTGTGGGTTTTGGCGCGATTGGGAAGGAGACGGCGCGTCTTCTTGTTCCGTTCGGGCCGGAGGTTGTTTACTGGCAGCGGCACCGGGCGGACTCCGCGGTCGAGGAGGATCTGCACGCATCGTATACGGACCTCGACACCCTTCTTGCGACCTCGGACATCGTAAGTCTCCATGTCCCCGTAACACCGGATACCACGCTCATGTGCGATGCCTCTTTCTTTGAGAAGATGAAGGACGGGGTTCTGTTTATCAATACGGCACGGGGAGAGCTTGTCGACAACATGGCCCTTCGCTCTGCGATCCTTTCCGGAAAGGTCGCCTTGGCCGGGATCGATACTCTCGCGCCGGAGCCGGTGCAGAAGGACAATCCGCTCCTTACCCTTCCGGAGGACGTGCAGGACCGTGTCCTTGTCACCCCGCACGAGGGCGGAATTACGACGGGATTCTTCAAGAGAGCCCACAGGACGCTGTGGGAGAACATTGAGCTCGTCCTTGCCGGGAAGGAGCCAAGGAATAAGGTGAACTGACATGCTGAAAACCATACTGCTTGTTGCCGCGGGAGGAGCGGTCGGCGCCATCCTCCGGTATCTTGTAAGCCTCATTCCCTTCGGGACCGCATTCCCGTTTGCAACGTTTTTCACGAACCTTGTCGGTGCGTTTCTCATAGGACTGATCGCGGGCCTTCTTGTCGACAATGTTCTCTCGAAGGATGCCGGCTCGTTCCTGAAGACCGGCGTCTGCGGCGGCTTTACGACGTTCTCGACGTTCTCCCTGGAGGCGTACACCCTGCTGAACGACGGCCACCCGGTTCTTGGCGGTGCCTATGTCGTCCTCTCGGTGGGACTTGCCGTGGTCGGCGTTGTCCTGGGACTGACCCTTGCAAAAGTCCTTTCCACCCGTTGACACCGGAAATGTTGACTGGTATACTCCGAATTAGAGAAGTTAAATTGATTAACAGCAAGTTTAACCAGGAGGGATTGTATGAATCTCATCAGTATCCTGATCTTCGCGGCGATTGCCGTTTTGTTTGTCCTTGCAATTCGCTATACCGTCAGGCACCCCGATGCCTGCGAGGGCTGTGGCAGCAAGGGAGCCTGCAACGGGTCCTGCGCGACCTGCAACGAAATCGACATGTCAAAGGTGCCGGACCGCTTCAAACTGAAGAAATAGGCCGGTAAACCGGAAACAGAGGAAAGATCAGATTGTCGGACAGCCAGGGCAGAAGTGCCCTGGCTTCTTTTTCTCATTTGGCGATCGCTGAGCGGAGCGTGTTCATCACTCTTTTTTTGTCCGCGCTCCAGAGAGGTGCGATCAGCTCGGACTTTTTGCCGTCCCCGGTGAGACGGTGATAGATCGTATCCGGTGGCAGTGCCCTGATGCAGGAGACCACAAGATCCGTGTACTCGGGCAGGGTGAGCACGTGGAAATGGGTTTCTTCATATTCTCTCTCCAGGGCAGTTCCCGAGAGGACGTGCAGAAGCTGCAGCTTTACACCGGGTGTCGGGGTGAGACAGGAGAGGTATGCCATGGTATGGAGACAGTCTTTCTTTGTCTCCCCGGGAAGCCCGAGGATTACGTGGACGATGACCGGAATACCGAGAGATGTCAGATCGCGGTACGCTTTCTCAAAGACCGCATTGGGATAGCCCCGCCTGATGTGGCGGGCGGTTTCTTCGTTTGCTGTCTGGAGCCCCAGTTCCACCCAGACGGGTTTGATTTCGGAGAGTTCCTTCAGCATCCGGAGCACCTCGTCTTGCAGGCAGTCGGGGCGGGTGGCGATGTCGAGAATCACGATCTCCAGGCGAGTGATCGTCTCGAGGTAAAGTGCCCGGAGACGGTCAATGTCCCCGTAGGTATTCGTATAGGACTGGAAGTAGGCGATGTAGCGGCGGGAAGCTTCCGGGATGGAGGCCATCTTGGCGGAAACTTTCCTTTTTGCCTCCTCGATCTGCTCCCCGATTGGGGCAAAGGAAGCTGCAAATTCCCCGGAGCCTCCCTGTGAGCAGAAGGTGCAGGGGCTCTCAAGGGTTCCGTCTCTTCCGGGACAGGTGCAGCCGGAGGAGAGGGACAGCTTGTAGATGCGTGTTCCGTAGGTCTCTTTGAGGACCTCACCGATCGTTCGAATGGTCATGTTTGTGCCTTTCCGTGGGATATCAGTATTGTACAATGAGCCTGTGGAAGGTGCGTTTGATTTTGCTCTGATTTTATGTGGAGGCGGCGATGAGCGATACGGATGTGGACAAATATAAAGACATGCTGGACATGCCGCACCATGTCTCCACGCGGCATGCGCCGCTTTCCATGGAACAGCGGGCGGCACAGTTTCTGCCCTTTCAGCCGCTGACCGGATATGAGGACGTGATCCGGGAGGCCGGACGGCTGACAGAGAGCGACGTGTCCCTGACAGAGGACGAAAAGGATTCTCTCGACTTTACCCTGGACACCGCCCTGGAGAACGGGGCGTGCGTGCACGTTCGATTCTTTGAGCCGGATTCCAAAAAGGAAGGCGGCGCCATGCGGGACTTTGAGGGCGTGCCGGTCCGGGTCGACGATGCGGGAAACATCGTTTTTTCGGACGGGACGAAGATCCCGGTGTCCGCGGTCCGTGCTCTGGAGGAAGTCTGATGGAGAGAACCTATCTTGCAATCGATCTGAAGTCCTTCTACGCATCCTGTGAGTGCGCAGACAAAAAGCTCGATCCCTTAACGACGATGCTTGCGGTTGCCGATGAGACGAGAACCGACAAGACGATCTGCCTTGCCGTCTCCCCGGCGCTCAAGGCCTACGGCATTCCGGGGCGTCTCCGTCTCTTTGAGCTGAAGGAGGCGGTGCGGAGAGTCAATGCGGACCGGAAGGCGAAAAACCACGGACAGGACTTTACCGGAAGCGCCTCCGATGCGAAGGATCTTGCGGCGGACCCGTCCCTTGCCCTTGACGTCATTATCGCTCCGCCCCATATGGCAAGGTACATGGCCCTTTCCGGGAAGATCTACGGGATCTACTTAAAATATGTCGCCCCGGAGGATATCCATGTCTATTCCATTGACGAGGTGCTGATGGACGTCACCTCCTACCTTGGACCTCTGTCCATGACGGGACAGGAACTCGCCTCCCGCATGGTACGGGACATCTATCAGGAGACCGGGATCACGGCGACCTGCGGGATGGGAACGAACCTGTACCTGGCAAAGGCCGCGATGGACATCCTCGCAAAGCATGCCGAACCCGATGAGAGCGGCATGCGCTTTGCGGCTCTGACGGAAAAGACGTACCGGGAAAAGCTCTGGAGCCACCGGCCGCTCACGGATTTCTGGCGGGTGGGAAAGGGCATTGCAAAGCGCCTTGAGAAGGCGGGACTTTTTACGATGGGGGACATCACAAGGTGCTCCATCGGGACAAGCACGGACTACTACAACGAGGAGCTCCTCTACCGGATGTTCGGGATCAACGCAGAGCTTCTCATCGACCACGCCTGGGGGTGGGAACCGGTGACGATTGCGGACATCAAGGCCTGCCACCCGAGAAAAGAGAGCGTCGGCGCAGGACAGGTGCTCTCCTGCGGCCGGAGCGGAGACAAGGCACGGCTCATCGTCCGGGAGATGGCGGATTCCCTCTCGATGGAGCTCTTTGAAAAGAAGCTCGTGACAAAGGACCTGTCGATGGCGATCGGCTATGAGAAGGTCGAGGGATATACCGGGGCGACCCACGTTGATCACTACGGGCGGGTGGTGCCCAGGCACTCGGTCGGGGCAGAGCACCTCTCCGGCTATACGTCCTCGCCTGCAAAGCTCATGGAAGGCTTTACGAGGCTCTATGAGAGAATAGAGAATCCAAACCTTATGGTGCGGCGGCTGAGCCTTGTCTGTGAGCACGTCATCCCGGCCGATGAGGCGCCGGAGGATGCGCCGCGCCAGCTCGACCTGTTCACGGATTTTCACCTGCAGGAGGAAAAGGACAAAAAGGAGAAGGAAAAAGACAGGAAGCAGGAAAAGCTCCAGGAGGCGATGGCGAGCATCAGGAGCCGCTACGGAAACAACGCCCTGGTGCGGGGCATGGATCTTCTCGATGATGCCACGGGGATGGAGCGGAACAATCAGATCGGCGGGCACAAGGCCTGATTTAACGGGGATTTTACAAGAGGATTCGAACTCCTTTACGAACCTTCGGTACGCTTTAGGTACAGGAGGTAAGGATATGGAATTTCAGCTGATGCTGTTCATTGCAGTGCTTCTTCTGCTGGCGGCGGCTCTTATCCTTGGAAATGCCGCCTTTGCAGGCAGGGAGAGAGAAAAGTGCACGATCCAGAACTTCCCCGTTCACAGCCCTGCGCTGTTTTGCCTGTACGGGATTGTCCCGATCCTTGTTCTTGCGGGACTGATGGCGATTCTGCTTCTCAGCGGGCGCGCGGTCCAGGTGCCGGGCTGGGGGATTCCCCTCATGAGCCTGCTTCTTGTGGTGCCTTACGCCATCCTTGCCCTGCAGCCGGTGTCCGGCGCGAACGGGGCAAAGGTCGAGGGAAACACCATCACTGTCCGGACTTATCTTTCCAGGCACACCTACACCTTCGATCAGATCCGCGCATGCACGCTGGAGGGAGAAAAGGTGAGCCTTTATGTGATCGGCAGAGACCGTGCCATCTTTACCTTTGACCGGAACGACGAGGGATATGCGCTCCTGATGAAACGCCTGTCCGATGCCGGTATTCCGGTCACGGCAAAAGCCGTACTGTAATATTCGTCCATTCCAGGAGAGCGGCAGGAGAGATCCTGCTGCTTTCTTTTTGCACAGCAAAACTCCCCGGAGCGGAATCCATTTGATCCTTTCGGATTCCGTACCGGGGAGCTGTTTGTTTTTCAGATGGTCCAGACGATCTCCAGATGGTGATCGGAGAGGTATCTTGAGAGCTTCCGTGAAAGGCGCTCATGCTGCCTCTCATAGGAGGAGAGCTCTGCCTCGAGCTCCCGTCCCTTTTCCCTTGCGGCCTCCGGATCGTCGAGGAGGAACCGGTACTGATAGGGATCGCTTTTCTCGATCGCATCGATGTCGTCTTTGAGCTGATCGATGCGCTCCGGCAGGTTGGAAACATCAATCGGAAGTTCTTCCATGCCCTCGTCGGCAAGCATCCCCGAGAGGGTAAGATCGAGCTGCATCATGCGGGAGAGGTCATTTTCCTGAAAGGCGATGACCACCTCGCTCCAGAGCTTTGCAAGAGCGGGATTCTCTTTGGTGTCCGGGTGAAGGTCCGGGTGGAGGCGGCGAAGGAGCAGGCGGTACCAGCGCTTCACCTTCTGGACCTGGATCCCGGTGGAGATGTGGAGATGGCGGCAGCCGTCAAGGCTCTGTCTCATGCGGCGAAGATTCTCCTCGTAGGGGCGCATCTCATCGGAAAGCCTGGCCCGAAGCGCCCTCCCGTCGATCCGCTCGCCGTCCTTTGTGCCCTTTTCACAGAAGGCAAGAGATCTGCGGATCCGCATGCAGGCGATGCGTTCCTCCTCGATGGAGGTCAACAGTTCCCCGAAGACGGCGATGTAGCGCATCTTCTGGACACCGGCCGCCTTGGTCATGCGTGCCTTCTCGACGAGCAGTTCCTCGTACCGGCCGTAGGCGCCGGACAGGATCAGCTTCATTTCGTTGTTGTCACTCGTTTTTTCCATAGGGAACATTTTAGCAGTGAGGACCTTTGATTTCCATGCTAGGATGGAAGCATGTTCGGACGAAAACACAGACAATCAGATACGATTTCCTATGATCCCGATACCATGCGCCCTGCCATCCGCTGCAGCATCTGCACCGGCGAGGAGGTCGCAGGCTTTGTCGACAAGGCAGGCGGACACTTCACGGACGTGATGCTGATCCGGACGCCGGAGGACCTTGCTGCCTTCAAAAAGACTTTCGGTCTTACCGGAGACATCCCGAAGATCTACTAGAGGAGCAAAGAGGCGATAAGGGGGATGGTCACGATGCAGGCGATCGTGGTCAGCACGATGCCGCGGGAGAGCTCCGAGGTTTCAAGGCCGTCCTGTTCCGCCACCATGAGCGGCAGGTTCCCGCCGGGGAGAGAGACCATGATCGCAATGGTGCCAAGGAGCAGTTCGTTGTGGACGAACGGCTTCAGGACCAGGACGATTGCCGCCGGAATGACGAGCATTCGAAGGACCAGGAACACCCACATCGTCTTCGAGCCGGTGATGAGGAACTTCAGGGGCTTCTGCGCGATGGAGCAGCCAAGAACCAGCATCGAGAGGAAGACACAGGCATCGGAAAGATACCCCACGGTGTCCGAAAGGACCATCGGCACCGGGATCTTCACGAGATAGAGAAGGAGTGTCAGGAGGGATGAGACCGTGCCGGCATTGATGATGTCGCCGATCCCGCGGCCGCCCTCCCTTATTCCGGCCGCCCTTGCAAGGAGCGCTTCCCCGTACGTGTAGAAGAGCACGTTGTAGACAAGACAGTTGATCGAGACATACAGAAGAGCGTCCTGTCCCAGCACCGCCGCACAGACCGGAAAGCCGATGTAGCCGACATTTCCGTAGACGGTGAGCATCTGATAGGCGAACCGGTTCTTTTTCGGGATGCGAAGAAGAAGCGGCAGAAGATAGCTGATCCCGATGAGAATGGCGTAGATGAGAACGGTGACAAGAACCGCATTCCCCATGAGCGCCGGAGCGATCGGTTCCTCGTTCTGCATCGCCGCATTCAGGATGATCGCGGGATTGCAGAAGTTGACGACAAGAAACGACATTGTCTTCATGCCGCCGTCTGCGATCTTCCCCGTGCGGTAGAGAATGAAACCGATGCTGATCAGGATGAAGATCACCAGCATTTCCAGAAACAGGGACAGTGCGCTCATGCAGTTTTCCTCCGAAGATGTTTTTACGGCTCTGTCAGTTCAAACAGATCGTCCATCTTCCGATGATAGCAGGCACAGAGCCGAAGCGCCATCTCCAAAGAGGGGCACTGGACCCCTTTTTCATAGCGGGAGATCGTGTTGACGCTGGCATTGATCCTGCTGCCGACCTGCGCCTGGGTAAGGCCGGCGGCCTGTCTTGCTTCCTTCAGGTGATTCTGTACACTCATCTTATTCACCCCACAACCTTTCCGAAGATATGAAACGCATCGCTCCCACGCACCGGAATCGGTGCGTATTTTGGATTCAGGGAGATCAGGAATACGCCCTCCGGCGTTTCCCGGAAGACCTTGCAGTAGGCGTTTCCGTTCAGTGAGAAGATCCCGGTCTCCCCGCTGCTTAGCACCTCCTGCCGGTGGACGAACACGGTCTGGTGATTCACAAACCGGGGTTCCATGCTGTCGCCGCTGATCCGGACCCCGAAATCCGCGCTCTTTGGCACCTCGTCCCCGACCTCAATCTCCTCGTAGCTGTCCGAATCGAGGAAGTTGCCGGTGCCGGCGGAGACGCCGACATCGAAGAGGCGAAGAAGACGCTTCGGAAGCGGCAGAACCCTGGGCACCTTTGCATAGCAGGTGGGGGAGAGGAGCTGTTCAATATAGGAGCGGGCAAGTTTTTTTCCGTCCTCATTGAGCCCCGAGAGCGGGTTCTCCGGATTGTTCCCGAAATACTCCTCCACACAGTCCGGGATGTGCAGGAGCCGGCAGAGGCAAAGAAGCGTCCTTGCCCCCGGCTCGATGAGATCATTCTCCCAGCCGGAGATGGTCTTCGGACTGATCGGAATCCCAAAGTCTCTGAGCCGGTCTGCAAGCTCACTCTGTGTCAGTCCTTCTTTTTTTCGATAGGCCCGGATCATGCGTCCGATGGACGCACCCGTCCCGGTCATGCCATTTTCTGTTCTCATTCTGATCTGAAATCCTTTCGGAATACGGTCTTTTCCTGACGGGATCATTGTAACGCCTGTCGGGAACAAAATCCAGTATCAAGAGATTTATTCTACCAAAGTGACGATTTAAATCCACTCATACCGGAATTATACTGGAGCCGAAAGGAGAGTGGCAATGAGCAGTACAAGGCAGAGAGTCATACTGCACAGCGATTGCAACTGCTTCTACGCATCGGTGGAGATGCTGCATCACCCGGAGCTTGAGGGAAAGCCTCTTGCCGTCGGCGGGGATCCGGAAAAGCGGCACGGAATCGTTCTGACCGCCAACTATCCGGCCAAGCATCGCGGCGTGAAGACCGGGATGGCCCTGTGGCAGGCCAGGCAGGTCTGCCCGGACGTGGTGTTCGTCCCGCCCCGCATGGACCTGTACCTTCGCTTTTCCCACATGGCAAGGCGCATCTACGCGGACTACTCGGACAGGGTGGAGTCCTTCGGGCTCGACGAGTGCTGGATCGATGTGACGGACAGCTGCAGCCTGTTCGGGGACGGACTCTCGATTGCGCGGGAAATCAGCAGCAGGATCAAACGGGAGCTTGGCATCACCGTGAGCATCGGCGTCTCGTGGAACAAGATCTACGCAAAGCTTGGAAGTGACTATAAGAAGCCGGACGCGATCACGGTCTTCGACAGAGACAATTACAGAGAGCTCATCTATCCGCTCCCGGCAGCAGACCTTCTCTATGTCGGAAACCGCACCGGGGCAAAGCTTGCAAAGTACGGCATTGGCACAATCGGAGAGCTTGCAGAGACGGATCCGTTTCTTTTGAAGAGCTGGTTTGGCAAGATGGGACTTGTGCTCTCGGCCTTTGCGAGGGGCGAGGACCGGACACCGGTGAGCCGGGAAAATACCAGCGTGCCGATCAAGAGCATCGGCAACAGTACCACAACGCCCCGGGACCTGAAAAGCCTCGAGGACGTGAGAATCGTGCTTTATCTGCTGTCCGAGAGCGTTGCGGCGCGCCTCAAGGAGAATCACTTCGAGGGAAAGGTTGTCGAGGTATATGTGCGCTCGAGTGAGCTGTACGGATACGCGCAGCAGAAGAAGCTGCGGGCGCCGACCAACGTCTCGGAACAGATCGAGGAGGCAGCGGAGGAGATCTTCCGGCAGCTCTGGTGCTGTCCCTTTCCCATCCGCAGCATCGGGCTTCGGGTGGCGGATCTGATTCCGGACGTCCACCCGAGGCAGCTCGACCTTTTTCAGAGCGAGGAGAGGCGGCAGAAGATGGAAAAGGCGGACGAGATGACAATGGAGCTTCGGGAGCGGTTCGGGTTTTCCTGCGTGCAGCGGGGACTGATGCTGGAGGACCGGTATCTTTCGTCCCTGGATGCGAAGGCGGACGATCACATGATCCACCCGCACTCGTACTTCGAGAGAGGAAACCGGACCGGGGTGAAGGAGGCCTGATCAATGGGTGTCTATGATTATCACAGACCGGATGAGAAACCAAGGGAACTGGGATATGTGCCGCTGTGCCCCGGGGCACCGGAGGTGACACGGGAGAATCCCTGCAAGGCGTATGTCACCGTGCGGGCGGACTTTACGGCGGATGGGGCGCTGATTCCCCTTTCCATCACCTGGGAGGACGGACGGGTCTATCCGATCGACCGGGTGCTCGACGTACAGCGCATGGCAAGCCGGAAAACCGGCGGCGCGGGGATCCGGTACCTGTGCCGGGTGCTCGGACAGAGCGTGGAACTGTATTATGAAGAAAATGGGCACTGGTTCGTGTGCCGGCGGGAAGAAGAAATATGAACGAAATGTGAACATTTGGAAACAATAAGGGAAAATCACTTGATTTCAACCGGATGTCTCTGTAGACTTAAGGTGCGACGGGAGTATGAATGAAATATGAACGCCACAGGCCCGGACGGACTTCCTTCCCGTGGGGGCGGCGATGAGCCGGTCACGGAAAGGTCAACGCTTCAAAAGTAAAGAACGACGGACCACAGGGAAGAGAAAAGCTGCAGGGCATGCGGGCCCGGGGCAGCAAAAGGATTCAGGGAAAAGATCAAGGATAACGCAAGTCCTTCATAACATGTAAATCTTTCAGATTTGAAACCAGAGAAGGTGGATGAGATGACGAAGATGAACGCTATGAAGCGAATTGCGCTGACAGCAGTTACTTTAATAATGATTCTTACATGTGCCCTTTCCACTTGCGGAATGAGTGCACAGGCAGCAGGAACGGCAACGGATCCGGTTCTGACTGCAGACTATGACATGAGCGCTGCGGATTACCAGGAAGTGCTCGGTTACTATTATGAAATCCCGGAGACGTATCGGAAGGTCCTCGAGCAGTACGGCTGGACGATCCGTTTCACGAACATGACGATGGACGAAGCCGGCGAGTATGACCGCCAGGTTCTTCTCTCCCGTTATCCGAATGCAAAGGTTTCGAGCACGACGCATGCAGCCAACACGACCGGCATCACGAAGTACGGCACGAGAACCATCTACATCAACAAGGAGATCACGGACAGCTACGGCGGCAACACCACCGAGCAGACCCTCCTTCATGAGTGCGGACATGCAATCGACCGTGTTCTCTATTACCTCGCAACCGGGACGGACAAGAACGCCAATGTGAACACCAACTACTCGGATTACGATGCAAGCTTCAAGCCGATCTTCACGGCAGAGAGCGCCAATGCAAGATCCTACGCACAGTCCAGCAGCCGTGAGTACTTTGCAGATGAGTTCGCAGACTACATCATGGAAGGCTCCGCAATGGCAGCAACATTCCCTCAGACCTACGGCTTTATCGCAGGCGTCTGCAACGCATACATCAAGTAAACAGGCACCGGGAAATCAGGGGACCGCTTTCGAAAGAGAGCGGTTCTTTTTTGCCTCCCTATATTTATGAACAAAATATTAACATTTGGCGAACAGATGCGATTTTTGCTTGCAACTGCGGAGATCATCCGGTATGATTTAGGTGCACCGGAAATATGAATGAAATATGAACCGATGCAGGAAGATGCCGGCAGCGGCCGGGTCTTCCAAAAGGCTTCGAAGATTTACCGCCCGGAGGGGACTGGACAGGGCAAGGCGCTGATCCACCGATCCTCAAAGGGCAAAGAGAGAAAGTTTTGAAACAAAGGCTCTGAGCGGGACAGGAACCCGGCAGGGCCCCGGCAAAAAGCCTCCGGCGGCGCAGGAACCGTTGGAGGCAGGAGAACATGCGGTGACCGGAGCGGGACAGGAACCCATCCGGCGGCGTCTCCGGAAAGAAAACAAAGGAAACAGGAATACGCGGACATCGCTTGGGCAGATGGGGAAAAGCGCAGGTCTTCAGGCAGCGGAGAAGCAGACTGAAGGACGATCGAATGAGGAAAACGGCGCGATTTTTCACAACCCTGGCGATTTTGTTATGCCCCCTGCTGTGCGGCGAACATGCCCAGGCGGCGGCCACCGACGTGGTGATTGCGGACTACGCCATGGCGGAGGCAGACTATGCGGAGGTTCTCTCGTATTATCAGAAACTTCCGGCAGGCTGCCGGAGGGCACTGGAGACCTACGGGTGGACAATCCGCTTCACGGACATGACGATGGACGAGGTACTCTCGTACGACCGTCAGGTGCTTCTCTCCCGTTATCCGAATGCAAAGGTTTGTGTCACAACGCCTGTGGCCAACACGACCGGCATCACGAAGTACGGAACGAGGACCATCTACATCAACCGGGAGAAGACGGAGAGCTTTGGCAAAGGTATCACCGAGCAGACTCTTCTCCATGAGTGCGGACATGCGATTGACCGGATCCTCTACTATGAGGCAACCGGGACCGGTATTCCGGAGATGGTCTACATAAGCTACTCCGACTTTGATGCGTCATTCCCGGAGATCTTTACAAAGGAGCGTGTCCATGCAAGGGCCTACGCGCAGTCGAAGAGCCGGGAGTACTTTGCCGATGCGTTCGCTGCCATGATTCTGGACCCTGAGGGGACCAGGAAGGTCTTCCGGGAAACCTGCGGGTTTATCACAACAGCGATGGACCAATATCTGGAAACAACTGAATGAGCAGGACTTTCAATCCCTCCGGTTTCCGGGGGGATCTTTTCATTCCCGGAAAAAGCCGCTACAATTCTTTCGTTGAGAGGAGGATGCCATGAATCACGCAATGGAAACCTACCGGATCTTCCGGGAAAAACTTTCCAGGGACGACCCGTACTATGAGGAACTCCTTCAGATGGAGGGGAACGAGGCTGCCATCACGGATGCCTTCTATCAGGACATCGTGTTTGGCACCGCGGGCCTTCGGGGCATCTGCGGGATTGGAACCAACCGCATGAACCGCCTGACCGTGGGGCGCGCAACCCTGGGGCTTGCACAGTATATCAAAGACCATCAGGGAGAGCAGAAGGGCGTTGCGATCGCCTATGACTGCCGCTATCACTCCAGGGAGTTTTCGGAACTTGCCGCGAGGATCCTGACGGCCCAGGGCATTCGGGTGTATCTGTTTGACGGCCTTCGGCCGACGCCGGAGCTCTCGTTTTCGATCCGGCGTCTTTCCTGCATCTCCGGCATCAACATGACCGCTTCCCATAACCCGAAGGAGTACAACGGCTACAAGGTCTACTGGGAGGACGGGGCACAGATCTCCGGGGAAGTCTCGGATGGCATTCAGAAAAAGATCGAGGCACTCTCCCTCTTTGATGAAATCCCGGAACTTGCCCTTGATGAGGCAAAAGAGAGGGGACTTCTCACCATGCTGGGAAGCGGCATGGACGAGGCCTATGATGCCTATGTAAAGAGCAATTACCTCCGGGACGCGTCAGAACTTGATCTCACGGTCCCGATCGTCTACACACCCTTAAACGGCGCAGGATCCGTGCCGATGCAGCGCCTTGCAAAGGAGCGCGGATTCGAAAACTTTACCGTCGTCCCCGAGCAGAAGGATCCCGATCCGGAGTTTACGACCGTCGGGTATCCGAACCCCGAGGATCCGAAGGCCTTCCGCCTTGCGGAGGAACTGGGAAAGAAGACGGGAGCGGAGCTTCTTGTCGCGACGGACCCCGACTCCGACCGCATGGCAATCGAGATCCGAAACGAGGACGGAACCTATTCCTTCCTCAACGGCAACCAGACGGGAGCACTCCTGATCTACTACAAGGCCATGAGCCTTCAGGAGAAGGGAAAGCTCACGGATCACGAGGCACTGATCAAGTCGATCGTCACCGGCGACTTTGGCCGGACGATTGCCAGCCGCTTCGGGATTCACGTCTTCGAGGCGCTGACCGGCTTCAAGAACATCTGCGGCAGGATTCCGCAGCTGGAAGAAGAGGGGTATCACTACTTCTTCGGCTACGAGGAGAGCATCGGCTGTGCCCCGGGCGAGGAGGTCCGGGACAAGGACGGCATCACGGCCGGCATGCTGATTCTCGAGATGGCAGCATACTACAAAAAGAAGGGCCTTGCCATGCGGGACGTCCTCTCGCAGCTCTATGCGATGTTCGGCGCCTTTGCCGAGAAGCAGGTCTCCCTGGTCCTTACCGGGGCCGAGGGGAAGGAGAGAATCGGCAGGATCATGACGATGTTCAGGCTCGGGAAGCCGGAAGCCTTCGGACCCTTCAAAGTGCTGAAGACCACCGACTACCTGCACGGGTATGAGGATATCCCGGCATCGAATGTCCTGAAGTTCAACCTGGATGACGGATCCTGGTTTGCGGTACGGCCTTCCGGCACGGAGCCAAAATGCAAGTTTTACGTGTATACCAGGCAGGAGACACGGGAGAAGTCTCTTGAAAGGGCTGAGGAGATCACAAAATGCGTGCTCGGCCTTGCAGAGAGCGTGAAATGACGTGAGGGAAAACCTTCTGTTCAGCCTGAACTCCACCGTCCCGCTGTTTCTTCTGATGCTCCTTGGCGCTTTCTTTCGAAGGATCGGCCTCATGCCGAGGGACTTTGCGGAGCGCATGAACACCTTCGTGTTCAAGGTCGCCCTCCCGGTCCTTCTCTTTGAGGATCTTGCAACGACGGATCTGTCAGAGGCCTTTGACGCTCGTTTTGTCCTGTACTGCTTTCTGGTAACGCTCCTCTCGATTGGCATCGCGGCGCTCCTGTCGATCCCGATCCGGGACCGCGGAACAAAGGGAGAGTTCATTCAGGCCTCCTACCGCTCGTCCGCGGCGCTTCTTGGCGTTGCCTTCATCGAGCAGATCTACGGCACCAGCGGCATGGCGCCGATGATGATTCTCGGCGCGGTGCCCCTCTACAACATCTGTGCGGTCATCGTGCTGCAGGTTACGGGAAACGATACGGAGAAGGAAGCCTCCACCGGGAAGCTGGTCCTGCGATCGCTGAAGGGGATTCTCACCAATCCCCTGATCATCGGCATCGTTCTGGGATTTGCCTTTTCGCTCCTTGGATTTACGCAGCCGAAGATGATGTCGGCGACCCTCGGGTATCTCTCCCGGCTTTCGTCGCCGATGGGACTGATGGCACTTGGAGCAACGTTTTCCTTTGCCGGGGCAAAGAAGACCGCGGCGCCTGCGATTGCCGCCTCGCTCATGAAGCTGCTTGGCTTTTCGTGCCTGTTTCTGCCGCTTGCGGTACACCTGGGATTTCGAAATGAGGAGCTTGTCGCGATCATCGTGATGCTCGGCTCCCCGACCACGGTGGCATCCTACGTCATGGCCCGCAACATGCACCACGACGGGGACCTGAGCGCGAGTGCCGTGGCACTGACAACGCTCCTGTCTGCCTTTACGCTGACTCTGTGGCTGTTTGTGACAAGGAGCCTCGGACTGATCTGATCTGTAAGCAAACCGGCTTTTTAGAGAGCACGGTTTTGGAATAGGAGATTGACACCAATGGAGAACAACAAACTGAAGATCTGTTTCTATGCACTGCGTGATTTCGACTACGATGAGCTCTACTTCACCAAAGAGCTCTCGAAGGAGACCGGCATCGACTATGTCTGGAGTCCCGATTATCCGGACATGAACAACGCGGACCTCGCAAAGGGGTGCGTTGCGGTGAGCTTCCCGCCGTGTGCCTGCCCGCGGGAGCTCATGGAGAAGTTCAGGAGCCTTGGCGTCAAGTACATCTGCTGCCGCTCCATCGGCTATGACCACGTGAACCTGAACGATGCGAAGGAGCTCGGCCTTCGCGTCTCGAATGTCGGCTACACGCCGAACGGCGTTGCAAACTACGCGATCATGCTGATGCTCATGTGCCTGCGGCGCATGGGACACATCTTAAAGCGCGTGGAGCTGCAGGATTACTCCCTGAAGGCAAAGATCGGCCGCGACATTTCGAACTGCACCATCGGCGTCATCGGCACCGGCAGGATCGGCACGACGGTGCTGCAGCACCTGTCGGGCTTTGGCTGCAGGCTTCTGGCCTATGACCTGTATCAGAATGATGCGGCTAAGAAGGTCGCGGAGTATGTGGACCTCGACACGCTCCTGAAGGAGGCCGATGTCATTACCCTCCACGTCAACGCGAACGAGTCGAACTACCACATCATCTGCAAAGACAGCCTTGCAAAGATGAAGGACGGCGTCGTCATCGTCAACACCGCAAGAGGCAAGCTCATCGATGACAGAGCACTGATCGATGCGATCGAGAGCGGCAAGGTCGGCGCGGCAGGCCTTGATGTCGTGGAGAACGAGGACGGCCTCTACTACTACAACCACATGGGAGATGTGATGAACCGCGAGGATCTCGCAATCCTCCGCTCCTTCCCGAACGTCATCATCAGCCCTCATACGGCCTTCTACACCAGACAGGACGTGAGAGAGATGGTCGAGGGTATCTTCACCGCGGTCCAGCTCTTTGAAGAGGGAAAGGAGAACCCGCACGAAGTCAGGGCGAAATAGCCGGGCAGTTTCCCCTGTGAAACAGATCAAAACATGAGACAGTAAAAAGGCTCATCCTCCGCTGCGGGGGATGAGCCTTTTTGGCAGTTTCTGTCTGGATCAGGCGTTCAGGATGCCGGAATCCTGGATGGCCTTCAGGGCCTTTGCAATCTTCTCCGGGGGCATCGTGAGGGCAAAACGGACATACCCTTCGCCCAGGGGCCCGAAGCTGGAGCCCGGGGTCACGATGACACCTGCCTTGTCGATGAGATCGAGGCAGAAGTCCATGCTCTTTTTGTAGTGCTTCGGGATCGGTGCCCACACGAACATGGAGCCGTGGGAGTCGGGGCAGTCCCAGCCGATCTTCCGGAGACCGCCGCAGAGCGCATCGCGGCGCTCCTGATATTTCATACACTGTTCCCTGACCGAGTCCGTAGGACCCGTGAGGGCTGCGATTGCGGCCTTCTGCAGCGGCAGGAACATGCCAAAGTCGATCTGGGAGCGAAGCTTCCTGAAGGCGGCAACCACGTCCGGGCGGCCGACAAGGAAGCTGATGCGGGCTCCCGTGACATCAAAGGACTTCGAGAGCGAGAAGAACTCCACGCCGACATCCTTTGCACCTTCATAGGAGAGGAAGCTTAGTCCCTTGTTTCCGTCGAAGATGATGTCAGAGTAGGCGTTGTCGTGGACGATGAGGATGTCGTACTTCTTTGCGAAGGCGATGATCTCCTCATACACCTCAGGCGTTCCGACGCTTCCCATCGGGTTCGAGGGAAGGGAGACGACCATGTATCTGGCCTTCTTTGCCACGTCCTCCGGGATTTTGGAGACGTCCGGCAGGAAGTTGTTCTCCTTTACCATCGGATAGTAGACGATGTTTGCAAGGGCCATGTTGGCGCCTGCGATGAACACCGGGTAGCAGGGCGTCGGGAGAAGGACCGTATCGCCCTCATCGCACAGGACCATGCCAATGTGCCCCATGCCCTCCTGGGTGCCGTAACAGGAAGCGACCATGTCGGGGGTGATGTCAACTCCGTATCTCTTCTTGTAGTAGGCGCAGACGGCGTCGAGGAGCTCCGGCATGTCGCGGAGCGTGTACTTCCAGCTCTCGGGATCCTTTGCGGATTCCACGAGGGCTTCCCGGATATGCGCCGGAGTTACAAAGTCGGGAGTGCCGACGGAAAGGTTGTAGATGGTTTTGCCCTGTGCTTCCAGGGCGACTTTGCGGTTGTTGAGCGCTGCGAAGATCTCATCTCCGAAGCGGTCAAGGCGTTTGCTGAACTGCATTTGTGCCTCCAAAGAGAAATGCTTATAATCGACAGTGTTTATAAAGTCTTGGACTATTTTAGGACGGGAAAGCGTAAATCACAAGGAGCTGATATGGATACGGGACTTCGTGACGTGGTATTCGGGCATCTTCTGCTCATCATCTGCTGTGTGTTCTATCTGATCTGGTGGAGCATCTCCTTCAGGCCGGGACAGAGCGTGAACCGGGAACTGGGAATTCGGGGGATCCTGCTTCTTGTCACGGCGGCTTCCGGAATCGCAGGGCTTTTGCTTTCCATCTTTGGCATCAACCTGATCCCCGGAAAAACATCCGTTTCCAACGGCCTTGTCTGCCTCATCGGCCTTGCCACCTATGTGATCCTGCTGTTTGCAACCTATTTTGGACTTCACCGCCCGGTGACGACGGAGCTTCTTCTTATCACCGGCTGGGCAATGCTCGAGGTGTGCTGCGTGAACACCTGCCGTGCGGGCGGGGCGCTGTCCGTGCCGCAGAGCATTTGGATGCTTCTTGTCATCGCCGCGGCCTTTGTCATCAGCATGGTTCTGTACGTTCTCTACTACCGGATGGAGGAGTGGCGGGCCTTCTATGCGGCCATGGTGCCGCTCATCACCGAGGCGGTCTCGATGGGCATCTTTGAGCTCGTCCTGAGGCTCTGACATGGCACTGTATGCAATCGGAGATCTCCATCTCTCCCATCAGGTGGAGCTGAAGAATGAGGCGCAGCTGACCGGAAAGATCTGGAAGGATCATGAGAAGTATTTTGAACAGAACTGCCAAAAGCTCCTCACACCGGAAGACACGCTGGTCCTTGTCGGGGACCACAGCTGGGGCCGGAACCTTGATGAGTGCCGGGAGGACCTCGAGTACATCATGGCGCTTCCGGGGCGAAAGATCCTGATCCGCGGAAACCACGACATGTTCTGGGAGGCAAAGAAGACGAACAAACTAAACGCCCTCTTTGCGGGAAAGCTCTTCTTTTTGCAGAACAACTATGCCACGTACGGCGACGTGGCAATCGTCGGGACGAAGGGGTACTGCTTTGAGGGACTGGACAGCTGGGAACATGCCCAGATGCTGGTCGAGCGGGAGGCAAAACGGCTGGAAGAGAGCTTTGAGGCGGCCAGGGCAGACGGCTACAGCCGGTTTCTCATGTTCCTCCATTACCCGCCGACCAATATCTTCGAGAAATCTTCCGTCTTTACGAAGATGGCGGAGCACTACCATGCCGAGCAGGTGATCTACGCCCACTGCCACGGAGAAGCGCGCTTCCATGACTCCATCCGCGGCCGGAAGCACGGCATCGAGTACAGCCTGGTCTCCGGCGATTTCCTTCGCTGGCACCCGAAGAAAATCATGGATTAGTATCCGGCGGATCAGGATCCGCTGTTGTCGAGTTCGATCGAGGGCGTGTACACGCTGTGGCCGTAGGTGTCCGTGAGGCGGTACGAGAGCACGAGTTTCTCCGTCACGTAGACATCGGAGAGCACAAGGCTTTCTGCGCCGCCGTCCACGGTCACTTCCGTTCCGACCTCATACTCGTCATCGACATTCCCATCATAGTCATAGCACGTCGCAACAAAGTCGATCACATCGCCGTCGTTCAGGCTCTCGATGCTCTTTGCCACGGTGTTGGTCTCCCCGTCCCGGTAGTCTGTCACATATCCCGTGATGCTCCCGTCAGGATTCTCGTCCGTAAACTCCGCAATCAGGTTGACATAGGTTCCGTTCAGCATCGCCGGGATCCGGCCGCGGATCGTGTAGTCATCCCCGTCTTCGGTTGTGTCGATGTGGTAGTAGGGCACCGGCTGTCCGTTGATCGCAAGCCAGGTACCGTCCGTGTCGGCAATCAGTGCGCCATCGTCATTGAAACGGTACACCTCATCGAGACCAAGGTCGATGTAGCCGCTGCCGTCATCGACAAAGGTGCTCTTTTCGAGCGCACTTACCTGATCCCAGTCGGTGAGGGAGAGCACCGTATTGCCGTCCGCATCTTCACTCCAGGAAAGATCTGCTGTCTCAAGGCTGTGGCTTTCCACGTAGCTTCTTGCGGTGTCATCGGAGAGCGGAGCATCCTGCATGAAGTCCGCACTCGTAAGCCCGAGAAGCGAGGGATCGCCGGAGAGAAACTGCCCCAGGAGATCCTCCACCACGATGTCTCCCGTCGAGAGCATCGGGAACGGGCTCGACGCATCCATGCCGCCGCCTGCCGCCTGACCGGAGGCTTCCATCTTGGCAAAGGATTTCACGCAGTCCGTGTAGCTCTCATCCATGCCAAGATCTGCATACTCACCGGTGGCCTGATCCACGTTCGAGAGGTTCCGGTAGGGGAAATAGATGGAAAGACCGTAGGCGTTTGTCATGGAAGCCGAGGTCCGGTTGTATTTGACGGCAGAGAGCACGGCGTCCGAGAGAGCCTTGCCCTCATCAGTCCCGAGGTTTGTCGCAAAGTGCACGAGATCCACCTGATCGATCCGCGACGAGGAGGCAAACTCCCTCGTATCGCTTCTTGCCTTTGAGACGGTATCGTAATCGCTCTCGATCTCCTTTTCCGTTGCCGCCGAGAAGGCAGACAGGGGAGCAGAGAGCGTTGACGAGAGTTCCGCAAGGTCCGTCACCGAGAGCGTAAGGCTGCTGCCGCCGGAGGAGACGAAGTCATCGATGATGATCTTCGAGAGGTCCAGCGTGCTCATGCCGGGATCTGCCGTAAGCTTCCTGATCCAGTTCGTGTAATACCAGCCGGTGCCGGGCTCCGTCTCCTCGGAGGCGATGAGGTAGTCCGCACAGTCCGAGAGGGACAGGGCATTTTCCGCGGTTGCCATGAGGCAGGCGTCAAACCCGATCGCATCGAACTTCACGCCGGACGCTGTTACGGCAGAGTGAATCTTTGAGAGCGGCATGGAGCCCGCGGAAGCATGCTTCTCATCATACCCGTAGCCGGAGACCGATCCGCCGCCGTGATCCCAGAGAATCAGTTCATAGCGGTTTGCGGGGAAGTTTTCCTTCCCGTAGTCGATGAAGCGGGTGAGGGTATCCGGATCCGTCATCGTGCGGTCCCCGTCGTCGGAGACAAGGCACTTCAGGCCCTCGCCGGTCACCTGAAAGATCTGGCACACATCGGATGAGACTGCCGTGTTGTTCCAGCGCTTTGCACCGCCGGTGTAGACAAGAAGGTTCACGTTCCCGGAGGGAACACCCGCGATCATCTCCTTCAGGTCACTTGTTCCCATCCCGTTCCGGGATTCCAGATCCGCGCCGCACATGTAGACGAGGATCGTGACCTTGTCGGATCCGTTCCCTTTGAGCGTTGTAAATTTCGCCCTTGCCCCGTCCGCAACCTGCGTGTTCAGAACGCCGGTGTTCTTTTCTCTTGTCCAGCTTGTCGCGGCGGTCTGGTAGAACGAGCCGTAGGAGGACGACGATCCCGAATCATCGCCTCCGAGGAACGATCCCAGTCCCCCTCCGCCAAAGGCGAGGATGGCGATCAGGATTATGATATTGACGAGGGGATTGCGGCCAAAGCCGCGGTCTCCTCCGCCCCCGCCGCCATGAATACCGCCGCCGTGGCGTCCGATTCCGCTGCTTCCCGAAATGTTCTGTTCCCTTGATCTTCCAGGCATCTTTACTCCCTCCTCAAAAACATGCAGATGATGGATTTATTTCAGTTTCCGGCACCGGGAAAGGAGAGCGGGCAGGCCCTCCGAAAGGTCGTCCCAGGTGGCGGTAAAGTCCTCCGTGTACCAGGGATCCGCGACAGAGCGGGGGTGATCCGTAAAGTCGAGGAGAAGATGAATCTTCCCCTCGGGATCGCCTCCGAGGATGTCTTTCATGTCGCAGAGGTTCTCCCGGTCCATGCCGATGATAAGGTCATACCGGTCGTAGTCACCCTTTGTGAGGAGCTTTGCCCGTTTGCTTTCAATTCCATGACCTGTGATCCCGTGCTTTTTCAGCTCCCGCACCGCCGGAGGATAGACGGGATTGCCGTGCCCTCCCCAGATCTCGTCGGTGGTCGTCGCGGCGGAGTCGATTACAAAGTCGTCCGCGATTCCCGCCTTCTCCACGAGATCTTTCATCATGAACTCCGCCATCGGTGAGCGGCAGATGTTGCCGTGACAGACAAAGAGCACTCTTATGGGTTTCATCGTTCCATTCCCTTTCAAACGCTGAGGCAGTGCATATTCTGTGCCCTGATTTTACCATGAAGCCTAATCCCCCGTCTTTTGCGGGGACAGAAAAAGCCCTGCCCGTGCGGAACGTGGTCCGTTCCCCGGGCAGGGCTTTGGTGTATTGGTTATTTCTGGGTTTTCTTTCTTCGAGATCTGTCAGATCCCCTGGAAAGTGAAGACGACATCGGTGGGCTTTGAGGGATCGAGGAGATACTGCGGGTGGACGAGGGCTCCCCAGGTATCATCCCCGCCAACACCCATCTGATATCCTATGCGGACGATGGTGTTGAGAACAGGCGGCAGCTCATCGGTGTGACGCGCGTTCTCGATCTCATCCGGCGTCCAGGGAAGAGCGGAGAAGAACAGGTCCGGCATTGTAAAGAGAAGGCCGTGTCCGTTTTTGTCCGTCACCTTTGCCCAGCGGGTGTCCATCTTCGCGCCGCACTCCTGCGGCACAAGATACCGTGCCATGTTGTCGGTGACATGATTCTCATAGATCCCGATCTTTCCGTGCCGGACATCCGGATAGGTGGACTCCGGTCCTCTGCCGTACCAGGTCAGGTGATCGCAGGCGGCATCCATTGTAAAGAGCATCGAGCACTCCGGCAGTTCTCCGATATCGGAGACTTCGGGAAGAGAGAGGTGTGTCCGGATCTTCCCGTCACCTGTTACGGTGTAGGAGAGCGTGCAGTCCTTTGCGGGAGTTACCGGCAGGTGGAGCGTCCAGGTGATGGTGACGGAATCATCGGTTACTGTCACCTGATACGGGTCGCCGTTTCGGCCGTGCTCTGTCTTATAAGTTGCATAGCGCCCTGCAAGCTTCCACTGCGCCGCCCTGAAGGGCAGGAGGTTTGCATTGTCATTCTCGGTGACCGCGCGCCAGAAGTTCGGACGCGGCATCACTTTGATCATCTCTCTGCCGTCATATTTGTACGAGACCAGGCCTCCCTGCAGAGCGGAGAAGAGGGCGGAAAAGTGCTCCCCGTACACGCCGATGTTCAGGGCACCGGCGACGACCTGAAGCGGCTTTGCGGGAGCTTTCTGCTCTGCTTTTTCTTCCTTTCGGATCACGCTCTGTCCATACGCGACCTCATGCCCTGCCTTTGCCCAGGCCGTATCGTCCTTCAGACAGAAGGAGACGGTGACGACGTACTCACCGGCATCCTCCGGGATCGTGACAGGCAGATCCATCTCCTGTACGGTAAGCGGCGGTACGCTGATGCTGCCCTCGGTCTTCTGGAGCAGTGTGCCGTCCTTTTCGAGAGTGATGATGCAGCGGTAGGCATCGGTGTTCCGGAACAGGTTCCGGTTACGGACCGTAAGGTGCAGGCCGTCAAAGGTCATTTTGACCGGCTGGTAGTCGTAGCGGACCTCCTGCATCTTCGGGGTCGGTGTGCGGTCGTCCGCATAGCAGATGCCGTCGCCGGAAAAACTTCCGTCACTCGGGTGATCTCCGAAGTCCCCGCCATAGCCAAGGTACTTCTTCCCGAAGCGGTCCGTCTTCCAGAGCGCCTGATCGATGTAGTCCCAGATGAATCCGCCCTGGTAGAGGGGTTCCTCATCGGAAAGGTCCGTGTACTCGTCGAGGGCACCGATGGAGTTGCCCATCGCGTGGGCATACTCGCACTGGATATAGGGCTTGTCTTTATGATCCTTCAGATAGTCCCTGATGTAGTCGACGGTGGCGTACATGGTGCTCTCCATGTCCGAGGTCTTCGGGTACCGTCTGTCATGGAAGACGCCCTCATAGTGGACAAGGCGGGTGGGATCGGTATGGCGCAGGTATTCGGATTCATTGAAGATGTCGAGACCGCCGAAGGACTCGTTGCCGCAGGACCAGATGAGGATGGCACAGTGGTTCTTGTCCCGCTCGTACATGCTCCTTGCCCGGTCGAGGATCAGCTCCTGATACTCCGGACGGTTTCCGGGAAGAGCATAGGAGAGGTCCCGCAGTCCCTTCTCGATCTGATCCCAGTTGCCGTGGGTCTCGAGGTTTACCTCGTCGATGAGGTACAGCCCCAGCTCGTCGCAGAGACGGTACAGCTCCGAGCGGTTCGGATAATGGCAGGTGCGGACCGCATTGATGTTGTTTCGCTTCATCGTAATGAGGTCTTTTTTGATGGTCGCCTCGTCCATGACGCGTCCGTGATCTGCCGAGAACTCATGACGGTTGACTCCGTAGAAGACGATCCGCTTTCCGTTGAGGTACATGATGCTGTCTTTGAGCTCAAAGCGTCGGAAGCCGACTTCCATCGGAATCTTCTCCTGGAACGCGCCGCTCTCATCAAGGACGATGAGGGTGAGATGATAGAGTGCGGGATCCTCGGCACTCCACAGGTGCGGGTTCTCCACGGGGAAGGAGAGCGCGGTGCTCTCCGTAAGGTCCTCTGTCCTTTCAAGGACCGTCTTTCTCTCAGGATCGGTCAGAGTGATCGCAAGGCGTCCCCTTCCGGTGGTCTTTACCGCGATCGAAAGATCCGCGATGGCAAGATCCTCCCGCGGGATGGCGCGGACACTTACGTCCTCAAGGTGCACCTTCGGGACGGTGAAGAGGTAGACGTCACGGAAGATTCCCGAGAACCGGAACATGTCCTGATCCTCGAGCCAGCTGCCCGCGGTCCACTTGAAGTCCTGGACGGCGAGGCGGTTCTTCCCTTCTTTCAGGTACGGGGTGAGATCAAACTCGGAGGGCGTAAAGGAGTCCTCGCTGTAGCCCACATACTGCCCGTTGCACCACACGGCGATGCCGCTCTCGGCGCCCTGGAAGGAGATAAAGACCGGACGGCCCGTCCACTCCTTCGGCACGGTAAAGAACGTCACGTAGGTCCCCACCGGGTTGTATTTTTCCGGGATCTGCCCGGGCTCGATCTGCTCCACCCCGTCCCATGGATACTGAACGTTCACGTAGGCCGGGTGATCGTAGCCGCACAGCTGGATATGCGCAGGCACCGGGATGTCATCCCAGGAGGAGACATCAAAGTCCGGCTTCTCAAAGCCCTTCACAGCAGAAGCGTAGTTCTCCGCATAGGAAAACTTCCAGGTGCCGTTTAAGAGCTTTCGATCCTCCATCGCGTCCCCGAAGGCGGCGTCTTTGTTCTCATAGTAGAAATGGTCGGAATGCGCGGGGAGACGATTCTCCTCAAAGCACTCCGGATCCTTTACCATCCCAAAGTCAAATGTGTTCATTGTATTCTCCTGAAAGATTCATAGAACGCAGGCAGAACCCCCTGAAGGCTGTTCTGCTCATTCCCCGACAACTACGATGATAGCAGAGGAAAAAGGTTGAATGGAAACATATTTCACCGGAAAATGTGCAGATTCGACTATCCGCAGCCATCGAGGCATGAAAAAACCTGCAGAGGAATTCCCCTGCAGGTTCGGCATCTCCTATCAGAAGCTGTCCGGATCTTCCGGCTTCTTTGTCTTGTTCTCCTGTTCCTTCCGGTCCATCTCTTCCCAGAGCTTCTTGTAGCGCTCCTCCCACATGGCGGTAACCCACCCCTTCTTTGCACTGATCCGGAAAGTGGACAGGTCCGTCCCGTCCTGAATGCCTTTCTTCTTCCACTGGAGGGGACTCATTCCGGTGAGCTTTCTAAAGTTCCGGTTGAAGCTCGATTCCGTCTGAAAGCCGACGCTCCTTCCGATCTGCGCCATGGACAGGTCCTGTTTCTTCATCAGACTGCAGGCGCGGCTGATGCGGACCATGTTCAGGTAGTCCATGGGCTTCATGTTGGTGGCCTCCTCAAAGACTCTTCGAAAGTGCGTCTGTGACAGGCCGCAGGCGTCTGCGATGTCCGATACGCGGATATCCTCGAAGAAGTGCGCATCGATGTAGGCGGTCCCGGCCTCCACGAAGCGGTCGGTACGCGATGCGCTGCCGCCTGCCATGCCTGGATTCTCCTGTTTTGCGATCCGCAGCATCTGAAAGGTCAGGACTGTGAGATACCCTTTCAGACACTCCTGTTCATAGGATCCGTTTTCCCGGCACTCCTCGAGGATCTGACGGATCAGAAGATACAGGTGCTCATTCTCTTCCCGGAGGAAGAACAGGCCGCGCCCGTTGAGAGGCTGCAGGATTTCTTCCCGGGGAAGGGAAGTGTCCGAGAGCTCATTCTTTACGAAGCCGACAAGATCGATAAAGAGAAATTCCCATCTGTCGATGCTTCCCGGATCGCTGCGGGTCGTGTGGGGGATATTGGCGGGGATGAATGTAAAGCACGCCCCGTCATAGCGGAAATCTCTTTCCCCGATGGACACGGTGCCGTGTCCGCAATAGCAGCAGCCGATCTCGAGGAAGTTGTGGAAGTGAAGAAGACCTTTGGGCTGGTCCGCGCCGTACTCGATCTCCCACCCTTTGCCCAGCATCGGCAGAACATAGCTTCCCGGTGCCATGCCGTAATAGCGAAATTCCACCTGTTTTTTTGCTGCCATGCGTCCCGCCTTTCTTATCTGAAACTTTCCTTTTAGTCTGAGTGTACCACACCCGGAAGGGCTGCATGGAATCGCGGCATCTTTGAGACTATGGTATGATGACAGTCGTTCTGAAAGCATATTGCGCGGCAGGTCCGCGATAAGAAGGTGGACACATGAGTCTTGTATCACGCGCGGTCAGTGACATGATCGCCTTTTACGGAAAAGAGAGCACCGTTCCGGTGCATGACATCAGCCACTTCCTGAAGGTCTGGGGCTATGCGAAGACGATCGGCGAGGAAGAGGGACTGGACCCGAAGACCCAGGAGATCCTGGAGCTTTCCGCCATCGCCCATGACATCGCCTGCCCTCTGTGCCGGGAAAAATACGGCAACACCAACGGCAAGGCACAGGAGATGGAGGGAGGACCTCTGACGGAGGCATTTTATAAGGACTATGACCTCCCCAAAGAAGAGCTTTCCCGCATCATCTATATCGTCTCCCATCACCACACCTATACGGGAGTCGACGGGCAGGACTATCAGATCATGCTTGAGGCGGATTTCCTGGTGAATGCGGACGAATCGAAGATGACGGACGAGGCCATTTCGAACTTTAAGGAGAAGGTTTTCCGGACAAAGACCGGTCTTACTTTCCTTCAGGAACTGTATGGCAAAAAGGAGAGGGCATGATCCAGGATATCGCGCCGAAGCACTTCTACAACGAGTTCACAAAGGGCAAAAACGTCACGCCAGGGGAGGCGGATATCGTGTTTTACTTTTCCGAGGATCTCAAAAAGAAACAGATCTTCGGACGGGCAGAGGATGGCACCATTCGCTTTCCCCGTGTTGCGGATATCCCGGCACCGGCGCGGCTTGTCTATCTCTTCTCCATTGATGAACAGCATTTCTTCCTGTGTATCGACGACATCAAAATGTTCCTCGAGGCGTTCCAGTTCAGTGCCCTGCCGCTTTCCTATCTCCGGGAGCTGAAACCGCAGGATCTTGCCTTTGCGGGCTCCATTGCCTGGCAGCTCAATGTCTGGTATCAGAGCAACCGCTTCTGCGGAAGGTGCGGGGAGTTTACAAGGTATTCGGAAACAGAGCGGGCGCTTGTCTGTCCCAGATGTGGAAACATCATCTATCCGAGGATCAATCCGGCGGTCATCATCGGGGTGATCCGCGGGGGTTCCATCCTCGTATCCCGCTATGCCGGACGCTCCTACAAGGGGATTGCCCTGCTTGCCGGGTTCTGCGAGATCGGCGAGACCGCGGAGCAGACCGTGCAGCGCGAGGTGATGGAGGAGGTCGGAATCCACGTAAAGAACATCCGCTACTACAAGTCCCAGCCCTGGGGCTTTGAATCGGATCTGCTTCTCGGGTTCTATTGCGAGGCAGACGGGGATGAGGACCTGACCGTGGATCACTCGGAGCTGGCCAAAGCCCGGTTTGTGCGAAGGGACGAGCTGGAAGAGGGGAACGGCCTTACACTCACATCCGAGATGATCGAGCGCTTCCGGAAGGGTGAGGTATAGACACAATCTCAAATCTGCCACTTGCCACCATTTCCGTTTCGTGCTGAAATGTGTTCCGACACCAATCAACGACCGCGGAGGTGCCGGTGGAAGCACCGGGTAAAAGGGAACCGGGTGAGAATCCCGGACGATCCCGTCACTGTGAAGGGGAAAAGCGCCAGGTCCGAAGAGGACAGTCACTGGAAGAGATTCCGGGAAGGCGGTGCGGCAGTATCCCCGAAGCCAGGAAACCTGCCCCTGCGGGAACATGCGCCCCGGTATGGAAAAACCGGGACTGATCTCGAGGAGGATTATCAGCATGGAAAGAACAAAGAGGATGGTGGTTCCTGCCCTTCTTGTTGCCGCAGCAGCGCTTGCAGCCTGCGGACAGGGAAGTACGGATACCACACAGGCAACCGCAGCAGCGACAGAGTCTTCGACCGCGGCAGCAACGGAGGCGTCCACAGAAGCATCCACCGCAGCTTCTACGGAAGCTGCTGCTGAAGCAACCGGGGAGACGACGGAGGAAGCCGCAGGCACAAAGGAAGTCACGACGCCGGACGGAGAGACTCTTGAGGTCCCGGAAAGCGTAGACGCCATCGTCTCGATGGCACCGTCCGCAACGAGGGTTCTCATTGACCTCGGGCTTTCGGACAAGATCGTTGCCTGCGACACCTATTCCGAGCAGTACTACGGGGATCAGCTCCCCGCAGACATTCCGACCTTTGACATGATGTCCCCGGACAACGAGCAGCTCATCGCCCTGGATCCGGACATCCTGTTTGCGACCGGCATGAGCAATGCGGGCGGAAATGACGCCTATGAGACCGCAAGAGAGAACGGCGTGTGCATCGCACAGATGGCAACGCCTTCATCTCTGCAGGGGATTGTCGATGACGTGACCTTCATCGGCGAGGCAACCGGTACGGACGCATCGTCCCTGGTACAGGACCTCACGGATACCGAGAGTGCCCTTCAGACGGCAGCTGCCGGCGTGACGGACAAGAAGAGCGTTCTTGTCATCGCATCGACACCGACGGCAGACTATCCGGATATCTACGCGGCAGGGAAGGATACCTACATCGATGATATCCTGACCCTCATCGGTGCGGAAAACGTTGCGGGGGACAGCTCCGGCTGGGTTTCCTACTCCGAGGAGGCGGCGATCGCTCTGAACCCGGATGTCATTATCTCGAGCGATACCTACAATGACGCCGTGGAGGCATTTTCCTCGAACGATGCCTGGAAGGACGTGAGTGCTCTGCAGAATGATGCGGTCTTTACGCTGACGGATGCCAACGAGCTGAATCAGCCGAACAACCACACGGTGTCCGCGATGGTCGAGATGGCAAAGGACATCTATCCGGATGTCTTCGCTGACGTCTCGGATCCGTATCAGTAAGCTTTACGTCGTACGTTTTCACTTGTCCGTCTCCTTCACCGGGAGGCGGGCTTTTTCGTTTTGTGGTATCTTGAACTTTGGAGGTGAAATCCATGGACAGAACAAAGGTTGAGGCAGCAAAGACAGCGGTCTGCCTTGTGGCAAAGAAGATGGCAGAGGCGGGCCTTACCGCGGGTACCTGGGGCAATGTCTCCCAGAGGGTGGATGACGAATACATGGTCATCACTCCGTCCGGCATGGACTATGCAAAGCTCTTCCCCGAAAACATGGTTCTCGTAAACCTGAGGACCCATGAATACGAGGGAGAATTAAAGCCCTCGATCGAGGTGCCGGTGCATGCGGCGGTGTATCTTGCGCGTCCCGAGGCCGGCGGCATTGTCCATACCCACTCGACGGCGGCATTAACCGTCGCATCTGCAAGAAAACCCATCCCGGCCATCTGTGAGGATCAGGTGCAGATCCTCGGGGGCGATGTGCGGGTTGCCCCCTACGTGATGCCGGGAAGCGAGGAGCTTGCAGAAGGCGTCGTGGAGGCCCTGAAGGACCGCGCGGGAGCCCTCATGGCAAACCACGGGGCGATCGCGCTGGGACGGGACGTGAACGAGGCGCTGACCGGTGCGGTGGTGCTCGAAAAGACCGCCCGGATCTTCCTCGATGCGATGGCGATCGGCGGCGCCGTGGAACTGCCGGAAGAAGACTGCGCGATGTTCCACGACTTCTTCCTTCACAAGTACGGACAGGGGAAGGGATGACGGGAAAGATAAGGCAAAAAGGATACGGCCCTTCGATGACCGTGACAGCCTGCATCTGCGTCCTGCTCCTGTTTGTTTCCATCAGCGTGGGGTCGGTCAGGATCTCCCTCTCCGATATGGGAACGATCCTCTGGTATACCCTGCGGGGCCTTCCGGTGCCGTCCTCCATCCCGGAACAGAACGTCACGATCTTTCTCTCGGTGCGTCTTCCGAGGGCTCTTGCCGCATTCTTTGCGGGCGGGGCACTGTCGCTCTCCGGTGCGGTGATGCAGTCTCTTCTGCAGAACCCACTGGCTTCCGGCTACACCCTCGGCGTCTCCTCGGGGGCAAGCCTTGGCGCGGCGTTTGTCATCGTCACGGACTGGTCGGTTCCGGCTCTTGGACAGTTTCTGCTGCCGGCGTCCGGCTTTGCGGCGGGACTTGTGACGGTGCTCGTGGTCGTTGCGGTAGCCGCAAGGATCGACAGGACCCTTCGCTCCCAGACGGTGGTTCTCATCGGCATGGTGGTGAGCCTTTTCGTCAATGCGATGCTGACCCTTGTCTCATCCTTTGCAGGGGATCGGGCAAAGCAGCTCCTTGCCTGGACGATGGGCTCCTTTAACGGAAAGAGATGGTATCACGTCGGTGTCCTCATGGCGGCTGCACTCTTTGGCCTTGTCGTCCTTCTTCTTTCCGCCAAGTCCCTCGATGTCATGAGCTTTGGAGATGACGAGGCGTATGCAATCGGCGTGAACGTTCGCCGGCAGAAGATCCTGCTGCTTCTTGTCGCGACGCTCCTTACCGGGGTGTGCGTGAGCTTTACCGGGACGATCGGCTTTGTGGACCTTGTGGCCCCGCATGTCGTGCGAAAGCTCTTCGGTGCCTCGAACAGGCGGGTGCTTCCGATGTCATTTCTCATCGGTGGCTCCTTCCTTGCGCTCTCGGACATGGTCTCCCGCACGATTCTCTCCCCGCAGGAGATTCCGGTGGGTGCGGTGACTGCCCTCATCGGGGCGCCGTTCTTTGTCGTGATCTACCTGAAAGATCGGAGGAAGGAATGAGAGAGGCGATCCGCATCGAACATCTTTCCAGCGACTACGGGAAGGACATGAAGATCTTGAAGGACGTATCCTTCACCGTCGGGGAGGGAAACAGCACGGCGATTTTAGGGGCCAACGGCTGCGGGAAGACGACACTGTTCCGGTGCCTGACAGGGCTCCTGCCCTTTACGGGAAAGGTGGAGATTTTCGGAAAGGATATCCGGCAGTTGAAGCGGGACGAGATTGCACGGCGCATTGCCCTTCTTCCGCAGACGAGCGGGGTGTACTTCTCCTACACGGTAAAAGAGTGCGTGGAGCTGGGGCGTTTTGTCCGGGGAGTCCGGACCTCACATGACAGAGAGGTCATCGACAGGGCGATGGAGCTCTGCGGTCTTTCGGATCTTGCACAGCACCCGGTGGATGCGCTCTCCGGAGGGCAGCTGCAGCGGGTGTTCCTGGCCCGCACCATCGCCCAGGAGGCACCGGTGATCCTGCTCGATGAGCCGACCAACCATCTGGACCTTCGGTATCAGAACGAGCTCATGGAGTACCTCAAAGAGTGGGAGAAGGGACAGACCTGCCTTCCGGATGGCAGTACCTGCAGAAACACGCTCATCGGGATCTACCATGACATCGGCCTTGCGGCACAGGTAAGCCGCGACGTTGTTCTCATGAAGGACGGACGGGTTCTGTCTGCCGGAAAAAAGGAACAGGTGCTTTCAAGAGAGAGGCTCACCGATGCCTTTGACTTTGATGTGACAAAAGCCCTGCGGGAGCGGCAGGAGGTCCTGGAATCCTGTCTTTCTCACAGCTGAGGGATTCGCTATAATGGAGCAAAGGGCAAGGGTGCGCAGGAAGAATGAGAAAGTCATATCTTCCTGCGCTTTTTCACAGGGAAAGGAGATTCTCATGGATACGGCGGAGGTTCTGGAAAAACTGCGGAAACTGGCACTGGAGGATCGGGAACTTCGAAAGGAACTGCTTCAGACGAGAACAAGCAAAACGCCGCTCTCGGACTTTTGCAAAATCGCAACGAAGGCAGGCTGTCCTCTCTATGAGATGGATGTCATCGCCTACGGGGAGGAGTCCTATGCGGCACTTCGCCGCTCGACGAACGGAGGTGGGGAAAATTCCCCGGCTCTTGCCTTCGAGGACGACCCCTATGAGCTGCTGCTCTCGGAGCTGGAGAGAGTGAAAGACTGAGAAACGTGGAGAACGAACGAAAAAAGGCGGACCGGAACCGGACGATGGAACTCTCCTCGGAAGAAGAGGCATACTACAGGGGGCTGTGCCTTCAGAGAGACGATCTGAAAAAGGGCGCGGATCCCGTAAACCACACGATCCTTGGCGACATGCGGCAGATCTGTCCCCTGCTTCCGAAAAAGAGCGTGTCGCTGCTTATCTGCGATCCCCCCTACAACGTGTCCAAGAACTTTGCGGGGACGACGTTCCGAAGACAGAAGGCAAGACAGTACGAGGACTACACGAACGAATGGCTGGATCTTGTCGAGCCGCTCCTTACGGATACCGCATCAATCTATGTCTGCTGCGACTATGAGAGCAGTCTCATCATCGGAAACGTGCTCGAGGACCGCTTCTTTGTCCGAAACCGCATCACCTGGGAGCGGGAGAAGGGACGGGGAGCTCCGACCAACTGGAAGAACTCGATGGAGGATATCTGGTATGCGACCCTCTCGAGGACGCACTTTACCTTCCACGTGGAGAGGGTGATGCTGCGACGGCGTGTCGTCGCGCCCTATAAGGTGAACGGAAAGCCGAAGGACTGGGAACAGACCGATGACGGAGCCTTTCGGGATACCTATCCCTCCAACTTCTGGGACGACATCACGGTGCCGTTCTGGTCGATGCGGGAAAACACCCCGCACCCGACGCAGAAGAGTGAGAAGATGATGGCAAAGCTGACCCTTGCAAGCTCGAATGAGAAGGATCTTGTCTTTGATCCGTTCCTCGGCTCCGGGACGACGAGCGTTGTCGCAAAAAAGCTCCGCCGAAACTACATCGGCATCGAGCAGGAGGCACTCTACTGCGCCTTTGCGGAAAAGCGCCTGCACCTTGCTGAGTCCGATCCCTCGATTCAGGGGTATGAGGACGGCGTCTTCTTTGAGAGAAATTACAAGCGCTGATCAGTCTTCTCTTGCTTTCAGGGCGGCTTTTGCGGTTTCCGCAAGGACCCGGATCACGAGGGCAGGGTAGTCACCGACAGCGGTCTCGTTCGTCACCATAAGCGCTGAGGCGCCGTCGAGGACCGCGTTGCAGATGTCGGTAAGCTCTGCCCTTGTGGGGACTTTGCTGTGCTCCATGGAGGTCAGCATCTGCGTGACCACCATGAAGGGACAGCCGGCATTCCTGCAGCGTTTTGAGATATCCTTCTGTACAAGGGGCAGCTCCTGGAAGGGAACGTCGTTTCCAAGATCGCCCCTTGCGATGACGACAAGGTCTGCTTCCTTCATGATCGCAGAAAGAGCCTCGACACCCTCCCGGTTTTCGATCTTTGCAAAGATCCGGACATCTTGAAGGCCGTTTTGGTCCAGTTCCTTCCGGATGGCATGAAGAGCCTCAGGCCCTGTCACGAAGGGCTCCATCACCGCAGTAACACCGAAGGAACCGGCGATGGCAAGGTTCTGTTTGTCGGCAGGGGTGAGGAACGGCCCCTGGACGCTTCGTCCCTCGATCTTGATCGACTTTCGGGACGAGAGCCTTCCGCCCCGGGAAAAGGCAAGAAGGGCAGTGCCGTTCGAGATTTTACGCACCGTGGCTTCCAGCTTCCCGTCGTCTAAGAGAACCTCATCTTTGATGCGAAGCGAGGCAAGGACATGGCCCGGCATCGGGACAGGAATGCTTTCTCCGTCTGCAATCGACAGAGGAGAGGCCAGCATTCCGATCCGAAGCTCCGGCCCCTCAAGGTCGATGAGAAGCTGCGGCTCTTTGACCTGTGCCCTGTCTGCGGCTGTATGGAAGGCAGAAATCCAGTCTGTGCTCATTTCAAGACTTGTGTGAGAGAGGTTCAGCCGGCAGCCGTTCATACCGGCACGGAACATCGCCTCGAGGACCGGTTCCTCACAGCAGGAGGGACCGAGCGTTCCGAAAAGTTCAACCTGATCCATATCTGTTGTTGCTCCTTTCACGCCCTGCAGGAGGGCTGATATCAGTGTACCGCTAAATGGAGGAAATGCTGTGCGGCTGAAGGATATTTCAGATGAGAAAAAGAGACGGCAGCACCTGCTGCTTCTTGTCGGCATCGCGTTTGTTGTCGCGATCGGCTGGGAGATCATTACCGGCGGCCCCGGAGCGGTCACGTTCCATACACAGGATTCGGCGATGACCCTGACAGGACCCGAAAATACGAGCGTGACGATTGACTACGCAGACATCACAAAGATTCAGTCCGTTACGGACTTTGATCCCGGGACAGCACTGGAAGGCGGAACGAAGAACCACGTAAACTATGGCACCTGGGAGAATACATCTCTTGGCACCTATAAGTCCTTTGTGTACCCCGGTATCGATACCGTCATCATCGTTGAGACAAAGGATACGGTGGTTGCCTTCAACTATGAGGACGAGGAAACCACACAGGAACTTGCCAAAGCCCTGCCGGACTTTGCGGAACAATAAAAAACATCTGTCGCTCACGCGGCAGATGTTTCTGTTTAGCTGAGTTCAGCTGTATTTTCAGTGTGTCCGGTTCTTCTCAAAGAGGACGAACAGCCCCTTCGGGATCAGGTCTTCTTCAAAATGGACGCTTTCCTCGCAAAGAGGAGCGATGAGCTTTGCAAAGCCGCCGGTAAGAACCGGGGTAATATTGGAATCGTGAAGTTCCCTTCTTGCCCGTCTGGTCAGGCCGTCGATCATCGAGGCGTTGGAGTAGAGCGCTCCGCTGTTCATCGCATCGAGGGTCGTCTTTCCGACAAAGGATTCCGGCGGAACGAGGTCGATGTCCGGAAGCTTTGCGCAGTGCGCAGCCTGGGCATCCAGGCCTGTCCGAATGCCGGGATAGATGAGATGCCCCTCATAGACACTTCCCTTTCCCACAAGGCAGCAGGTCGATGCCGTGCCAAGATCGAAGATGATGGCAGGCGCGCCGTACAAAGATACGGCTCCGACTGCCCCTGCGATGAGATCCTGCCCGATGGTGTACGGGTCCTTCACGTTGAAGGTAAGGCCGGTGTCAAGATCCGGGCCGACCCGCAGGACCTCCACACAGAACTGATCTTTGACTGCCTGAATCAGGGGCTCATCGGCAGATGGTACCACGGAGCAGAGAATGCAGCCGCTCACGGAAAATTCCGCAAAGATCTCCAGGGCTTTTTCTGCCCCGTCCTTTGTAAGAAGCTCTCCCGTAGCCGTCCGGGTTTCCCGGACGACGTTTCCGTTATCATCCATCAGACCTGCGACCAGGTTCGAATTTCCGGTGTCAAGTGCAAGGAGCATGAATGTTTCCTCAGGCGATGGCCTTTGCCTTTGCCCCGGTTCTTGCCGGAACAATGTGTGCCTTTGTCAGGGCTTCCCCGACGGCACCGGTGATCAGGGCGGCGGAGATCATCTCCACGACCGCGTTGATGCCGACAAAGGTGCAGATGAAGAGAATGATGTTCTTTCCGCCGATGAGGTTCTGCATGTACTCGGTGTTGCCGAACAGCAGGACCAGGGCACCCATGAACATGAGCGTGTTCAGGAACGCGGAGAGGAATCCGGTGATCGTGCAGGCAGCTGCATTCGGCAGGTGCTTCTTGAGGACCGGGAAAATCAGGGCAAGGAACAGGCCGTCGAGAAGGCGCGGCACAAAGCGCTGCACAAAGGCAAGGAACGGGTTGATCGCAAACAGCGCGGCACCCATCGCGGACATGCCGCCGATGCCGATGCACTGCAGGAAGCTCGTCAGGCCGAACACGGCGCCGGTGACAAGACCGCCGACCGGTCCCATGACGATCGCCGCGATGGCGACCGGGATCATGTTGAAGGTGATGGCGAGAGGCCCGATGTTCAGGTAGCCGAACGGCGTGAAGGCCATGAGCAGCAGAATGCCGCACATCATGCCGAGAGTCACGAGCTGGCTGGTGCGATAGTGAGAAGATGCGATGGTACGGGTTGCAGACATTTGAATTGCCTCCTGTTATTGCTCCCAAAAGGGATGCAGTACAAGGTGAATACGTTCCTCCCGGAGCGCAGTTTTACACAGCATCGGACTCCTGCCTGCCATTCGGCAGTACAGGTTCCGGGCGTCGGTATTTAGCGGATCCGGGGATCCTGCCGGTATATCTGCCCGACAGGTAAGGATGTGGTTCTGACGTGTTTTTCTGCCGCTATCATACATCCTTTGCGGGCATTTTACACGATCTTTGTTAAAATTTTATCCAGGATCCGCATGGCCACCTCTTCCTTGGTAAGAATCGGCAGGGAATCGGCGGAATCCTTCGTGATCAGCGTGACGACGTTCGTGTCGGTACCGAATCCAGCGCCCTTTGTCTTCACGTTGTTGGAGACGATGAGGTCGAGGTTCTTCTTTGCAAGCTTTGCGCGGGCGTTCTCCACCTCGTTCTCGGTTTCCATCGAGAAGCCGCAGAGAAACTGATGCGTCTTGTTCTCCCCAAGGGCCTTCAGGATGTCCTTTGTCCTTGTGAGCGGAATCGCGGCATCGCCCTCTGCCTTGTGGATCTTGTTGTCGGCAACGGACAGCGGCCGGTAGTCCGCTACGGCGGCCGCCATGATGACGATGTCGGTGTCCGCATACCGCGATGTTATCGCCTCATACATGTCCTCTGCGCTGATCACGGGAACGGGATCGACATAGGGGAACGGCGGAAGGTCCGTCGGACCCGAGACGAGGGTGACCTTTGCCCCGCGGCAGGAGGCTGCCTTTGCAATCGCATAGCCCATCTTGCCGGTGGAGTGATTGGTGAGGTACCGCACGGGGTCGATGGCTTCCCTTGTGGGACCGGCGGAAACCAGGACGTGCTTTCCTGCAAGGTCTTTATTGGCACCTGCTGCGTGCTCGATGGCACAAAGAAGCGTTTCCGGCTCCGGCATCTTTCCCTCTCCGGTATCCCCGCAGGCAAGGTAGCCCGATGCGGGGGTCAGAATCTCAAAGCCGTAGGAAGCGAGCTTTTTCAGGTTGTCCTGCACGATGGGATTCTTGTACATGCGGGTGTTCATCGCAGGGGAAACGATCACCGGGCAGGTAAGAGCAAGGACCGTGGTGGTCAGCATGTCATCCGCGATGCCGTTTGCCATCTTTCCGATGACATCGGCGCTTGCCGGGGCGATGAGGCAGACGTCTGCCTGTTTTGCGATGGATACATGCTCCACGCTGAATTTGAAGTTCCGGTCAAAGGTGTCGACAAGGCACTTGTTGCCGGTCAGCGTCTCAAAGGTGATCGGATTGATGAAGTTTGTGGCGTTCTGTGTCATGAGAACGATGACGTTAGCACCCTTCTTCTTCAGTGCGCTCGCAAGAGATGCGATCTTATAGGCGGCAATGCTGCCGGTCACGCCAAGCAGTACGGTCTTTCCTTCCAGCATGGGACTCCTCCTTGTTTTGTAACAGGATCTTTCCTGCTGATTATAGGTTCTGCCCCGTGCTTTGTCACGACACCGGATAGAAGGTGTTCCTTGAAGGCAGTGCGGTTTTGGCTTACCATACGCTCCGTGAGAAAGGATGAACATTTCTTATGAAGAAACACTCCAATCAGATCGATATGCTGCACGGTCCCCTTGCCGGGAAGATCGTGCGCTTTGCCCTGCCGCTTGCCCTCGCGAGCATTCTGCAGCAGCTGTTCAACTCGGCGGACCTTGCGGTGGTCGGGCGCTTTGACTCCTCCACGGCGATGGCAGCCGTCGGGAGCAATGCCGCCCTCATCAACCTCCTGGTCAGCCTGTTTTCCGGCCTCTCCCTCGGTACGAACGTCGTCATCGCATCCCTCATCGGGCGCGGAGAGAAGGAGAAGATCAGCGATGCCGTCCACACGAGCGTTCTCACGGCCTTCCTCTCCGGCTGCATTGTACTGACACTCGGGGAGATCATCGCCCCGAACCTGCTCCTTCTCATGTCCACCCCGGACGAGGTCCTGCCGCTTGCAACGCTGTATCTTCGCATCTATTTCCTCACGATGCCCTTCCTTCTGCTGTACGACTTCGGATCATCCATCCTGCGTGCCCGCGGGGACTCCACAAGGCCGCTCATCGTCCTCATCATCTCCGGCCTTGTGAACATCGTGCTGAACATCGTCTTTGTCGCGGGATTTGGCATGGGCGTTGCCGGCGTTGCGACGGCGACCGTGATCTCGAATGCGATCTCCGCGGTGCTTGTCATGAGCTTTCTCGTCAGGGATACCGGGCTGTTCCATTTGTCCTTCCGGAAGCTGAAGATTCACGGACAGATCCTGAAAAAGGTCATCGCCATCGGCGCCCCGGCGGGACTTCAGGGCATGGTGTTCTCTCTCTCGAACGTCGTGATCCAGTCCGGCATCAACAGCTTCGGCGCCGACTGCATCGCCGGCAACACCGCGGCCCAGAACTTCGAGTTCATGTGCTACTTCATCATCAACGGCTTTTCCCAGGCAACGACGACCTTCACAAGCCAGAACTTTGCTGCGGGAAAGAAGAAGCGCTGCGATCAGATCCTTAGGATCTGCCTTGTCATCGGCCTTCTGTCAACGCTTGCCCTCTCCACGGTGTTCTATCTCGGAAAGGGAGCCTTCATTCTCATTTTTACGACGGACGATGCCGTCAAGCACTATGCGTATATCCGGCTTCTCTGCATCGGCATGCTCGAGCTACTGACCGGCACCTATGAGATGCCGGGCGGCAGCATGCGGGGCATGGGGGATTCTCTGACGCCTGCGATCATCACGATGCTGGGATCCTGCGTGTTCCGCCTTGTCTGGATCTGGACCGTGTTCCGCGCCTTCCACAGCATCGAGGTCCTTCTTGTCGTCTACCCGATCTCCTGGGTGATCTGCGGCGTTGCGATGAACATCGCAAGGGCAAGAAGACGCCGCCTTGCCTATGCTCTGGTGAAGGAGACCGACTGACATGTGCGCAAGATTCTACATTGATCCGGATGCAAAGCGCTTTGCTCTGACAGCCGCAGAAGAGATGGGGCTTCTCCTTTCCGATGAGACAGATGAGTTTGAGCCCACGGACATCGTCCCGACTAAGACGGCGCCGGCGCTGGTCCTTGGCCCGGAGAAAGGCTCTCTTGTTCTTACCCCGATCACCTGGGGATACCCGTCCTTTGACGGAAAGCAGGTGATCATCAATGCAAGAGCGGAGAGCGTCAGGGATAAGAGACTCTTCCGTCACGGATTTGAATCCTGCCGCGCCCTGTTTCCCGCAGGGCACTTCTACGAGTGGAACAGGCAGAAGGAGAAATTTACCTTTGAAGAAAAGGATCACAGGCCGTTCTTTCTCTGCGGCTTCTGTGACCTCTTTGACGGGAAATATCGCTTCGTGATCCTGACAAGGAAGGCGAACGAACAGGTGTCCCCGGTGCATGATCGCATGCCGGTGATTGCAGAGGATGCGGCAAAGGCAGGAACCTTTCTTCTCTCGCAGGAAGGCGCAGAGACGATCTGCGGCATGGAAGGACCGTCTCTTGTCTCCCAAACGGATTATCAACAGCTCTCCCTGTTCTGACAGGGGAACGAAAAGTGTACAACAAATCTAAAGGTTCTCATTGACAGGGCCGTTCCTGCCTTTGTAAAATTTATTCCGTAGTAAGGGAGGTGTCAGAGTTCTCCATGATCATCACCAGGGAAGTTGATTATTCGATCCGCCTGATCCGCGCGATGCAGGACGGGGAGATCCATTCGATGAAGCCGCTTTGCCAGGAAGAGGAGATCCCCTGGAAGTTTGCCTATCAGATCATCCGGAAGCTCCGGGATGCCGGACTGTTCCGCACCTACAGCGGTGTGCGCGGCGGCTGCCAGCTGATCAGGAAGCCGTCTGACATCACGCTTCTTACTGTGCTCCGTGCACTCGATGACCGCTGCTTTGTCTCTGCCTGCGTCGAGAACGGGTATGAGTGCGAGTGGGTGAAAAAGAAGCAGCACCCCTGCAACGTGCACACAAAGCTGTGCGCAATTGAGCACGCTCTGGAGACGACATTCGCCGGAATCACCATGGAAGATCTGCTCTCGGAGAAGTCCCTTGGCAGTGTGACCCTGGATCTCTCCTGCAGAACGGAAGAGAAACGGGAAACAGGCGGCGCGGTTCTGCCCGAAGACCTCATCGAAAATCCCAGCGTGTCTTGACCTTAAAACACAGTTGCGTTATACTTCTAGGCTCATGGAAAGTCTGTTTTCTCGGACTTTAGCATGAGCTTTTTTTGCGCGAGAAAGGGGTTCATACAGGATGGCAGAGAAAAACATCAGAGAAACCGCAGCAGATCAGGAAGAGGGAGCATCTCTTTCCGGCGAGGAGCAGATGAGGGCCGCACTGGCCTCGCTGATTCAGCTGGCGGCCAAGAACCACAACACGCTCACCAGTGAAGACATTGAGTCCAGACTTGCGGTCTTCCATCTTTCGTCCGAGCAGATGGACAGCGTCCACACCTATCTCGAGTCCAATCAGATTGACGTGCTGGAGATGGACGATCAGGAAGATGACAAGGAGGTCGTGTTCACCGACGAAGATCAGGAGGACTCGTTCAATGACGAGCTCATGATGATCGAGAACGAGGAGCAGGAGACCGAGAACGAGCAGGACCTGAACATCGATGCCTCCGATTACGCAAACACCGAGGATCCGGTCCGGATGTACCTGAAGGAGATCGGCCGCGTCAAGCTCCTGACCGCGGAGGAGGAGATCGAGATCGCAAAGCGCATCGAGAACGGAACGATCGCCGAGCAGATCCTGAAGGAGAGCTTCACGGACATCGATGATGATGCCAAGGAGCCAACGGTCACGGCGGACATGCTCGATTCCGTTGAGGGAATCGATGAGATCCGCGACGAGAAGGCGGCAGAATTCACCGGAAAGACGAAGCGGCAGCTCCTCGATGATCAGATGGATGGCAAGGATGCAAAGAACGAGCTCGCCGAGGCGAACCTTCGCCTTGTCGTCTCGATTGCAAAGAAATATGTCGGCCGCGGGATGACGTTCCTGGATCTGATCCAGGAAGGAAACCTGGGTCTGATGAAGGCGGTGGAGAAGTTCGACTACCGCAAGGGATTCAAGTTTTCGACCTATGCGACCTGGTGGATCCGCCAGGCGATCACCCGTGCGATTGCGGACCAGGCAAGAACCATCCGCATCCCGGTCCATATGGTGGAGACGATCAACAAGTACATCAAGACGATCCGCACGCTGACGACCGCCCTCGGACGAGAGCCCACCGACAAGGAAGTTGCCGATGAGATGGGCATCACCGAGGAGAAGGTCTCCGAGATCAAGCAGATCGCAGTGGAGCCGGTTTCCCTCGATACGCCGGTCGGCGACGAGGAGGATTCCCAGATCGGAGATTTCGTCTCCGACGACAAGACCGTGGGACCTGCGGATGCGGCGACCTATTCGAGCCTCAAGGGACAGCTGGCTCAGGCGATGAGTTCCCTCACCGTACGGGAGCAGGAGGTCCTGCGCCTGAGATTCGGTCTTGACGACGGCAGGGCAAGGACCCTCGAGGAGGTCGGCAAGGAGTTCGGCGTCACGCGTGAGCGTATCCGCCAGATCGAGGCGAAGGCTCTCCGGAAGCTCCGCCACCCGAGCAGGGCAAAGAAGCTCAAGGACTATCTGGACTGACGAAAAATAAGGATCTGTGGTATCATAGGATGCAGCAGGTGAGGAGTTCGCAGCTTTGGCTGCGGACTTCTTTTTTTCATCGGGAAAGGCGGGACCTATGGAAGACGAAAAGGAATTCGAAGATCTGGAACAGGAATCCCCGGAAGAGGAACTGCCGTTCGGGGAAGAAGAGGAAGAAGACGAGGAGACTCTGGAAAAGGAGATCCTCGAGGAAAAGGACGAGGAGCTGACACGCGGCGTTGCGGAATCGGGAGCTCTCGGTGATACCTATCGCAGCTACTGCCATGAAATTGCAAGGTATCCGCGCGTTACGGCGCAGGAAGAACTGGACCTTGCAAAGAGGGTGGAGAGCGGTCAGATTGCGTACGCGCTCCTGAAGAACGGGGTAAAGGAAGCGGTTACGGAAGAGGATCTTGCGGGGATCACCACGGTATCTTCTGATGTACTTTCGGACCGGAAGGCGGATTTTATCGGGAAGACAGAGGACGAGCTCACAAAAATCAGCGCGGACGGGAAGGATGCGCGGGATACCCTGACACAGGCAAACCTTCGTCTTGTGATCTCCGTTGCCAAGCGCTATGACAGGAGAAATTCGAACCTGACCATCATGGATCTTATTCAGGAGGGGAACATCGGGCTCATGCATGCGGTGGAGAAATTTGACTACCGCCGCAACAACCGGTTCTCCACCTATGCGATCTGGTGGATCCGGCAGACGATCCGCCGGGCGATTGAGGAGCAGTCCCGCACCATAAGGATTCCGGGGCACATGGTGGAGGTCTTAAGCCGCATGAGAAAGGCGGAGAAGGAACTTACCCAGAAGCTTGGCCGGGAGCCGGGGGATGATGAGCTTGCAAAGGAGCTCTCGACGACCCAGGACCGGATCCTGGAGCTTCGCCAGATGCAGGCGGACACCACGTCCCTCAACACCCCGACAAACCGGGAGGACGACGGAGACGGGGAGCTCGGCGACTTTGTGGCCGATCCCGACGGGGGGCCTGCCACCGGCATCCTCGAAGAGGGGATGAAGAAGGACCTGAACACGGCGGTGGACCATCTCCCGGAGAGGGAGAGGTATGTCGTGCGGGAGCGGTACGGCCTTGACGGAAAAGCGCCGCGCACCCTCGAGGAGATCGGGAAGGAACTCGGCGTCACAAAGGAGAGAGTGCGCCAGATCGAGGTGCACGCCTTCCGAAGAATCCTGAAATCCAAGGATGCGGCAAAACTCAGAGAATATCTTGAGGGGTGAGATCCTCGCGGATTTTCTGACCGGTGGGCGTCATCGCAAGGCCACCGTTTCCGGTCTCCCGAAGAGAGGGTGACATCGCATGTCCGATGGATTTCATCGCATCGATCACCTCGTCGGGCGGAATGCGGCTTTCGATCCCGGAAAGAGCCATGTCGGCACAGGATACCGCGTTGACGGCGCCAAGGACATTTCTCTTGACGCAGGGAACCTCGACAAGGCCCGCGACGGGATCGCAGGTAAGGCCGAGGAGCCCCTTCAAGGCAAGGGCAGAAGCCTCACAGCAGACCTTCGCGCTTCCGCCTTCGAGAAAGGCAAGGGAAGCAGCTGCCATCGCTGAGGCGGCGCCGATCTCAGCCTGACAGCCGCCTTCGGCACCCGAGATGGAGGCACGGCGGGCAATGACACCGCCGACACCGGCAGCCACATACAGGGCACGGACGATTTCCTGATCGTCCGTGCCCTTTGTCTCCTGATAGGAGAGGAGCACCGAGGGCAATACGCCGCAGGAGCCCGCGGTGGGAGCGGCGACGATGCGCTTCATGCAGGCGTTGGACTCCGCCATTTTGAGAGCCCGGATCATGCACCGGCTCATGAAGTCCCCGGAGAGCATGGCCTTATCCTGGTAGCGCTTTTCAAGGAGCGGCGCCTCTGATCCGACCAGCGTGCTCTTGGATTTAAGCTTCGGGTCATAGTCAATGTCCGCCTGCCGCATGGCATCAAGCATTCCCTGCATCATGGAGCGGGAATCCTCTTTTGACATCCCCTCTTCCTGACAGTCCTCGGACAGGACCACCTCGGGAAATTCCTTTCCCTCTTCTTCACAGATCCTCACGATCTCTTCCAGCGATTCAAACATGGCTCTCCTTTGAATAGTAGGTCACCTTGACAATTCCCTCGAGATGGCGAAGCCAGTCGATGCCCTCCTTCGGGACCTCCTGGTCGCACTCGATGACCATGACGGCGTTCTGGCCCCGGCCGGAGCGGTAGAGCTGCATGGTGGCGATGTTCACGTACTTGTGCTGCAGCATGCTCGTCACCTCCGCCACATGTCCCGGCTGATCGAGGTTGTGGACGATGAGAGTCGGGAAGTCGCCGGAGAAGTTCGCGGCAAGGCCGTCGATTTCGTTGACGAGGATCCGCCCGCCGCCGACGGAGGAGGCGACGACCTCAAGCTCCTTGCCGTCACACCCGGTAAGGTACATCTTGACGGAGTTCGGGTGGGCTTCCTCCCCGAGATCCACGCGGCCGAAGGTAACCTCAAGTCCTTTCTTTTTTGCAATCTCGAGAGACCTCGGGATGGACGGATCGTCCACGGCAAGGCCAAGAAGCCCCGCGACGAGCGCCCGGTCCGTGCCGTGTCCCTGCCCGGTGGCAAGGAACGAGCCGTGGAGAAGGATCCTTGCCTTAACCGGCTCCTCCCCCAGAAGCTTTCTGCAGACCTGTCCGATGCGGACCGCGCCTGCCGTGTGAGAACTGGAGGGCCCGACCATCACGGGCCCGATGATATCGAAGATGTTCATGACATTCCTTCCGGCAAAAAAAGCAGGCTCCGGCCTCAGGGAACGACGCCTGTGCCGTGAGCCTGCTGTGCAGTTGCTGATAGCATCATAGGACAGGGAAGAGGGGAAAGTCAACGAACACCGGAAGGCCTTCAGACAGCTTTGTCTCACCGCCCTGCCCGGATCTTCTGTTACAGTTCACGGCCTAACCGAATAGGCTAAATTGGCATCAGGCACTCCATATGGGGTGCCTGATTTTTCTGACTTTTGCATAGCTAATACATAAACTGTTAATCTTAGCTATTCACTGTTGACAACGCTAGTTAAGACGTGTATAATATTAGCTATAAGAAAGGAGACACTCAGATGTCGACAATCGTGTATCAGG
>OMXP01000129.1 GCA_900315055.1 uncultured Lachnospiraceae bacterium
CGGGATGTATGAGTCTATGGCAGATGATGCGTCCATCTATGAATTCTATGCGACGTCCAAGGCACGGATCTTCCATGACGCCTTCGAGGATTCTGGCTTCAAGGTGGGCGCGGGTCTTGTCTGGAAGAAGGACCGGTTGGTGCTTACGCGGACAGACTGGAAGTACATCCACGAGCCGATCATCTGGGGCTGGAAGCGGAAGGGCAAGCATATCTGGTATGGGGACCAAAAACAGACGACTGTATTTGAATTCCCCAGAATCAAGTCCTCGAAGAAGGAGGGCTATGATCACCCGGACGCAAAGCCAGTGCCCCTCATCGCGTATCTGATCCAGCAGTGCACCCAGACGAACAGCCTTGTCCTCGATCCGTTCATGGGATCTGGCACGACACTGATTGCCTGCCAGCAGCTTGGAAGGATCGCCTACGGTATCGAGCTGGAGCCGAAATTTGTGGACGTCGAGGTGATGCGATTCAAGAAGGCACTCGAGGATGAAGGTGAGAGTGCAGATATCTATCTTATCCGTGACGGCCAGAAGCTTACCCTCGAGGAAGCAGTCGCGGTAATGCCGCCGGAGGAGCGTTCATGAGCATGTGCTCATCTTCCAAAAGCTACGGCAGATCTTTGTTCATAATTCCTGCTGATATCAGTTGCTATTACAGCGCCTCAGAGTGATGTATGTACTACCAAAACAAAGGAGGCACACAGCCATGAGAGCAAACTACAACAGGACAGGAAAAGAGAGAAAAGAACTGGTGAACGCAATCGCCGAGATCACCGGAGAGAAGGCCGAGTACAAGTTCGTACCGACCTGCGCCTACGAGATCGGAGACATCACGGTCGACAAGGACGGCGGGGTCAGCTGCGAAGATGAGGAGAAAATGCAGAAGGTAATGGAAGCCCTGAAAGAGAAAGGATTCACCGCTGAAGATGAGCAGGACACCGTCGAAAGCACTGCAGCAGAACAGCCTGAGCAGGAGCCAGAAGAGCAGACGGAAGCTCCTGCCGAAAATGAACCAGAAGATGAGAAGCCTTCGCTTACGATCATTCTCCCGGTGGATTCCGCAAACATCGGAACTCTTCTGAACCTCATCAGCGCGAAGGACAGCCTGATCAAGAAGGCACTCGGGGTCACGGACACCAGCATCCGCTTTACGGATGAAAAGGTTGAGTTCCCCTGGTTCGACCGGGAGCTGACGCCGGAAGAGACGAAAGCCTACACGATCTTCATCGCTCAGCTCTGCAAGCTCTCGAAGGAGCTGAAGCATGCAAGCAAGAGGCCGGTGGAAACGGACAACGAGAAGTACGCCATGCGGACCTGGCTTCTTCGGATGGGCTTTATTGGACCAGACTTCAAGGCAGCCCGGAAGATCCTGCTCAAGAACCTCTCCGGAAGTTCCGCTTTCCGAAATGGCGCTCCCAAAAAGAAAGCAGCAGAGAATGAGGAGGTGGCAGAATGAGATTCCCAAGCGAAGAAGTGATTCGAAACCTTCGTGAGCACTACCCGGCAGGAACCCGGGTGGAGCTCCTTCAGATGGACGATGTACAGGCACCGCCGATCGGCACGAAAGGCACCGTCGTTGGTGTGGATGATGCCGGATCCATTATGGTCCGCTGGGACAACGGCAGCGGCTTAAGTGTAGCCTACGGAATGGATTGCTGCCGGTCACTGGTTCCAGAGTTTACACAGACGGTACGCGATCAGCTGATGGCGATCCGAGATTCCGGTGAGACGAACATGCTGGATGTACCGATGGTTCAGCGTCTTGCCTTTGACCACGAGTATTACGAGCTGGTGAGCTTTATCGAGGAGCACAAGGAATCTTATGTGACCTTCATCATGAAGGGCGAAGTCTAAGATACACAGTTTCCGCACAAGAATTTTGTGCAGTTTATGGTCTACATTTCCTTGCTATCACAGCGCTTCAGAGTGATATATGTACATGCCAAAGGGAAAGGCAAACAAGACAAGCACAAAGCAAGGAGGACAAAGCTATGACGAACATTTTTGAAGAAACCTACAACCGCATCGCAGAAGCAAAGAAATCTTATGCAGAAGCCACCACCGCCGAGGGCAGGGACGCCGCAAGAGATACGGCGAAGGCAGCAGAGGACAGGATAGACGAGATGGGCGACATCGCCCACAAGATCTACAGAGCCTACGAGAAATCAAGAGACAACGAGAACGAGATTTTAAACTTCGACGACATCATCTGGGACAGGGATGTGGAAGCCCTCACCGCCTGCATGAAGGAGAACGGAATCAAGGCCTTCACCTACTCCTGCCGGGCAACCGACGCGGTCGAGACGCTTTGGCTTTTCAAAGAGGCAGGCTGCACGATCGGCGAGATGGTCGAGGTCAACCTCAGGAAGGACTTCTTCGGAAACGGCTACGAAAAGGGCCACGCCTTCAAGATGATCCTGAACTGAAAACGGCAAAGGAGGAAGCCCCACACCGGGGCCTCTTCCTCGTACAGGATACACTGATTCCAAGACCGATCTTTGTGACATATATTCGTCGATTCTCCTTGCTATATACCCGGCGCAGAGTGATATATGTACATGCCAAAGGAAAAGGCACACCAAGAAAACGGAGGACAAAAACCATGTGGAACAAAGGAAGCATTAAGATCGGGAACCAGACATTCACCTACTGCGCAAAGGTCTACGGAGAGCCAAGTGAGGAATACGGCATTGAGGGCGGCAAGATCAGTAAGCTTGAGATTCGCCTTTGCGACTTCCCGGTTGCCAGATACGACAGAGGATGGGATATCGAGCCGGAAACGGAAAACGCACAGCTTGCGGTGGCAGCTATCCTGCACAGCCTGAACTAAAAAAGCATATTCCGGGAGGGAGCCAAACGGCTCTTTCTCTCGTACACATACATACCACATGGGACGGGATCGCTTCGGCGGTCCTTTTTTGATGGACAGAAAGGAGGTGTTCCCTATGGCGACCAGAGGAAGAAAGCCGACCCCAACAGCAATCAAGGAGCTGGAAGGAAATCCGGGAAAAAGAAAATTGAATGAGAACGAGCCAAAGCCAGAGCGGAAAGCACCTGCCTGTCCGAAGTGGCTCGATAAAGATGCCAGAAAGGAATGGCACCGGCTGGCGAAGAAGATGGAGGCTCTTGGAATCCTTACAGAAGTCGACATGGCAGCCTTCGCTGGATACTGTCAGTCCTACGCCAGATGGAAGGAAGCAGAGGAGTTCATCAGCCAGCACGGTTCGATCGTGCGAACGCCTTCCGGATACTGGCAGCAGGTCCCGCAGGTGTCGATCGCTCAGACCTATATGAAGCAGATGGGAAAGTTTGCGACGGAGTTCGGTCTGACTCCGGCATCGAGATCGCGGCTGATTGCGGATGCCGGAAAAACAAGCCCGGGTGATGAGATGGACGAGCTCTTAGGAGGTGATCCGTAATGGAGGAACGTCCTGAGGATATGCCAAAGCTCACGGACTATCAGCCAACCCGGTTCATGCTGCCGACGTCTCATTATGATGCATCGAAAGCAGACCGGGCGGTGAAGTTCATCGAGATGCTCCGACACACCAAAGGTAAGTGGGCCGGAAAGCGTTTCTGGCTCCTTCCGTGGCAGGAACAGATCATCCGGGATCTCTTTGGGATCGTGAAGCCCGACGGGAACCGGCAGTTCCGGACAGCTTACATCGAAATCGGAAAGAAGAATGGAAAGTCAGAGCTTGCTGCTGCGGTGGCTTTGTATCTTCTCTATGCAGACAACGAGCCGTCTGCTGAAGTCTATGGTGCTGCGGCAGACCGGCAGCAAGCATCCATTGTCTTTGATGTTGCTCATCAGATGGTAAACATGACACCGGCGCTTTTGAAGCGCTCTAAGATCATGGCTGCAAGTAAGCGGATTGTGAACTACTCAAACGCTGGATTCTACCAGGTGCTTTCGGCAGAGGTAGGAACGAAACACGGCTTGAATGTATCCGGGCTTGTGTTCGATGAGGTTCACGCGCAACCCACTAGAAGACTCTTCGATGTACTCACACAAGGGTCTGGTGATGCACGTGAACAGCCATTGTATTTCCTTATTACAACGGCGGGTACAGATAAGAATTCAATCTGCTACGAGCTGCATCAGAAGGCAAAAGATATCCTTTCCGGACAGCGCGTGGATCATACCTTTTATCCAGTCGTCTATGGACTGGAAGAAGGAGAAGACTGGCACGATGAGAAGAACTGGTATAAGGCAAATCCAAGTCTCGGGCAGACGATCGACATTGAGCGTGTCCGGGAGCATTACCACGAGGCGATGGAGAATCCGGCAGAGGAAGCGGTGTTTAAGCAGCTCCGACTTAATATGTGGGTATCCAGTACGACCGCCTTCATTCCGGAGCAGGTCTTTGATCAGGGCAATGAGCCGATTGATCTGGACAGCCTCCGGGGAAGGGAGTGCTACGGCGGTCTCGACCTTTCGGAGATATCACCGCGCTGGTATTGATGTTCCCGCCGAGAGACGAGACGGAGAAATACATCTGCCTTCCGTTCTTCTGGGTACCGGAAGACACGATTCCGATCCGGGTGCGCCGGGCATCAGTCCCCTATGATGTGTGGGTGAAGCAGGGATACATGAAAGCGACCGAAGGAAATGTGATCGACTACAATTTTATCGAGAAGTTTATCCTCGACCTCTACAAGATCTACAACATCAAGGAGATTGCAGTCGACCGCTGGAATGCGACCCAGCTCATCATTAACCTGCAGGACGATGGGATGACAATGATTCCCTTCGGGCAGGGATTTAAGGATATGTCCCCTCCTACGAAAGAGTTCTACAAGCTGATGATGGAGGGAAAGATCATCCACGGCGGCAATCCGGTCCTTAAGTGGATGGCTCTGAACGTGGTGGTTGATCGAGACGCAGCTGACAACGTGAAGCCCACGAAGGCAAAATCGCCTGAAAAAATCGACGGTATCGTCGCTGCAATCATGGCGCTGGATCGCTGTATCCGGCAGGAACATGCAGAGAGTGTTTACGACAGTCGTGGGCTGATCACATTTTGATGGAGGAGTAATCGATGGGATTTAAGGATTTATTCCACAGAAGGAAGGTGAGAGCGGATCCGCAGGATATGACATCCGGGAGCGTGTACCGGGCTTATTACGGACATACTTCTTCCGGGAAGACCGTGACAGAGCGAAGCTCCATGCAGGTCACCCTCTACAAAGAAGAGGATGGCAGCAAGGTAAAGGCAACGGACCATCCTTTGTACTTCCTTCTCCATAGCGAGCCGAACGAGGAGATGACAGCCTATTCCTTCTGGGAGACCCTCATGACACACCTTCTTCTGTGGGGTAATGGCTTTGTGCAGATCATCCGAAACGGCAAGGGAGAAGTCACAGCGCTGTATCCTCTGATGCCAAACCGCATGACCGTGGACCGCGATGAGAACGGGCACATCTATTACCAGTACCTCTGGTCCAAGGGATCCGATGCGCCGACGATGAAGGAGACGATCGTAAAGCTCTCTCCCCATGAGGTGATGCAGATCCCGGGGCTCGGTTTCGATGGCCTTGTCGGATACAGTCCGATTGCGATGGCAAAGAACTCGATCGGGCTCTCGATGGCCTGTGAGGAATACGGCTCGAAGTTCTTTGAGAACGGAGCAGCGCCTTCCGGTGTCCTCGAGCATCCGGGTATCCTGAAGGATCCGGAGAAGGTGAGAGACAGTTGGCAGGCAGCATTCGGCGGCAGCCAGAACGCCGGAAAGGTAGCCGTTCTCGAAGAGGGGATGAAGTATTCGCCAATCTCCATCAATCCGCAGGAGGCACAGTTCCTCGATACGAGAAAGTTCCAGATCGATGAGATCGCCCGAATCTTCCGGGTACCTCCCCATATGATAGGCGACCTCGAACACGCGACTTTTTCGAACATCGAGGAACAGTCGCTCGAATTCGTGACCTACAGCCTGCAGCCTTGGCTGACCCGAATCGAGTCCGCGATCTCCCGGTCGCTTCTCACCCCGGAAGAGAAGAAGATCTACTACGCGAGGTTCAACGTGGATGGACTGCTCCGCGGTAATTACGCTTCCCGCATGCAGGGCTATGCGACTGGCATCAGCAACGGTTTTATGTGCGTAAATGATGTCCGGCGCTTGGAGAACATGGATCTTGTTCCGGATGAGGAAGGCGGCAACCTGTTTCTCGTGAACGGCAGCATGACGCCTCTCCGGAGCGCAGGGGCTGCCTACCAGAGTGCTTCCGGTGGCGATGATTCATCAGAACAAGATGATCCGAAGAAGCAGGAAGAGACTGAGCAGGAACAGGAGCCGGAGGAAGATACCAAAAATACAAAACCCCGCAAAAGGGGAAGGAGGAACTCATGAACAAGTTTTGGAAGTGGGTGCGAAATAAAGCACCGGATGGAGAAGATCCGGATCTTGCGGAACGCACGCTGTTTTTGAACGGGACCATCGCTTCTGAGAGCTGGTTTGACGATGACGTCACTCCGGCTCTTTTTAAGTCCGATCTGGATTCCGGGAAAGGACCGATCACGGTCTGGATCAACTCGCCGGGTGGAGATGTCTGGGCGGCAGCACAGATATACAACATGCTTCTGTCCTATGTTGGCAAGGTCACAGTGAAGATCGACGGCCTTGCCGCATCGGCAGCATCGGTCATTGCAATGGCAGGAGATGAAGTCCTTGTCAGTCCGGTTTCGATGCTGATGATCCATAACCCGTCCACGATGGCGATGGGCGACAAGGATGATCTCGCGCAGGCGATTTCCATGCTGGACTCCGTGAAGGATTCCATCCTGAATGCCTACGTGAAGAAGACCGGTCTTTCCAAGAACAAGCTCTCAAAGCTCATGGATGATGAGACCGCCGGACGAGGGTGATCCGGATGAGAAAGAGCCGGAGAAATCCAAGGAACAGGAAGATCAGCCGGCACAGGAATCCGAGGATCCTGAGAAGAAGGACAAGGATTTGATCCACACAGGATTCCTTTATTCCAGTCGCCAGATGGCGGCTGATTTCACCAACAAGGTGAAGAAACACTACGCAGTAATCAGTAAAGCAGAGGAAGGCCGGAGCGTGGATGCTCTCATGGATCGTCTGAATCTGCTGCGCACAATGATGTGAGGAGGAAAACACATATGAACGTACAGGATTTGATTGCAAAGAGAGCAAGAGCGTGGGAGGCAGCGAAGTCCTTCCTCGAAGCTCACAGAGGAGAGAACGGTGTTCTCTCTGCGGAAGATGATGCAACTTATGACCGCATGGAGAAGGAGATCACGGATCTCACCAAGGAGATCGACCGACTGAACCGTCAGGCCGCAATTGAAGCGCAGCTGAATCAGCCGACTTCTTCTCCGCTTTCCAGTATGCCGTCTGGCACTGGAGAGAAGCCGAAGAAGCAG
>OMXP01000047.1 GCA_900315055.1 uncultured Lachnospiraceae bacterium
CTCACGTTAACGCCCTTGGCTTCGGCTGTACTCTTCCCACTGCCGGGCGAGTTAGGGACTTTCACCCATTAGAGCGTGCGCCCGCCGGGCGCACAAACACCCCTGCAGCTTTGGCACTGCAGGGGCGTAACGCCTTACGGATTCCTCACTTCACGACGAAGTTCAGGATCTTTCCGGGCACATAGATTTCCTTGACAAGATTCTTGCCTTCCAGATACCGGGCAACGTTCGGCTCGGCCTTGCCGGCAGCAAGTGCCTCGTCCCTTGCGCAGTCCGCAGCGATCTCGACGACGCCGCGCACCTTGCCGTTGACCTGAACGCCGATCTTTACCGTGGCGTCCTTGGTCTTGGCCTCGTCATATTCCGGCCAGGAGGACAGCGTGCAGAACGTCTTTCCGTCGGGGTTCATGCCCTCAAACTGCCAGATCTCCTCGCAAAGATGCGGGGCGAACGGAGACAGGAGCTTGATGAAGGTGATCAGATCCTGCTTCGTGATCTGTCCCGCCTTCTGGAACTCGTTGATGAGGCTCATCAGCGCTGCGATCGCGGTGTTGAACTTCATGTTCTCGGTGTCATCGGAGACCTTGCGGATGGTCTTGTTGACCAGGGCATCGATCTTCGGGTCTTCCTTTTCTGCCGTCGCAATATCCGTCAGGTTCGCCACGCGGTCCAGGAAGCGCTTGCAGCCCTTCAGGGATTCATCGCTCCAGGGTGCCGCGGAACCGTAGTCGCCCATGAACAGCACGTAGGTGCGCAGCGTATCCGCACCGTACTGCTCCACGATATCCACCGGATCGACCACGTTGCCCTTGGACTTTGACATCTTCTCGCCGTCGGCTCCGAGGATCATGCCCTGATAGGTGCGCTTTGCATAAGGCTCCGGGGTATTGACCTCTCCGATGTCATAGAGGAAGTGATGCCAGAACCTCGAGTAGAGCATATGTCTTGTCACGTGCTCCATGCCGCCGTTGTACTGGTCGACCGGCATCCAGTAATCGATCTTCTTCCGGTCTGCGAAGGCCTTGTCATTGTGCGGATCGCAGAAGCGAAGGAAGTACCAGGAGGAACCGGCCCACTGCGGCATCGTGTCAGTCTCGCGCTTTGCGGGGCCGCCGCACTTCGGGCAGGTGCAGTTGACAAATTCCGGAACCTTTGCAAGCGGCGATTCGCCGTCGGTGCCTGGCTCGAAATTCTTGACCGGAGGCAGGCGAAGCGGAAGCTCGTCATATGGAACCGCCACCGTGCCGCAATTCGGGCAGTGAATCAGCGGAATGGGCTCGCCCCAGTACCTCTGACGGTTGAACGCCCAGTCCTTCATCTTGTACTGAACGCCCTTGTGGCCGACACCCGTCCTGGAGAGCTCTTCCAGCATGCGCTTGATCGAGTCCTTCTTGTTGGTGTAGCCGTTCAGGAAGTCGGAGTTGATCATCTTCCCGTCGCCCGTGTAGGCTTCCTTCGAGACGTCGCCGCCCTCGATGACAGGAATAATCTCGCAGCCGAACTTCTTCGCGAAATCATAGTCTCTCTGATCATGTGCCGGCACTGCCATGATGGCTCCGGTGCCGTAGCCCATCATGACATAGTCGGAAATGAAGATCGGGATCTCCTTCCCGTTGATGGGATTGATGGCGGTAAGGCCATCGAGCCTGACACCGGTCTTGTCCTTGACGACAAGCTGCGTTCTCTCGAACTCCGTCTTCTTTGCCGCTTCAGACCTGTAGGCAAGGACCTGATCCCAATTGGAGATCTTCTCCTTATACTTGTCGAGCAGCGGATGCTCCGGTGCCATGACCATGAAGGTGACGCCAAAGAGCGTATCGCACCTTGTGGTGTAGATCTCGAGCTTGTCTTCCGTGTCCTTCAGGGTGAAGTTCACGAAGGCACCCTCGGATCTGCCGATCCAGGTGACCTCCTGCTGCTTGACGGATTCCGGATAGTCCACGTGGTCAAGTCCTTCAAGGAGCTTGTCCGCATAATCCGTGATCCGAAGGAACCAGACGCTCTTGGACTTCTGAACAACCTCGGAACCGCAGATATCGCATTTGCCTCCCTGGGAGTCCTCATTGGAGAGGACAACCTTGCAGTGCGGGCAGTAGTTGACAAGCGTCTTCGAGCGGAAGACCAGCCCGTGCTCAAAGAGCTTCAGGAAAATCCACTGCGTCCACTTGTAGTAATCCGCATGGCTGGTTGCGATCACTCTCGACCAGTCGAAGGAAAAGCCGACGCTCTTCAGCTGATTCGAGAAGTGAGCGATGTTCTTCTCCGTGATGTCGTGCGGGTGAGTATTCGTCTTGATGGCGTAGTTCTCCGCCGGCAGTCCGAAGGAGTCGAAGCCGATCGGGAACAGGACGTTGTAGCCCTGCATGCGGCGCTTTCTCGAGAGCACCTCGATGCTCGAATAGGCCTTGATGTGGCCGACATGCATGCCGGCACCGGACGGATACGGGAACTCTACGAGGCCGTACCACTTCGGTTTCTTGTCAAAATCGATCGCGCGGAAGGCTCCGGCCTCTTCCCAGGCCTTCTGCCACTTCGGCTCGATCTGACGGAAATTGTATTTCATACGATAAACCTCCAACTAAGCACCGGCATTTCTCCTGCGGGCACTCGTTTCATCATAGGATTGCGATCTTTCGTTGTCAACCGCGCTCCGGCGCATCAAAGTCCGCATCGAGGTTGAAAAAGCAGGAATGCGACCCGGTGTGGCAGGCAGCGCCTGTCTGATCGACAACGGCAAGAAGCGTGTCGAGATCGCAGTCGAGGGTCAGGCTGTGGACCTTCTGGAAATGTCCCGATGTCATCCCCTTGACCCAGATCTCCTGTCTCGATCTCGACCAGTAGGTCATGATGCCCGTCGCAAAGGTCCTGTTGTAGGCCTCCTCATTCATGTATGCCACCATGAGGACCTGATTGGTGCCGTACTCCTGCACGACGACGGGAAGCAGACCATCCTGCCCGAGCTTGATCCCGCTCCAGGGAATGGCAGGCTTCCGGGATCGTCCCTGAGGCATCATCTTCTTTTCTTCCATCACAGGGTTCCCTTCGTGCTCAGAACATCGAGGATGCGCTGATCCTTCGTCACAGCGCCGTCCAGGGCCTTGGCAAAGGCCTTGAACATCGCCTCGATGATGTGGTGCGCGTTCGAGCCGTAGTGCACCACAAAGTGCAGGTTCATGCCGGCACTGTAGGATACGGCATAGAAGAACTCGCGGACAAGCTGCGTGTCAAAGTCCCCGACCATCGGCGCCGTAATTTTGTCCTCGCCCTCAAAGACAAAGTAGGGCCGACCGCACAGATCCACCGCACAGGTGACAAGGCTCTCGTCCATGGGCAGAGTGAAGAACCCGTATCGCTTTATGCCGATCTTGTCGCCGACCGCTTCTCTGATCGCCTCGCCAAGGACAATCCCGGTGTCCTCCACGCTGTGGTGGCCGTCAACGTTCAGATCCCCGTCCACCTTGACGATCATGTCAAAGAGGCCGTGGCGCGTGAAGGCGTCCAGCATGTGATCAAAGAATCCGATCCCGGTGTCGATCTTCGCGCGGCCGGTGCCGTCAAGGGCAAGTTTGATGCTGATATTTGTCTCCCCGGTCTTTCGCTCTACCTGAGCCTCACGCGCTGTGCTCATTTGTCTTCCTCCCCCTCAAAGCGCACTGCGATGCTGTTTGCGTGTGCGGTGAGGCCTTCGTTCTTTGCAAAGATCTCGATATCCTTATGGCAGGCTTTCAGCGCATCTCTCGAGTAGGAAATGATGCTCGACTTCTTCACGAACTGATCGACGCCAAGGGGCGAGAAGAACCTGGCCGTGCCGTTGGTCGGCAGGATGTGGTTCGGACCCGCGTAGTAGTCGCCGAGGGGCTCCGACGAATAGGAGCCGAGGAAGATGGCTCCGGCATTCCGGATCTTTGTCATGATCTCGAAGGGATCCTTTGTCACGATCTCCATGTGCTCGCTTGCGATCTCGTTTGCGGCCTCGATGCAGTCGTCCATCGTCTCTCCGACGAACAGATACCCGTAGTTGTTGAGGGACTGCCGGATGATTTCCGCACGGGAGAGGGTCTTGAGATAATTATCGATCTCGTCACTGATGTCCTCTGCCAGCTTTCTCGACGTGGTGAGAAGGATCGCGGAGGCCAGAGGATCATGCTCTGCCTGGGAGAGAAGATCAGCCGCCACATAGTGGGCATTTGTCGTCTCATCGGCGATGACAAGGATCTCCGAGGGACCTGCAACGGAGTCGATGCCGGTGATGCCAAAGCAGGCTTTCTTTGCGAGGGCAACGTAGATGTTTCCGGGGCCTGTGATCTTGTCAACCTTCGGAATCGACTCCGTCCCGTACGCCATGGCGGCGATTGCCTGGGCGCCGCCGACCTTGTAGATCTCATCTGCACCTGCGATGTCCGCCGCAACAAGAGAGCCCGCAGGTGCCTTTCCCTCTGCATTTGGCGGTGTGCACATGATGATCCGGGAGACTCCCGCGACCTTTGCCGGGATGATGTTCATGAGAACGGAGGACGGATAGACCGCCCTGCCGCCGGGGACATAGCAGCCGCTGATCGCGATCGGGGTGACCTTCTGTCCCAGAATCACGCCGTCGTCCCTCGTGGTGATCCAGCTTGTCTGCTTCTGATTCTCGTGATAGGCGCGGATGTTTGCGGCGGAGCGCTTCATGACCTCGATGAACTCCGGGTCAAGGCTCCTGTACGCCTCCTCCATCTCCTCCTTGGAGACTTTGATCGTATCCTTTGTCAGGTGGCAGTGGTCGAACTTTTCCTCGTAGTCAAAGATCGCCGCATCACCCTTCTCCTCGACGTTCTTCAAGATCTCATCGACCGCCGCCTGCTGCTGCTTGTAGCTTGCGGGATTTCTGCCCTTCAGGAGCTTTAACAGCTCCTGTCTGTTTTCCTTTGTCAGCTCTGTGATCTTCACTTTTTAAGCCTCCTTAAAGCGCTGCCCGGACATCACTGATGAACTTCGTGATCCGTTCCGCCTTCATCTGCATCGATACCTGATTGACGATCATGCGGGCGGAGATGTCGCAGACCGTCTCGAGGACGGTCAGTCCGTTCTCCCGAAGCGTGGAGCCTGTCTCCACGATATCCACGATGACATCGGAGAGCCCGACGAGGGGCCCGAGCTCAACGCTGCCGTTGAGCTTGATGATGTCAACGGTCTGCATCTTGGTATTGTAGAAGTAGTCGCGGGCGATGTTCGGATACTTGCTCGCAACACGGATCATCTCATGGTGCTGAAGGAGCTCTCTTGCGCTCTCCGGTCCCGCAACGCACATGCGGCACTTTCCGAAGCGAAGATCCAGCACTTCATAGGCTCTTCTCTGCTCCTCCATGATGATATCGGAACCCACAATCCCGATATCCGCCGCGCCGTACTCGACATACGTCGGCACATCGGGACCCTTGGAGAGGAAGAAGTTCATCTTCAGGTCTTCGTTGCGGAAGATGAGCTTTCTGGAGTCCTCTTTCATCTCCTCGCACGGATATCCGGCCTTTGTCAGAAGCTCCATGGTCCGGTCGGCAAGTCTGCCCTTGGTTAGTGCAATGGTCAGCTCTTCCATGTCAGTCCTCCTCCTTCGTAAGAATCACGCGCTGCCCTGCCTTCCGAAGCGCCTCGGCCTTCGACAGGGCTTCCCGGAAGCCGTCACCCTTCCAGGTAACGACAACCGGATCTTCCGGCACGGGAATCGTGATCTTCTGCATGCGCAGGGCTTCGAGGAGCGTATCGACGCTGATCATGTAGCCGATGGCCGGTGCCTCCTTGCCAAAGTATCCGAGCAGTTTATCATAACGCCCGCCCGTTGCAACGGCATCTCCGACACCGTAGGTGTATCCCTTGAAGATGATTCCCGTGTAGTAGTGATACTTCGAAAGAAGCGAGAGGTCGAAGGAGACATAGTCCGAGAGGCCGTAGTCCTCCAGAAGATGATACACGTCAATGAGCCGCTGCAGCGCGCTCTTTGCGCGCTCGTTCGGTGCGCTTTCCTTTTCCTTCTCCAGGTCTTCATCGTTTCGGACAAAGCTCGTCAGGCGAAGGAACTTCTCCGTGTAGGTCTTTTCGACCTCCTGCTTCAAAAGCAGCGACTCCGCCGCGTAGTAGTTCTTTGCGGAAATGACATCGCGAAGCTCTGCCTCCATGTCTTTCGAAAGTCCCGCCGCCTCGCAGATCCCGCGGAAGTAATCGACGTTTCCGAGGGTAATCTGGAACCTGGTAAGTCCGGTCGACAAAAGACTTTTGATCAGGCTTGCGAGGATCTCCGCATCTGCGTAGACACTGCCCTCATTAATGAGCTCCGCGCCCATCTCGTAGGATTCCTTGAGCTTTCCCTGAAGGTTAGAGGTGTTGACGAACGCCCTGCCGCTGTAGCAGAAGCGGATGGGATTCGTATCGTCCATGAAGTACTTTGCCGCGCAGCGCGCCACCGACGGCGTAAAGTCCGGGCGAAGCACCAGCGTGTTGCCCTCCTTGTCAAAGAACTTGTACAGCTCTCTCGAGGGTGTTGTTCCGATTTCCCGCGAGAATACATCGAAGAACTCGAAGACCGGCGTCTTGATGTTCTCATAGCCAAAGCTGTGGATCACAGAGAGCATCTCTTCCATGACGGTGTCATACTCGGCGGCATCTCTTCCGTAGTGATCGAATACCCCCTCCGGGGTGTGCAGCAGTTCCTGTTGTCTCTTGTTATTCATAGACCCTTTACTCACTTTATCATGGTAACGTGTTAGCATATCAAACCAATGTCCCAGTATATCAGCCCGTGCTTTCCCCGGTCAATCCCGTTCCGAGATATCCTTGTTGATCATCTCGAGGTACGGAACGAGGATCCCGTCATGGCTGTGGGGCAGAACATAGGTCTGATCCAGTTCATCGAAACGAATGCTCTTTCGTCCGCCCCTCTCCATACGCTCCCAGAACGGGGCAAACAGGCGGAAGGGCAGGTAGCAGTAGACGTTGATTCCGGTGAAGTAGATGAGAAAGAACGCGATGCCTTCCTGCCTCTCGAACCGCTCCATGAAGTCCACCTGATGGGGATGGATGTTCTGCAGAGGAAAGGTCGTCGTCTTGCTCTCCTTCGCATCAAAGCACAGGGGATACCCCTGCACGACGCCGATGTAATCGACGGTACTTTTCTGCTCGAAGTAGGCAAGCGTGATGTGCCTGGATTCCTTGTCGATGTCGATGGGTGTGATCGGCGTCGGGATCTTCTGGACAAGGCAGAGGTTCTGCTCCAGGTAGAGCTCGTTTGTGCGGTTGATCTCCTCCTCAAGCTGGGAGCCTCGAAGCCCCCTCGAATTCCATGTCGGCATTTTATCCTCTCACAAGTTCCCGGTAGCGCTTCGGCACGTCAATGGCAATCGTTCTGCCGCCGATCCCGGAAAGGGCCTCTTCCTGCAGAGGCGGAAACACCACTTTGACACAGCAAAGAAGCTGATAACGAAGATGCAGGGCTTCATTTCTCTTCCGGTTACCGTACTTCGGATCCCCCAGGATCGGGTGTCCGACAAAGGAGAGATGGGCGCGCAGCTGGTGGGTCTTTCCCGTGACAAGTTCCAGGGAAAGAAGCGTGCAGGATCCGTCCGGGGATACTTTTACCGGCTCATAGAGGGTCTTCGAATAGGAGCCTCCGGGTGCCTTTTCCTTCACGACTCTGGAGATTCCCGTTTTCTCATCCCGGATAAGATATCCATCGATGACACCGCTCCTGTCAACCCGGCCTTCCACCACCGCCGCATAGTACTTTCGAAGCGTCCGATCCCTGAGGGCCTGTGACAGGGCGCGCCCTGCCTCATAGGTCTTTGCACACAGGACAAGCCCCTGCGTATTCCTATCAAGCCGGTTCACGACGGACGGGGTGTACATGGAAAGCGCTGATTCCGGAAGCGCTTTTTCTTCCAGAAGATAGCCCACAAACCACTCGTTCAGGGAAAGATCTTTCGGATCTGCCTTCTGGGAGAGGACGCCGGCTGGCTTGTTCACGACAAGAACCGATTCGTCCTCATAGACAATCCCGATCCTGCCCCTCAGCTGATGATAGGCCTCATGATACGAAAGGGCAGTGGGCACAGAAGGATTTTTTTCCCGCCGGCTTCCCGTTCCTGCTGAAAGCTCCTCAATCTTTTCGTCCGGGAGAAAAACGCGGATACAGTCGTTTTCCCGGATCAGATCCTCCGCATGGGCTTTCTTTCCATTGACGGAAAGCGTCCGTTTCCGGATCAGGCGCTGGATCAGAGACCAGGGTGCCCCGGGAAGGATCCTCTGGACATATTTGTCCAGGCGGCTGCCCGCATAGGTTTTTTCGACCAGGTATTCTTTCATGGCTACAGGGAGATCGCATGCATCAGGGCATGGAAGCGGTCCGCGTCCTCTGCTCCTTCCTCTCCCGCAAGGTCATTCATCTGATCGAGTCTTGTGAGGTAGGAATTCAGGTTGGTGAAGATCTTCACATTGTAGCCGCGAAGACCGTTCTGCTTCATCATGGACAGGATGTGATTTTCAGCTGCCTTCGTATCGCACTTCGGATCCTCGGTGAGGCCGCAGACACTCTTTCCCGCAATCGTCACGTGGCTGATCTGAAAGTTCTTCTGGTAGCTTGTCAGATACAGGTCATAGGACGAGGTGAGGTTTCCGATATGCCCCTCAATCTCTTCAAAGGCCTGCTCCGAACAGCCATGTCCCCGAAGATACATGATCATGTCGACGACAAACTTCGCCGTCGGAAGGCACATGAGCGCCGCCATGATGGAGAAGATGTTTTTTCTCGTCCCCAGAATCCGATACGGGATCAGAAACATCAGAATCGTGCAGACAAGAAGGAGCAGGGCAAACAGAATCGCAAGACTTCTGCGGTGCTCGTAGTAGCCGAATTCTCCCTTTTGGAGCCTGTGTCGTTCCATGGTTATTGTCCTTTCAGAAAGATAGTTCCGTAAAATCCGTGATCATGCCATCCGAGAGTGTTTCCTTCTCAGCCTGTACATCGACCGATGCTTCATCGCATACGGCAATGCAGGTCATGCCGGCTTTCTTGGCCGCAACAATCCCGTCCGGCAGGTCCTCAAAGGCAAGGCAGTCTGAAGGTTCCACCTGAAGTCTTCTTGCGCACTCCCGGTAGATGAAGGGATCCGGCTTTCCGATCCGCACCTCGTTCCCGGAGAGAATCACCTGAAAATCCTTCTCCATCCGGCGGGACTTCAGAGTATGCTCGATGAGCTCTCTCGAATTGCTCGATGCGATTGCGCAGGGAATGTCCCGGCTGTGGCAGGACGCAATAAATTCCCGGGCGCCTTTTTTGGGACGGACCTTTGTCCCGTACAGTTCATAGGCCAGGCGGTTCCACTCGTCCATCATTGTCTCCGGGGAATCCTGTATGCCGAAACGCTTCTGAAAATACAGGGCGGTCTGATACATGGAGCAGCCGCCGATTTCGAGAGAGAGATTCTTCGGGACCTCGATCCCCCGGGATCCGAGATACTCCCGGTCGACCTCATTCCAGACACCCATGGAGTCCATGAGCGTTCCATCCAGATCGAAGATCACGGCTCTGATTCTGCTGCTGATTCGGATCATAGAACTCCTTGGTCCATAAGAAAAGACGCGGTGCTGCCTGCCCCGCGTCCTGTATCTGACATTGCCATTCGTTACTGCTGCCCTGCCTCATCCGGGTTCTGTTCCGGAGCGGGGTTGTTCTGCATCTGCTGCTGTTCGTAGATCTGCTGGCTGACCTGATCGTACTCCTGGCGGGCCTGTTCAGCCATCTGCGCATGCTGCATTGCCGCATTCTGCGCATCGATCTGCTGCTGCTGAACCTGTGCCTCCTGGTTCTGCATCTGCTGCACCAGGGCATCGTGATCCTGATGGATCTTGTTCAGGTAAACGCTCATGTCGTTCATGTAGCTGGTGAAGGTCTGCTGGGCCCCTGCGATGGAGTTCTGGGTGAGCTTCTCGAGGTCAGCAAGCATCTCTCCGAGATAGTTCTGGGCCTGGATGTTATAATCCGAGACCTCCTGCTGTGCACCGGAGACAATCTGCTGTGCCTGGGCATTGGCCTGGGCAAGCATCTGATTGGACTGGGCACTGGCATTGCTCATGATCTGACGGGCCTGGATGTCGGCATTTCCGATGGTCTTCTCGGAATAGGCGTTCGCATCATCGATCGTCTGCTGTGCCTTTTCCCTTGCATCGGCCAGGATCTGCTCCGCCTGGGCGCTAGCATCGGAGATGGTCTTCTGCGCCTCGTTGTTTGCATTGGTGGTGACGGTCTGAACCTGCTCGTTCGCCGCATTCACCAGCTGATTGGCCTGATCATAGGCCTGCTGCAGCACGGCCTCATCATCCACCTTGCGGTTGACCTGCTCTGCTGCCTGACGCACCAGTGCCTCCGCCTTGGCTCTTGCCTCGGCGTAGATCTGATCCTTGTGCTCTATGACCTCGCGGTAGCGCTCAACCTCGTCCGGGATCACCTCCCGGAGTTCTTCCATATAGCCCTCGAGCTTTTCGTGGTTGACCTCGATGTAATCCTTCGAAAAGGGCTTATATTTGCACTGATCAATGTAATCCTGAATCTCATCGATCTTGTGCTCAATCTTGTTGCTGCTCATTTGGTATCCCCTGATTTTCCCGCATTGATTGCGTTATATTTCTCGCGGACCTTCTGCTCGATTTCCGGCGGAACGCAGACGGAAATATCGCCGTTAAAGCTTGCAATCTCCTTGACGCTCGAGGAGGACAGATAGGCGTACTCCAGCGATGTCGTCAGAAAGACGGTATCCACTCGTCCGTGTGAGAGAAGCTTGTTCGTCTGTGCAATCTGCAGTTCATATTCAAAATCGGTGACCGCACGCAGTCCGCGAATGGAGACATGCGCGCCGATCTTGTCTGCATAGTCAATCAGCAGCCCATAATAGGAGTCGACCCGGACATTCGGGATGTCACGGGTCACATCTTCGAGCATTTTAACACGCTCATCCACTGAAAACAACGAAGTCTTTTTGGCTTTGTTGTACAATACGCACACCGTCACCTCATCAAACATGCGGGCGGCGCGGTGTATGACATCAAGATGCCCGTAGGTCACCGGGTCAAAGCTGCCGGGATAGATTGCCTTGATCTGACTCATTTCGGCTCCCTGGAAAGGAAGAGATGACGCTGGGAGTGATAGTCCTTTTCCCGAAGAATGCCGTATCCCAGTTTTTCGATATAGCTGATGTCGCCCGTAAGGGACGTCTCAAGGATGATCGTGCTCTCGTTCGTCACATACGGAAGGCCCTGCAGTTCCTGAAGAATCCTCTCTGCCGTGTCCGAGTCATAGGGAGGGTCGATATAGATGATATCCGCATGCTTCTCGTGAATCTGATGCAGGCTGCTCACGACATCACCCTTCAGAATGGTCGCCTTCTCCTCGAGATGAGTCTTGTGGAGATTCTGCTGGATGCAGGCAAGCGCCGGCTTTGCGTACTCCGCAAAGTAGCAGTGCTTTGCTCCCCGGGAGAGGGCTTCGATGCCGATGGCTCCCGAGCCTGCGCACAGATCCAGGACCACTGCTCCCGGAACATCAAACTGAATCATATTGAATAAGGTTTCCTTGATGATGTCCTGGGTGGGTCTGGTATCATTTCCCTCCGGTGTCACAAGGATCTGTCTTCTGGCCGTTCCGGCAATTACTCTCAAAACCTGTCTCCTCTACTTCTTTGAGCCCCTGGTGCCGCGCTTTGCGACACGAAGTGCCTTCAGATCAATTTCCCTGTCATGGAATTGTACTCTACAATCCCTGCTTTCATCAACTGCGAATGCGGCTGCCACCTCATCGTCCCTGGTGAGGGCAATGCCCTTTGCCCCGCGCGCCGTCTTCTTCTGCACCGGGATATCCTCCACCTCCATGCGAAGGAAATAGCTGTTCTTCGTCGCAAGAACGATGCTCTTTTCTCCCTTCATCGGAATCACCGCGGCGAGCGCATCGCCGTCGGTCAGAAGCGTTGCCGCAATCTGGCGCCTTTTGACGCTGAACTCCCCGCCATCGACAATCTTTGCAAGGCCCTGCTTTGTCACAAAGAAGATCCGGTACAGATTGAGGTCTGACTGAGACATCACGCAGATGATCTCCTCCTTGGTGGAGTCATAGGAGGACACGTTGTCGATGGGCTTTCCCTTATCCCGAAGCTTTGTCTGCGGCAGATCCTGCACCTTCACGGTGTACATCGAGCCCGCATCGGTGAACAGGCAGACGTTTCCGGTGTTCAGGACCCTGCAGACGAACTTGTTCTCCTGCTCCAGAGTCACCCTGTTCTTCTCGTAAAGCGAGACGTCCAGAGTCCTTGCATAGCCGAAGCGGTCCATAACAAAGATGACCTCTGTCTCCTCCTGCTTCTTCTCCACATAGACGGCTTCATCAGCATCGGTGAGCTCGGTCTTTCGCGGCACCGCGTACTTTTTGCGGAACGAGAGCAGCTGCTTGCGGATCACCGATTTCATGGAGCTCTTCCGCTCGAGGATGTCCTCGTACTCGTAGATGTTCGCCACGGTCTGCTCGTGCTCCTTCATCAGGGCATCGAGTTCGAGACCGATCAGCCGGTACATGCGCATGTTCAGGATGGCATCGGCCTGGGCATCGGTGAAGTGAAGCTCTGCCGCCATCTGGGCGGCGCCTCTTGTCTTGAAGCGGATCCCGTCCGTCACGCCCTCGCACAGGCACTTCTTTGCCTGCGCCCTGTCGTGGGAGCCCCGGAGAATCTCGATGACAAGGTCGATGACGTTGACGGCCTTGATGAGGCCTTCCTGAATCTCCCGCTTCTTCTTTTCATCGGCAAGGAGCGTCGTGTACTTGCGCCTTGTGACCTCGTAGGCAAAATCGACATTTGCCGAAAGCACCTGCTTTAAGGAGAGCGTCTCCGGCCTGCCGTCCTTGATGGCGAGCATGTTGACGCCAAAGGTGTCCTCGAGCTTTGTCTTCTTGTAGAGCAGGTTGATGAAGTTGTCCGCGTCGGCGTCGCGCTTCAGCTCAATGACGATGCGGATGCCCTCCTTCGAGGACTGGTTCGAGATGTCGACGATGTCGTTCGTCACCTTGTTCTCGGACAGGGCAGCGACATCGGAGAGGAATTTCGCGATGCCGGTTCCGATCATCGTGTAGGGGATTTGTGTCACGACGACATTGATATGCCCGTTCTTTCCCTTTTCCTTGACGACACGGCCCCGAAGGCGGATCTTCCCGGCGCCGGTCTCATAGATTTCCTTCAGGTCGCTTTTGTTGATCACGATCCCGCCCGTCGGAAAATCGGGTCCCGGAAGGTATTCCATCAGTTCCGATGTCGTGATGTCGGGGTCCTCGAGCAGCGCAACCTCCGCATCGATCGCCTCCGCCGCATTGTGGGTCGGGGTGGACGTTGCCATGCCGACCGCAATGCCTTCGGAGCCGTTGATCAGGAAGTTCGGGATCATGCACGGAAGGACCGAGGGCTCCTTCTCCGTCTCATCAAAGTTCGGGACAAAGTCGACGACATCCTTGTCGAGATCCGAGAGCATTGCCTCTTCGGTGACCTTCTGAAGTCTTGCCTCGGTGTAACGCATGGCGGCCGCGGAGTCGCCCTCGATGGTGCCGAAGTTTCCGTGTCCGTCGACAAGCGGCATGGTCTTCTTGAAGTCCTGTGCCATGACGACGAGAGAATCATAGATGGACGAATCGCCGTGAGGGTGATATTTACCCATCGTATCGCCGACAATTCTCGCACTCTTACGATACGGTCTGTCCGAGAAGATGCCCAGCTCCTCCATGTCGTAGAGGGTGCGGCGCTGCACGGGCTTTAATCCGTCGCGCACATCGGGCAGGGCACGGGAGATGATGACGCTCATCGCATAGTCGATGTACGACTTCTGCATCAGCTCCGAGTATTCCGTTGTGATGATCTGGTCCGGATTCTGCGCGGGCAGTTCCGGATCGTTCTTCTTATTTGCCATGAATCATTGTCCTTTATGCGTCGATCTGTGCGTCCGTCGCGTGAGCATGGATATACTCACGTCTGGGCGGAACGTCGGTTCCCATCAGAAGACCTGTGGTCTGCGATGCCATCTTGCCGTCTTCGATCTGTATCTTGCGAAGACGCCGTCTTGCGGGATCGAGCGTGGTCTCCCAGAGCTGCTCCGGATCCATCTCGCCAAGTCCCTTATAGCGCTGGAGGGTAAAGCCTGTGTGCGTCTTCCGGTACTTCGCAAGGGCTGCATCATCGTAGAGATACTCTCCCTCTGCGCCCTTTTTATTCGGCACCACCTTGTAGAGCGGCGGCATCGCGACATACACATGTCCCTCGTAGATGAGGTCCGGCATGAATCGGTAGAACAGCGTGAGGAGCAGAGTCGAGATATGTGCACCGTCGACATCGGCATCGGCCATGATGATGATCTTGTCATAGCGAAGCTTTGAGATGTCGAAGTCCTGTCCGTATCCTTCCGAAAAGCCGCAGCCGAAGGCGTTGATCATCGACTTGATCTCGGCATTCGCAAGGACCTTGTCCATGGAGGCCTTCTCGACGTTCAGGATCTTGCCGCGGATGGGCAGGATTGCCTGATACATGCGGTCCCTGGCCATCTTGGCGGAGCCGCCTGCCGAATCGCCCTCGACGATGAAGATCTCGCACTTTGAGGGATCTCTGGACTCGCAGTTTGCAAGTTTTCCGTTGGAGTCGAAGGAGAACTTCGGCTTCGTGAGCATGTTGGTCTTTGCCTTGGCCTCGCTCTTCCTTATCTTTGCCGCGCGCTCCGCGCACTCGATGACAGCCTTCAGGGTCTCGAGATTGCGGTCAAAGTAGCGGACCACCTCGTCGGTGGTCACCTGGGAGACCGCCTTGGCGGCGTCCTGATTGTCGAGCTTGGTCTTGGTCTGTCCCTCAAACCTGGGATCCGGGTGCTTGATCGAGACGACCGCCGTCATGCCGTTTCTAACATCGGCGCCGGTGAAGTTCAGATCCTTGTCCTTCAGGATGCCAAGCTGTCTGGCATAGCTGTTGATGACGGCCGTGAAGGCGGTCTTGAAACCGGTCAGATGCGTGCCGCCCTCGGAGTTGTAGATGTTGTTGCAGAATCCCATGATCTCCTCACGGAAGTCCCGGATGTACTGGAAGGCAACATCGACCATGATCCCGTCGCACTCGCCGTGGTAGGAAATGACATCGGTCACGGTCTCGTCAGACTTGTTGAGCTCCCTGACAAAGCCGGAGATTCCGTCCGGCTCCGCATAGGTGATTTGCTCCCTGGATCCCTCCCGCTTGTCCTCATAGACGATCGTCAGCTTCGGGTTCAGGTAGCAGGTCTCATGCAGGCGGTTCTTGATCTCGTCCTGCTTGAACCTGGTCTTCTCAAAGATCTCGGGATCCGGAAGAAAGTTGATCTTCGTGCCGGTCCCCCTTGCCTTTCCGACCACAGGCAGGAGTCCTTTTTCCAGCTCCATGTCCGGCTCTCCCCGCTTATAGCGGTCCTCATAGACAAAGCCGTTTTTCCGCACCTGTACTGTCATGCGCTCCGAGAGGGCGTTTACCACCGAGGAGCCGACACCGTGAAGACCGCCGCTTGTCGCATAGGCCTTGTTGTCGAACTTTCCGCCTGCGTGCAGCGTCGTGAAGACGACACGCTCTGCCGAGACACCCTTCTCGTGCATGTCAATGGGGATGCCTCTTCCGTCATCGTCCACCGTACAGGATCCGTCTTCCTCGAGTGTGACGTGAATCACATTGCAGAAACCCGCGAGGTGCTCATCGACCGCGTTGTCCACGATCTCATAGACCAGGTGGTTGAGACCGCGGGTCGTCGTTGAGCCGATGTACATGCCGGGACGTTTCCGGACGGCCTCGAGACCCTCCAGAACCTTGATGCTTTTTGCGTCATATACTGCTGCCATCCATTGCTCCTTACTCAAAAAGGCAGACAGAAGAGGCTGCTCCTGTCTGCCCAAAATCTCATGTTCTGTTTGTTTACTCTTCTGCTTCCGGGATCTTCTCCGAGCACGCGATGGCGAGTGCTCCGGGTCCGATGTGACAGGAGATGGAAAGCGAGAGACGGTCAGGTCTGACCTCGCATTCCGGGAATGCGGCCTTCACCTGCTCAAACCAGGGAGCGAAGGTGTCGGGGCACTGGGCGTGCACGGCGTACATGAAGGTGTTGGCCGCCCCGCCGTACATCGTATCGCAGTCCGAACGCATTGCGTTGATCATCGTGGTTTTTCCCTGCTGCACGGTCCGGGCCTTCGAGAAGGCATCGAGCCTCTCGCCCTTGATCTGCAGGACCGGCTTGATCCGGAGGATCGATCCGATTGCAGCCGCCGCCGGGGTAATTCTGCCGCCGCGCTTCAGGTACGTCAGCGTATCAAGCATGATGTAAATCGAGGAGTGGAACTTCACTTCCTCGAGCTTCTCCCGGATCTGCTTTGCATTCCAGCCCTTTGCTGCAAGCTTTAAGGCATCGATGCAGCTGGCTCTCTGCGTGACGGAAATCCGCTGATTGTTGACGACCTGTACCTTCCCATCGTATTCGGACGAGAGCATCAGGGCACTCTGGCAGGATCCGGACAGTCCTGAAGACATCGGGATGTACACGACCTCATCGCTGGTCTCAAGGGCCTTGTCCCAGACCTTCAGGACATCGACAGGCGTCGGCTGAGAGGTGTGGACGGTCTGACCGTCCGCAAGACGCTGGAAGAACTCCTCGCGCGTAAGGTTCACATCCTCGTAATAGACATCCTCGCTGTCCCCGAACATGAACGGCATGGGGACCACGAGAATTCCGAGATCCTTTGCCATCTCCTGCGTGATTCCGGCATTACTGTCTGTTACTACTGCAACTTTTCCCATTCCAACATCCTCAAAACAAGGCCGAGGCCTCAGGTTTTCCTGTCACAGTGTTTCATTCTATCGTCTGCCCCATGGAAAGTCAATGGATTGCATCCGATGTATCGACAGCTGTCGATATTGTTTCAGATCGTCCGGAAATCGACCTGACGCCCGGTTCGCGGCGTGAAGTCAGGATTCTTTGTCAGGACCTCGTCCACGTAGGATGCGGCCTTTGTCATCATGCCGGCGTCCTCGTAGATGTTTGCAAGGTGAAAGCCCATCTCACCCGACTGCCTCGTCCCGAACATGTCCCCGGGACCGCGAAGCTTCAGGTCCTCTTCCGCGATTTCAAAGCCGTCGTTCGTATTCTCCATGATCGACAGGCGCTTCGGCTTTTCGGCTATCCCCGCCGAATAGAGGAACACGCAGTAGCTCTGATCCTTTCCCCTGCCGACACGGCCGCGCAGCTGATGGAGCTGAGAAAGACCGAAGCGCTCTGCGTTTTCAATCACCATCACCGTGGCATTGGGCACGTCAATGCCGACCTCAATGACGGTTGTCGATACGAGTACGTCGATCTCCCCCTGTCCGAAGGACTCCATGATCTCGTCCTTCTCCTTTGGCTTCATCTTTCCGTGCAGCATCCCGATCCGGACCTCCTTCGGAAACAGGCTTTTCAGCTTCTTTGTGTAGTCGGTCACGTTCTCGAGCTGTGTAAGATCCGGGGCGCCGGTGTAGGGGTTGAAGGAAGGGGTGTCGTTCTTTTCAATCGCAGGACAGATCACATAGGCCTGATGTCCTTTTCTGATCTGGGAGAGGATCAGCTGATAGATCTTTGTGCGCTCCGACTGCGGAGCTGCGAGATTCCTGATCCGCAGACGGTTCTTCGGCAGTTCCGTGAGCCTTGAGACATCAAGATCCCCGTAGAGAATGATCGCCAGGGTCCGGGGGATCGGAGTCGCGCTCATGACAAGAATCGGGACCTCCTCTCCCTTGCCGGACAGTGCCTCTCTCTGCCGTACTCCGAACCGGTGCTGTTCATCGGTGATGACCAGAGACAGGTCGTGATAGGTGACACTCTCCTGGATCAGCGCATGGGTCCCGAGGATCACGTTCGCCGTCCCGTTCTCAATCTCCTGATAGCATTTCCTTCGCTGTGCGCCCTTTACGGAGCCCGTAAGGAGCACCGGGCGGAGAGGCAGATCATAGTCCGCGATTAGCTTTTTCAGGTTTTCATAGTGCTGCCTCGCGAGGACCTCGGTCGGTGCCATCATGGCCCCCTGCCTGCCGTTTGCCGCAACAAGAAGAAGCGATAAAAATGCCAGAATGGTCTTTCCGGATCCCACATCTCCCTGAAGCAGCCGGTTCATGACCTTCGATCCGGTGAGGTCTCTTCGAATCTCGTCATAGGCTTTTTTCTGTGAATTCGTGAGCTCATAGGGGAGTCTTTCCATGAGCTTTTCCGGCAGATCCGAGTCGTGCAGAGGGCGCGCATTCTTCTTTGCCTCTGCCTTTTTTTCCTTTCGGATCGTAAAGATGAAGGCAAAGAACTCATCAAAGACCATGCGGTTTCGCGCACCGATAAGGTCTTCCTTTGTTTCCGGGAAATGGATCTTCCGGAAGGCGTCGGCAGAGGGCATGAGCCCCAGTGCTTCAAGATCCGCTTCAGGGATCTCTTCCTCCGGGAAGGAAAAGTCATTCAGAACCCGGTGCATGAGACGGATCACCTGGCTGTTCTTCATGTCCCGAACCAGCGGATACTTTGGCTGGAAGGTATTCGTAATCGCCTCATATTCCGAAGGCTTGCAGGAGGATGGCTGCTCCATGTTGATGAGGCCGTTTTTCTGGTACCGTACCTTTCCCCGGAAGATCAGCCGCATGCCGGCGCGGATGGTTTTGGTGAGGTATGGCTGGTTGAAGTAGGTGAGCTTTACCTGTCCCGTCTCATCTCCTGCCCGAAACGTCGTGATTCCCATGCCGCCTGCATGGACCGTGGAGCCGTTCCCGAGGATCACAAGGCTGACCGCGTCAATCTGCCCGTCCTTCAGGGCCTCAACCTTCACCGGGGCATTGAAGTAGTCATAGTCACGCGGGAAATAGGAAAGGAGATCCCCGCAGGTCCGGATCCCGGCCTTTGCAAAGACCCCGGCTGTTTTTTCGCCGACCCCCTTCACCTGTATCAGGGGTGTATGTTCGTCCAGCATCGCTTTTATCCCAAACAAAAAGAGACAGCAGCCATTGCCGCTGTCTCCGACAAACCAAATGTTTACTCTGCCGAGAGAATGTAATAGTACACCGGCTGTCCGCCGTTCTGCACTTCCACTTCACAGTTCGGATGTGCTGCAAGCACTGCATCGCGCAGGGCATTCGCATCCTCTTCCTTCACATCTTCCCCGTAGTAGATGGAGACGAGTTCCGTCTCGGGACTGATCATCTTGTCCAGGGAGGACAGGCACACCGTGTTGCGGTCCTCGCCGACATCCATGATGCCGTTGTCACCGATCGCCATCATGTTGCCCTTCTTGATCTCGACGTCATCAATCATCGTATCGCGTACCGCATAGGTGACTTCGCAGGTCTTCACATGCGCAATTTCCTCTGTCATGTTTTCCCGGTTCACCTCCGGATCCTGATCCGGCATGAAGTTGATGACCGCCGTGATGCCCTGGGGAATCGTCTTGCTCGGGATCACAATGAGCTTCTTCTCGCCGTCCATGGCAGCTGCCTGGTTTGCGGCGAGGATGATGTTCTTGTTGTTGGGAAGGATGAAGACCGTATCCGCATTGACCTTCTCCACGGCATCGAGAATATCCGCCGTAGACGGATTCATGGTCTGGCCGCCGCTGATGACATAGTCAACACCAAGGCCCTCAAAGATCCCGGCAAGTCCGTCACCTGCGCAGACCGCGATGATGCCCATCGCCTTGCGGGGTTCCTCCGCCTTTTCCTCTTCCTTCGGCTCCTCTTTGGGCTCCTCAAAGCTTGGCAGAGCCTCGTCCTTTCTGCGAAGATTGGTGACCTCCACGCCGACAAGACTGCCATACATGAGTCCTCTCTGCAGAATCAGTCCCGGGTCATTGGTGTCAATGTGCACCTTTACGGCATCATCCTTGCGGACAAGAATGACCTCCTCACCGATATTTGTGAGATACCGGCGGAAATCATCCTCCAGGCGGTTATTGAACGGCCGGTCGAGCAGGACGATGTAGCTGACCTCATAGCTGAATTTCAGATCCGGCAGAGGTTTCTCTTCTGCCTCATGTTTCTCCTCTTCCTTCTCCGGCTCCGGGTTCAGAAGCTTGTTGACATCAATCTCCTTCCCCTGATAGCCCTCATAGCAGCCCTTCAGGACCTGCACGAGACCTTCACCGCCGGAATCCACGACACCGGCCTGCTTCAGGACCGGGAGCATGTCCGGGGTGCTCTGCAGGACAGAGTCCGCATACTCGATGACCTTCGGCAGGAACTCATCAAAGTCCGTTGTACCACCGTCTGCAAGCTCCCTTGCCTTCTGTGCCGCACCCTTTGCAACGGTCAGAATCGTGCCTTCCTTGGGCTTCATGACCGCCTTGTAGGCAGTCTCCACAGCCCTGTCAAAACCATCGGCACACAGCTTTGTGTCAATGGCCGAATGATCACGGACGACCTTACAGAATCCGCGGATCAGCTGAGAGAGGATGACGCCGGAATTTCCGCGTGCACCGCGCAGCGATCCAGAACTCATGGCCTTGCAGATCGCCCGCATATCCTCCGTATCCCCGAGGTCCGTCACTTCCTTCACGGCACTTGTCACCGTCATCGTCATGTTGGTGCCGGTGTCGCCATCCGGAACCGGGAATACATTCAATTCATTAATCCATGCTTTATTTGAAGAAAGCTTCTGGGCTCCGCACAGGAACATGCTGCGAAAAAGCTTTGCATCAATCGTTGTGTTGCTCACACTCACATCCTCCTGAATCAGTCGATGACCTTCACGCCCTCGACGTAGATATTGATCTTCTCAATTTCCAGTCCCGTGAATTCCTCGACTTTGTATTTGACGCTGTCGATGAGATTGTCCGCAACAGCCGGAATGTTCACGCCGTACGAGACAATCACATGAAAGTCGATGATCAGTTTGTTCTGTGGTGTCAGCGTTACGCTGATCCCGCGTGTCATGGATTCTTTCTTCAGCAGGCTGAAAACACCGTCCTTGACATTGATGCCGGCCATGCCGACAATACCGAAGCATTCACTGGCGACGCTTCCGGCATACTGAGCAATGACCTCGTTGTCAATGGAGATGTTGCCCATATGTGTATTCATGGAAGAGGACTTCATGCTCTTGGCTCCTTTCGCTCCCGAATCTCCTGCGCACTTTTTCAGTTCGCAGAATCATGGACATTGTAACAGTTTTAAAAAAACAAGTAAAGGTAACTGTTCAGTTGGGCAGGGTTGTTTCACGAAGAGCAATTCAGTCTTTCGCGTCTATTCTGATGACAAGGAGATTGCTCGATAGGTGTTTCTGCTTCGGAAACATTAGGGGGCTCATCTCCAGGCTATAAAAAAGCGCAGACTTCCCCCAGCAGATTTATTATCGTTTTCAAAGCAACTCCCGTCTTCCTCAGTACAGTGATGGGATGCCGGAGAAGACGTATCTGCAGATCTTTCGATACCGATGTTCGGGGTCATTGAAGGTGTCCAGAGCGTCCGTAAAGGAATCACTCAGTCCCTCCTCCAACATCGAAAGTCGAACGATGTTGTAAACGATCTTCCTTATCAGCGCAAGATTGTTCTTGCCTTTGCGGTTCGTAGACTTGTCCTCCAGCATGTCCATGTCGAGGACATAGTGCAGACTGTTCTCAATTCTCCAGTGGTCCCGGATCGTATGTGCCATCTCCTGCACTGTCATGACCCGATTGAGGGCAATGCCAATCTCCTGATCACTTGCATCGACGTCATCGTCAGGCTGATGTTCCGTATCCAGCAGCTTCTGTATCGTTTCCCTGATCGGCGGCGTGATGTCTTCCCCGAACTTGTTCTTCTGTATCTTTATTCTGATTCGCCTGACATATCCGACGCCAACCACGTAAGGACACACCGTTTGGATGTTGCTAAACAGGTTCATGTCGTAGCATACTTTGTATATACGGCACTCATACCTGTCCCTGTTACGTTCGAGGGTAATCATCGACTGGTAGTCGTCGTAAATGTCCACCCTTTCTTCTCCGAGAGAGGGTGGATTCCTTTTTTTCTTATCTTCCTCCCTGATAAAGTCCCGAAAAACATCTATCGCTTCCTCGTACTTTGCCGGATTATTCTTCTTCAGTGTGAAGACAAATGAACAGCCGTTTTCGTTGATCTTGCGCATGATCTCATCGTCCGTGCCAATCGCATCGATCGTAAAGGTCTCGTCAGTACTGCTGTCACAAAGATAGGAAAGAAGATCCGGAATGCGGGATTTTTCACAGGATTTATCCATGATCGGAAGTTGAGCAATCACGAGCTTTGTGGCGGCGTCCAGCGCATTCAAAACATACGGAGGCTTTTTGTTTTCATTCTTTTCCGCTGCTGCGCGCAAAGCTTTGCCGTCAATGACGACATGAATTCCCTTAAGGCGCAGTATCTCTGCTACCCATGTCATGAACAGTTCTGCAAGCTCGTACTCATCTATAGATGCCAGCATTCGGGAAAAAGTTGCCTCCGATGCGATACCGCCTGTGAGTCTGAGGTTCTTTCTTAAAAACGGCAGATGTCCCTGTGCCCAGGTGCAGATCTTATGGACATTCATTTTTCCAGCCAGGAATCCACAGATCAGAACGCAGAGCATCTCTCTGTAACTGTGCTTTTTTATCCGGGGACTTCGGGGATCCTTTACCTGCATCATAAAGGAGTACAGAGACCTGGTATTAAAGGAGATGTCTTTATTTCACCTCCATCGTTAATCCAAGCCGGTCGATCAGCTCGTCCTGAGCCTTAGATGTCACCGACAGCACCTTCGTATTCCCGATGTAGACCACGTAAATCGTTTTTAATGTATCCAGTTCGTTCTGCCTGACGTGGTAAATTTCGTTCAACCGTCGAAATAGTACTGTCTTCTGTGCAGGGAGACTGACATGATACTGCTCGAGGTCCACCGCCTTGCGGCCATCGGATAAATATGACTCCGGAGAAGTACTGACAATGAGCTCTTCCAGCACCTCTGGCCAGTGATCTCCGACGGCTTTCTTCCAGGCTTCAGGACACAGTGTCAGAATGGCATGGGTAAATCCGAACTCCCTCACAATCACTTTGTCGATCTCCATCTTTTTCTTCCGGGACTCTATCACCCCGTCCGGTGTGATGACCCCGATATAGGTATCGACAGGCTGCGGATTCTTTTTGCCTTCAACCCTCTTCGACGTATGTTTGTAGAGGTAATAGTTATCGCCAACCTTCTTAACCGTCTTCCCCTTCGTACGAAACTTTTGCACCCAATCCGGATAAGTTTTTGCTGCCATAGAGATTTCCTCCTCTCGTAGCTAATATACTCCTACTTATATCTATTATACTCTATCTGGAGGGTGTAAAAAAGGATTTGAAAACTTATGTATAGCTTTCAAATCCCTGAGAAACTCAATGATTATTGAATTCTAAAATTTACTTCGTGAAAGACCCCCGTCAGTTGGGTCAGAATGATAGCCCTGCTCCGATTGTAAGCGGCGGCATACAAAAAGACCAGTTCTAGCCGCGCATCTAATCGAAGATGCGCGGCTTAAC
>OMXP01000062.1 GCA_900315055.1 uncultured Lachnospiraceae bacterium
TCATGCCCCATACATGGCCGATTCTGGCAGTGGAATGCTAATAATTCAGGCCACGACATGCAGGCTGCTATTTTGTCTACAAGGAAATGAAACTAGCCCACAAATTGTATGAATATCTGATTATTATTTGTGATCAAGATGAATTCTTTTTCACAGAATTTACAATTCTTCCGTTTGGTCCTAACATAGACCTCAGTCTAATATCCGGAAAGAAGGCGCCAAAATGCTGTATCCCAAGACAAAACCGCTCAGTGAAGAGGAGATGAAAATCTTCTGTGATGAGTATCGGGAAAATAATCACATCGATCTTGCGATGTGTGAGAAGTACGGCGTCAAGCGGGGACTTCGAAACGATGACGGTACCGGTGTCCTCGCGGGGCTCACGAGCATCTGCGATGCACAGGGGTATGAACGGGGAGAGGACGGCAGTGTCATCCCGAAAGAGGGACGCCTTCTGTATCGCGGATATGCCCTGAAGGATCTGTGCAAAGAGGCCGTAGAACAGGACAGGTTCATGTTCGAGGAGGTCCTTTACCTTCTGCTGGTCGGCAAGAAGCCGACGAGGATCGAGTTTGAGATGTTCAAGCAGATGATCACGAACCACAGGGAACTGCCGGATGGATTTGCGGAGACGATGATCTTCGGCGCTCCGTCCCCGAACATCATGAACAAGATGACGCGCTCCGTCCTCGCCATGTATTCCTACGATGAGAACGCTGAGGATCTTTCCCTCGAAAACGTTCTGTCCCAGTCCATCAATCTCATCGCCCAGCTGCCCACCATGATGGTCTACGCCTATCAGGTCTACCGTCATGTCTATCAGCATCAGTCCATGTATTTTCACTTCCCGATCGAAGGGCTCTCCACGGCAGAGCATGTCCTTGCAACCCTTCGCGGCAATCAGTCGTACACGCACGAGGAGGCAAAGCTTCTGGACCTCGCGCTCATGTGCTATGCAGACCACGGCGGCGGCAACTCGTCGACCTTTGCGGACCGTGTGGTATCGTCTGTCGGAACGGATACGTACAGCGCCATCGCAGCAGCCCTCAGTGCACTGAAGGGCTCAAAGCTTGGCGGTGCAAACATCAAGGTCATGCGGCAGCTTGATGAGCTGATGCGATCCGGTGTCAATCCGGACTCCGACGCATCGGTGAAGCGTGCCCTGAAGGCCATCCTGAACAAGGAGATGGGAGACGGATCCGGTCTGATCTACGGCATCGGACACGTCATCTACACTCTCTCGGATCCGAGAGCCGTGGTCCTTCGGGATAACAGCGCAGAACTTGCCAGGAAGCTCGGACACGGGAAGGAGTACGACATGCTCCGGATGATCGAAAAGCTTGCACCGGAGTGTCTCAGGGAAGAGATGGGCGTGACAAAGCCGATGTGCGCCAACATCGATCTCTACTCCGGCATTGTGTTCCGGATTCTCGGCATTGAGGAGAGGCTCTATGCGCCGGTCTTTGCGATTGCAAGAATCGGCGGCTGGTGCGCACACCGCATGGAGGAACTCGCCTTCAACAACCGCGTCATCCGACCGGCTTACAAGTATGTCGGCCCCGAAAATCTCAAGATCAAAGATCAGTAATCTTTCATACCGGATATTGTCCGGTATTTCGCCTCGGATTGGATACAATCATACAGGCATACAATTTTAGCTTTACAGATCCCGCCCCCGGGCTCTATAATTTTCCCTAAATGATTCAGGAGGTGTTGTCCGATGCTTTATCCGGAGACAAAGTCACTCAGCAAAGAGCAGATGAAGATCCTGTGCGACGAGTACCGCCGCAACAACTACATTGATATCGAGAAAAGTGAAAAGCTCGGTGTCAAGCGTGGTCTTCGAAATGCCGACGGCACCGGTGTTCTCGCAGGTCTTACGAACATCTGTGATGTCCAGGGCTATGACAAGGACGAGAACGGCAAGGTCATCCCGAAGGAAGGCAGGCTGATCTACCGCGGCTATGACCTGAACGACCTGTGTGAGACCGCTGTCCGGGAAGACCGGTTCATGTTCGAGGAAGTCCTCTGGCTTCTCCTCGTCGGGGAGCTGCCGAGCAAGATCGAGCTCGAGACCTTCCGCCAGATGCTCGCCCAGCACCGGGAACTGCCCGATGGCTTTGCCGAGACCATGATCATGGGTGCCCCGTCTCCGAACATCATGAACAAGATGGCCCGTTCGGTCCTTGCCATGTATTCCTATGATGCAAACCCGGAGGACACGAGCCTCGAAAACGTCCTGTCCCAGTCCATCAACCTGATTGCAGGGCTTCCGACGATGATGGTTTACGCTTACCAGGTGTACCGCCACATCTACCTGCACCAGTCCATGTATTTCCACTTCCCGATCAACGGTGTTTCCACGGCAGAGCATGTGCTCGCCACCTACCGCGGGGATCAGTCCTATACCCACGAGGAGGCAAAGCTCCTCGACCTGTGTCTTGTCTGCCATGCGGACCACGGCGGCGGCAATAACTCCACGTTTACCGACCGCGTCGTCTCGTCTGTCGGAACGGATACCTACAGCGCCATTGCCGCGAGCATCTGTTCCCTGAAGGGGCCCCGCCACGGCGGTGCAAACCTTCAGGTCATGCATCAGCTCGACTACCTGATGCGCGTCGGTGTGGATCCCACATCCGATGCAAGCGTAAAGAATGCATTAAAGGGAATTCTCACAAAGCAGATGGGCAACGGCTCCGGTCTTATCTACGGCATGGGCCATGCGGTCTACACCCTGAGCGATCCAAGAGCCCAGATCCTCAAGAAGAACTGCGCACACCTCGCAAAGACCTCCGGCCATGAGAAGGAATATGACATGCTCTGCATGATTGAAAAGCTTGCTCCGGAGTGCATGAAAGAGGTCAACGGCACCAAGAAGCACATCTGCGCCAACGTGGATCTGTTCTCAGGCCTTATCTACCGCATGCTCGGGATCGATGAGGTGCTCTACACCCCGATCTTTGCGATCGCAAGAATCGGAGGCTGGTGTGCCCACCGCATGGAGGAGCTGGAGTTCAACAACAGAGTCATCCGTCCGGCCTACAAGTATGTGGGACCCGATATGACAACAAAGCAATAGCTCACAAAGGCTGTTTTAGAACAGAAATCGGGCTTCTGTTCAAAAACTAATACAGAATCTCCCGGGAACGGAATATCGCTCCCGGGAGATTTTGTCTTCGCGGATCCTTTCAGAGCATCGTCTCGATGAGTTCCGATGCAAGATTTCTTCCGGCTCTTGCATCGGATGGCGTCTTCGCAATCGTTCCGGTATAGCGCATGTCGTGCCCGTAGCTTACGCGGATATGCTTTCCGTCGTCGCGCTCTTTGGTGATGCCATATTCTTCGAGGCGGCTGACCATGCGCTCCGTGCTGTCCGCGGTGCCCGTGATTTTCCGGATAGCATCAGCGCGTTGCCTTGTAAGTGCCTCGTAGTGATTGCTGCCTATGATGTCCTGCAGGACATCCGTCCTTCTGGTCTGCTGACCCCTGCGATTTTTGAGGCTTCGTTCCAGTTCCGAGAGCAGAAGATCCCGGATCTCTCCCGGGAATTTGTCCTTCTCCTGGCCCATGGTCAGCAGGACCTTTTTGCCGCTCTTTTCCGCCTGCTGCCTTGCAAGGTCCAGTTCCCGGTAGAGGCGGGCGTTCTCCTTCTCAAGGTCCGTAATGCGGTTCTGCAGGCGGGTCAGATCATCGTCAAAGGCATCGAGGAGCTCATCGCTTTCGTTTGCCTGCTGCTGGAGCTTCTCATGCAGAGCGGTCGTGCGGACACCGTTCCAGGTGGAGAGTTCTGATACCTGTTGGACATTGGCATAGCGGATCACCGCGTCCACGGTCTTGTCCAGCTGCCTTGATGATGCATGGAATTTCCGGTGGGAGATGGACGCATCGGCCATGTACAGACCGATCGTTCCGTCATATTCGAGAAGTCCGAGGCACCGGTTCAGGAACAGGCTTTCCGTCTCCGTATCCTTCGCAGTAACGACATGTGCCACCCCTCTTGTTCTGCGGGCAAGAGCCAGGGCATCAACCGGCTCTGTCTTCTCGGAGTGTGCGACGTAAAGAACCGGCAGGCGGCAGGGCAGGGCAAAATGAACAATGTCACGGACAAGGTCAGCCGAACCTCTTTCGAGGACAATCGGCGTCTCACTCACCGGAAACGGACCGTCGTCTTCGATATACCCTCCATCGATCAGAAGATGCAGCATCAGCGGCGGTGTGAAGGCGCGGTTCCTCCAGTCCGCCGTCCCCTGATAGCTTCGCTCTAAGCGTATCGTAATGGTATGCTTCGGGAAACAGGCCACATAGTCGGTATCCCAGATCGTACCGTCCGCGTCCTTCTCGTAGCGTGCGGCGAGAATTCCGTGGGCTTTGCTCTCCGCCACCGTGAGGGAGAGGTTTTTGTCCTTTACTGCAAATTCGTGCTCCCCATGCCAGTCGATGCCGCCGATATGATTTTTCGGGTGCGGTGTCTCAAGCAGCATCTCGTTCCAGTCGAGAAGAAGACGCAGAAATACATCCTCCGTAAAAGTATCCTTCGTCTTCAGAGAAGTGGTAAACAGCAGCATCTGACCTCCTTTCACGGGCAGTACCCATTGGTTTGTTTTCTATCAATATTGATTATAACAGAACGACACGTTAGAATGTATCTCATGAGACCGATTCATGTAAAAATCGAATCCGAACCGGGCGGCTTTCGGCCGTTGCCGCAGTTCAATGAGGAAGTGCGGCAGGTCGTGGAGATCAATGCGGACGGAACAGGAACCATCCGCCGCTATGTGCAGGGATTTGGCTTCCGAAGAGATGTCCTGGCCTACAAGGAGGCAGTGCCGCTTGAGCCAGATGTCGCAGAAGATCTTCTTTCCCGCATTGCCTCGTTCTTTACCGCCGGTCCCTCGTGTTTTGCCACGGATATCGGGGATTTTACGCTGCGGATCACCTTTGAGGACGGCAGCGTTCTGAGCCGGACGGAATCCATCTGCATGGAGACGCCAACTCAAAATGGAGACCTCGGGCATCTGATCCGGAAGGCATTCCACCGGGATTTTCTGTACCTGTTCGACTGCGGTGAGTACGAACCAAGATATCGCTACGCCCTTGTCATTTTTGCACCAGGCGGCCGGACATACTGGTATCAGGTACCCGAAAACATGCACCTTTCACCGGGAAACAAGGTCCTTGTGCCGGTCGGAGAGGAGAGGAAACCAAAAATGGCCACTGTGCAGGAAGTCCATCGCTTCTCTGACAGCGACGTACCGATGGATCCGGATCTGGTAAAGGAAGTTCTGTCGGTGGTATCGAAACAAGATTCAAGTGGAATGTAAGACCGGTACAGTGAGGATCTGGAAAAACAGACAGGAGGAATACGATCATGAATAAGGAATTGCTCGAAGAAGGCGCCTGGATCTGGACATTCTTTCAGGCAAAGACCAGGGAGGATCGGGAGATCCTTGAGAAAATCCTGGAAGGAGCAGATGGATATCGTTTCGAGGAGATCAGTATGCCGGACATCCTCTCCCCGGAGGATTTTCACTATCAGGATAATAATACCAGAGAACTTTATTATGATGTTCAGGAAGAACATACACCGGCAGAACTGATTGATGTTGCCTTTTATATCGACAGCGTGCTGAAAAAACTCGCCGAAACCTGTACAGACGGCAGACGCAGGAGAAAGCTTGTGAATTTCGGATTCCGCATCTTTGCGGAGTTCGATATCGTCGATGGGGGAACAAAACACCAGATCAAAATCGTGCGGCACAACGGCAGAATCTATGAGGCAGACCGGGGTGAAATCGAAGAAGTCGGATTCTATGCCTTTGACGAGTATGATACCTGGCAGGAATTTATGGATGCCGCAAAGAAAGGCAACCCGGAAATCCCAATTCAGAAGTTCCCGTCTGAAGCATATTTTGAAGAACATCCTGACGACCTTATCTTCATCGGAGTGGATGGCGTTGTTTACACTCTGGAAACGGACGACGGACTTCCGATCAAGGAGCCGTTCTCTGCACTTGTCCCGGTCAGGCAGATCGCTCTGTCAGAATATGAGGAAGACACACCGGACGATACCTTTGATGAGGCGGCAGACCGTGCCCGATATCCAAAGAGCTGGGATTAAACCTTTTCCCGACTTGTAAAACGCATATCGTGTGCTCTCATAGTGGGAACGAACAGAATACAGCAGCACACTTTTCGATATCGGTTCAGATCTGACTACCGTTTAGCGACGGGACAGGGTATACGCTTTTTAATTCTCGTAATGATTAGAAACGGGGCATTCGGTATGGATAAAGATTGTTTTTCGTTTGTCGTATATATGATTCACGCCTGTGCGGATCGTTGGAACACTGCACCCTCAAAGGTATACCGGAAAATCAAAGAAAGTGGTTGCCTGGACGAATACCTGATTCCTTGTTACGATGTGCTGCATACACAAAGCACCGACTACGTTGTCCAAGACATCAGTGACTATTTAAAGGATAGGGGGATCGCCGTATGATTGTTTATCACGGTTCCAACATGATTGTAGATAAGCCGGATGTCTCCCATGCTTTTCGTGACCTTGATTTTGGAAGCGGATTTTATGTTACGACAGGCTATGACCAAATTGCTTTCATTACACAGAAAGCCATCAATCAGGTCCTTGAATTTCAGAGAGCATCGGAGGCCTCCAATGAATGATGATGTTCTGGAAAAAAATTATCAGGAGAGACTGGAAGAACGTCTGATCTCATTTCTTGCAAGTGAGAAAGACATTTCTCTGGAAAAGGCCATGGACATCTACTATAAAAGCAATCTTGCACAGTACATACATGAAGGGACGTATGGCATACAATATCTGGATTACAAAGTGCTTGCACAGATGCTGATGGATTCGGAGCCTGAACTATTTAAAGATCTACATCCCGAAGTGAGCAATGGTTAGGTGAATGGGCAGATCGATCATGAGAATCATTCTGATAGCTGTCATTATTGTGCTCGTGCTGTATGCTGCAGGCAGTCTCTTCTTGGGTCTGTTCTTCACGCACATTAAGCCGCAGACGCTGGAAGAGGCAAAGACTTGGCAGAAGAATCACTACGACATTAGTTTTTACGACGCTCTGGATACGGAAGAATACACCGTCACGTCCTATGACGGTTATATCATCCACGCGGTGTTCTGCAGGAATCCAAAGCCGTCCAACCGCCGGTACATCATCCTGTCCCACGGATACACGGATAACCGCTATGGGGATCTCAAGTACCTCCCGATCTACCTCAGGCAGGGTTTTCACTGCATTCTTTACGATCTTCGGGGACACGGCCTCAATGAAAGGACGTACTGCACCTATTCCATACGGGAATCCAGGGATCTTGATGCGCTGATTTCGGACACCAGAAAGCGGTATGGAGAGGATATTTTACTCGGTCTCCACGGAGAATCGCTGGGCGCTGCAACCAGCATGGCGGTTCTTGGCATCCGTCAGGATCTTGCCTTTGTCGTTGCCGACTGCCCGTTCGCAGACATCGAAGGTGTGCTGAAGGGCGGAATGAAAGCCGCGCACATCCCGACCTTTCTTCTGTATGGTGCTTCACTTGTGAGCCGGCTGTTCCGCGGATACTTCCTCGGACAGATGCGCCCGATCGATCAGGTTTCCCGCAATATAGTTCCGGTGCTGTTTATGCACGGGAAAGAGGATACGTTCATTACCCCGGACAACAGCAGGCGCCTTGCCGCTGCCATGCCGGCAAGAACCCAGATCCATCTGACTCCCGGTGCCGGACATGCTGAGAGCGTTCTCGTTGATCCCAAAGGATATGAGGCCACGGTGGACGCGTTTTGGGATACCATCATCAGGTAAACGTAATTTTTCTTAGAAAAGATTATTCGGATACATCGATCATAATCTATTTTACATTAGACTACTTACGAATTGTCATCAAGATCGTTGCGATGCTCTTCAAGTTTCTGAGCCCTGCGATCGATATAGAGCGCCGTGGTGGCGGGGCTTTCATGATTCATTTCCGCCTGGACCAGGGACAGATCCCCGGTCTTCAGGATCATGTCCGTGGCAAACGTTGACCGGAGTTTATGCGGTGTGATTCGGTCGCCGATCTTCGGAGCGCCGGTCATCGCGTACTTCTTGACAAGCCGTTCTACAGAACTCACAGACAGGCGTTGCCCTTTGTACTTGCCAATCGAGACAACAAAGAGCGGCGCCGTCTTTTTGTCCTCATGCGTATCCACCAGCAGCTTTCGAAGCTCCAGATAATCCTCAAGAGCCGTTTTCACCTCATCGCTGAAATAGACATTGTCCGGCTTGGATTCCTTGCGCATCACATGGACAAAGCAATGATCAAAGTCCACATCGCCAAGGTTTAACGATACCGCCTCCGATACGCGAAGGCCGGTACGCATCATCAAAAGGCACAGGGCATAGTCCCGTGCGGTGTTTGCATCGTTCCGGTAGCTTTGCTGTTTTTTGGTCAGGCCGGTCCCGTTGCGTATGGTATTGATCATGCCGGCCTTGTCGTCCTCATCGAGGCGGACGACCTCATGCTTTGCCTTCTTGGCGCGCTTCACGTCCTTGATGACGTTGTGGGTGATTCTGCCATGGGTCACGCCATAGTCCCAGAGAGAGTTCAGGGCAGACAGGTAGTTGTTGACAGAAGACTCCTTGTCCTTGGAACGGGAGCCTACATGGCCGTTCCGGATCCAGTGGGTGAATTCCTCGATGTCCTCAGCTTCCAGATTGCCGAGATCATCCCAGGAGATCTTCATGATGCCAAGATCCCTGAAGTAGGGATTGTTTTCTGCAAGGAACTGGAGAAAGACGTTGATCCTTCGAAGATAGGTCAGCTGCGTGTAAGGCGCCGTGTTTCCCTCAATGGAGCGCTCGTAGGTCTTCACGATGGACGGCATGTCGGAAAGCAGTTCCTCAATCTTGTCCTGATATTGTTCGTTTTTCTCGTCGCGGTAATGAAACTCGCTCATGTACTCTTTTTCCTCTCCAGTAGTATCCGAATAATCGATATTATTCGGATACTTGAGTATAACACTCTCTCGTGGACGGGGGCAATCGAAATTTTGAGCAATGTGTTTTTTTGAATTTTGCGATAGGGTTTGATGAATAGATATGGCAAACTTCACATCCGGCTGGTTTCAGGTTGTCCTGCATGCCGCTGCAAATATTCTTCGCACCATGCCTCGTGGTGCAAGTCTGCAAAACAGGGCTGTCATCCTATTAGATAACCGGTGAACAGACAGAGGGCTTCTTTTCATGATGGATTGATAGGCAAATTCTGCAAAGCTTTCCGGTGTTGCAGCCCTGAATGGCAATGTCTTTTCCGATCGTAGCGACATGGCCCACCTGATTTTCTGTAAGGACCTTATCCATTGCTTCCTGACTCATCTGGAATTCTTTCATTCTGTGCTGCATTTTCTGTATCTTCTCATTCCTGCACTGTTTTTGCATTTCCGGTCGATATCGCCGAGAAATAGATGCTTGCGGTTGTCGCGTATGGGGAATAGAGAGCCCGCTTCTCTTCAAAAAACTCTCTGCTGATATCCGGCACCTGATAAACCATGCGCATTCCCCGAAGGACGGCAAGATCCTTAAAGCTGATGATGTCCGGCCTTTTCAGGACGTGGATCAGCAGCATCTGTGCTGTCCACTCCCCGATGCCCGGAAGCTTTGAAATCTCCCTAATGAAAGTCGCGTCATCTGCTTTGCACAGAGCTTCCACATCAACGGATCCTTTCGACAGCAGTTCTGCGATGTGACAGATATAGCCGGCTCTTTTCCGTGTCGTTCCGCACTTCTGCAGCTCCTCCGGGGTAAAGCGGCAGATGGTTTCCGGAGTGACTGGGGAGAAGAACTCCTGGAACCTGGCCCATTCTGTCTCCGCTGCCTTTGCCGAGATCTGCTGCGAAATGATGCAGAAGACAAGTCCTGAGAAAAGGTCTGGCAGGAGTTTTCTTCTCGGTTTCTCCATCTTTGAAATCACGGCTCCAAGCTCCGGATCCCGGCTGCAGAGCCATGTGATTTCCCGCTCACCGAACGGGAAGTATTCCTCCCTCATGCCGTGTAGCCTTTTTCCAGCTGCAGCAGGTATTTCTTCGCCTCGATCCCTGCCGCATATCCCGTAAGGCTCCCGTCCGCGCCGATGACACGATGGCAGGGAATCAGGATCAGGATCGGGTTGCAGTGATTTGCCATGCCAACCGCCCGGGAAGCCTTTTTGTTCCCGGCCATCTCTGCCAGCTCTCCGTACGTACGCGTCTGCCCGTACGGGATCTCCTTAAGATGTGCCCATACGTTTTTCTGGAAATCCGTTCCCTCCGGGCTCACCGGAAGATCGAAATTCTTCCTTTTGCCGGCAAAATAGTCGCCAAGCTGCGCCTTGCAGTCCTTCACGAGATCTCCGGAAGCGTCACCGGAAAGGATCCAGTCAGCAGGGATGCTGCCTGTCCGTGCGCCTGCATCCAGACTCTCCCTTCCTGCCTGCTCGACACACAGAATCGCGTCCTTCGATGCGATAATGCGAAGCGGCCCGATCGGGGTCTCCAGGACACTCCGGCTGATGTTATCCGCAAAAATCTGCCGATACCTTGCCGGTGTCATTCCCGTCTGCCGGCGGAAGTGGTCGTAAAACTCCGAGAGATTTTCATAACCTGTCATGCCGGCGGCATCTGAAATGCTGGAGCCGTCCTGCAGCATCTGTCTTGCCGCGGCGATCCGCACCTGGACCAGATATTCCGAGGGGGTGATATCGTACTGCTGCTTGAAGATCTCGGTCAGATGTTTTCTGCTGACGCTCATCTTCTTCATATCAAGCCCAAGCTGCACCCGGTCACTGTAATGGGAGTCATACAGCTCCTTCGTCCTCCTGGACAGCTCCGCTGCAGGATCATACTCGATAAGATCCGGACGGCAGCGCTTGCAGGGATGAAAGCCGGCTTTCTCCGCTTCTTCCTTTGTGCTGAAAAACACAACGTTTTCTCTCTTCGGGAGCTTTGACTTGCAGGATGGACGGCAGTAGATTCCCGTCGTCTTCACTCCATAGAAAAATTTCCCGTCAAAGGATGCATCGCAGTCTCTGACCGCTCTCCACATCTCATCTTCTGTCATCTCCCGCTCCTTTCTTTTCCTCGAGAAAGTGATGGTACGAATCCGGCACATCAATGCCAAAGGTATCTTGAAGAAGCTCCACCGCCTCTTCCTCTGTACCAAGTTCCCTGCGCTGTTCTACTCTTCCATGCCGGTAGATCTTAAAGGTGTTGTGAACAATGGTAAGATCACTGTCCGGTGTGAAGATTGATATCTTCATAAACTTGTTAAACGTGGAATCCGGATGCTTCTCACAATAGAAGGACGGCATCACATAGTCCGCATCGATCTGCTCTTCTTCCGTAGATCCGAGCAGCGGTTTCCATGGCTTTCCGTTTTCCTTCTGCATCAGCACCCAGCCGTAAAACGGGTCCTTTTGATATTGATACTGGCTGATCCCGTCGTCCTGTACAAGACCCTCTATGAGTTCCAGTGGGATCCTTGACGACTCACTTCGAACACCGACATCACAGACATAGCGCTTCCCGGAAAGAGAAACCACGAGAATACGGTGACGTCTCATCTGGACAACTCACGGTTCGTCCATGAACCGTCCCGCGTACTGCTTTACCTCAAATCCGAGGCCTTTCAGCAGGTAACAGAAGGTCTACTCCCTGCAATTCGAAACAATATCCGCCCCGGTGATTCAAAGCGATCTTTTGAAACAGCGCCTCCGGCGTCAGCGACAGCGGAACGCCATTCATAAGATCAAGATTCTCATAGGGAATGTGAGTGAGATGCAGCCTCTGCAGTTTCGTCAGATTCTCGAGAGAGACCTCTTCTGTTCCCTGCCAGTGAATTCGCCTCAGATATTCCCCGATCTGTTCTTTGGAATATCCATCCGAATGTATCTCCATTGCCTTGCCTTTCCAGATGCGACTGTATCATATCTGTCCCCTGCTTTCTTCCAAAAAAGGCGGATTCAATTCGAATGCACAGAGTACTCCCTCTTCTCCGTTCACTTATATTGCTTCTCGACGATGCCGTAGATCATGTCCGCAAACTCTCTCGGGTTCTCCGGGCAGCCGTCGGACAGCCATTCTTTCAGAACGCCGATCATGCCGTAATAGTTGTACTGATACGAGATCTGAAAGGTCCTCTCATCAAAGGTTCCGCGCTGGATCAGGAGTGCTTTCATCTGATCAAAGATTTCTCCTGCCATCTTTTTGATGTACGGACTTTCGAGACGCGATGCAAAGAATTCCCGGTAGAACGACTGATTCTCATAGATAAGCTCAATCAGCCGGTATCTTCCCGTCTCAATATTTCCGTCCGCAAAGGCACTTGAGGTCAGCTCTTCCTCAAGCTTTTCATAGAGATCGTAGATGTCCACGTAGTTCCGGTAAAAGGTCGCACGGTTGATATCGGCCTCCTCGCAGATCTCCTTGACCGTGATCTGTGAGAGATGTTTTGTTTCCAGAAGCTTATACAGGGCGTCCCGGATCACCATTCTCGTGTATGCAGTCCTGCGGTCGATCTTTTTTTCTTCTCTTTTCTGTACTTTCTGCAACATGAAGTCCTCCCGTGTCGCATATTTTTCATAACTGAAATGATTGATGCTTGTTTCTGTACCACGGTTTGGATTATATATGACGTATGAAAGATATGCAACACGTGTTTAAGAAGGGCATTATGAAAACAATCAAAAAACAGGTCAGTCTCTGGGGATTCGTTCTGATCCATGTCATCGCAATGATCTCTGCAGCCGTTACAGCCATGAATGGCGGCGACTTCCAGATCAGCATGGGACTGTTCGGAATCCTGCTCTTTTCCTACTTCGCAGGTGCGTCCCTTTTCGGATTCGGAAACATGATCCTCATGAACGTGATCTCCGCTGCCTGCGCGTTTCTGTTTGAGAACACCAGCGTGAGTTTCGGTTTCCCGTTCGGATATTTCAATCACTTTGCAGAGGGGATCCGGATTGTGAATGTTCCGCTGCAGGTCGGGTTCGGGTATTACTTCTACGCGTTTGCCGGGTGGCTTCTTGCGGATCTTCTGATCGGAAGAAAGGGCCAGAATGACCTGGTATCGAAAATCGGACGGCCTCTCATCGGAGCCTTCATCGCAAGCGGCATGGATCTGACAACAGACGCCATCAATGGTCTTGTCAACGGAGACTATGAGTATCCGGCAGGCGGCGGATTCTTCGGCTCGCCGCTCACCAACAGCCTCGGCTGGATCTTCACCGTCTTTGTCACCCTGCTTCTGTGGGAGATCCTGATCATTCCCCGCGTTGCAAAGAAAGACAACTCCAGGATCGGGACTGCCTCTTCCTGGCACCTGCAGAACGCGATTCTCGTTGCACTTCAGGTCACGGCGCCTCTCATCGGATTCCTGACCGTGAAGGACTTCACCGTGACCGACTGCCTGGGATACAGCTGGCAGGCACACTATGCCTATGAATCTTCCACGATGATTGCCCTTCTGGCACTTGTCATGGCAGGGATCATCGGGACTCTGGTTTGGATTCGAAGAAGAGCTGCCGAGAAGACAGCGTAATGTTAAACACACATACAAATGACAGGAAGGAGATTATGACGATGAGCAAGGTACTGGTTACTGGCGGCACAGGATTCCTCGCGGGTTGGACGATCCGAAAGCTTCTGGAGAAGGGATACGATGTACGGACAACGGTCCGCTCAATGAAGAAGTCGGAGAAGGTAACGTCCATGCTGGAAGCGGAGGGCGTTGACACCAGAAAACTCTCCTTTGCCGTGGCGGATCTGACAAGCCCCGACGGCTGGGACGATGCCATGAAGGATATCGATTACGTTCTCCATGTTGCATCCCCGCTTGGCGGAAACAATCATGAGGATCCGGCACTGATTCCCACCGCAAAATCCGGTGTCGAGAACGTCTTCTCCGCCGCGATCCGGGCAGGCGTCAGGAAAATCGTCATGACCTCCAGTGAAGCTGCCAACTATCCGGACAAGAAAGATCCGAATCCTTCTGTCGACGAGACGTTCTGGACGGATATGAACAACAAGTGGATCACCAATTATCAGCGCTCCAAGATCATCGCAGAAAGGACTGCCTGGGAGATGATCGGTAAACAGGATCACACAAAGCTTGTAACGATCCTTCCCGGCGCCATCCTCGGACCATACATGGCCGGAAAGCGCAGCAGCACCGATCAGATCTTTGAGATGCTCCTCAAGGGAACACCGAGCCCGAATGTCATCTACCCGGTCGGCGATGTCCGGGACCTTGCAGAGCTCCATATCCTTGCCATGGAGCAGGACGCTGCCGACGGGGAGCGTTTCATTGCAGAATCCGAGGAAATGACCATGCCGCAGATGGCACGGATCCTGAAGGAAGCGTATCCTGACAGAAAGGTCAGCACGATGGTGATTCCCGACTTTGTGATCTCCATCATGGCAAAGTTCCAGGTGCCCATGAAGGTACTCAACACGATGATCGGCCTGAAATACCACCGAAACAACACGAAGGCGAGAAAGCTCCTCGGCTGGAATCCCCGCCTGGCAAAGGAAACCGTTCTCGATACCGCACAGTTCCTGATCGACAATCACATTGTGTAAGGAGCAGGAAAGCCATGCATATTACGAATTCCATGATCCATCCGCAGCTTCGGCGGGCGGGATCTGTCATGAAGATCCTCTTCCCCTGTTTTACAGAGCGGACTTACAAAATGACCGATGTCATGATGCGTCCGATGAAGGGTCATCATCCGAAGGACCTACAGTACAGCCAGGTCACCATCTCTACACCTGACAATCAGTCTCTTCGGCTGTGCATCTATCAGCCAAAGGATAAGCCGAAAGAACAGAAGCCCGGTGTCCTCTGGATCCATGGCGGCGGATATGGCCTTGGAATCCCGGAGCAGGATACCGGATTTATCGAGCTGTTTGTACAACGGGGCTGTACGGTTATCTCCCCGGACTACAGGACTTCGATTCATGCCCCCTACCCTGCAGCGCTTCATGACTGCTACAGCGCGCTTGTCTGGATGAAGGATCATGCCTCCTCCTACAACATTCGCACCGATCAGCTCATGGTCGGCGGTGAAAGCGCCGGAGGAGGACTCGCTGCGGCTGTATGTATCTACGCCTGTGACCGTCAGGAAGTATCCGTTGCCTTCCAGATGCCGCTCTTCCCCATGATCGATGATCGCAATGATACCCCGTCCGCAAAGGACAATAATGCTCCGGTCTGGAACGCAAAATCCAATGAGATCGGCTGGAAGCTGTATCTGGGCGATCTGTACCACAAGAAGGACGTACCGCCCTATGCTTCTCCGGCAAGGCTGAAGGACTTCTCAAACCTGCCGCCTGCCTTCTCCTATGTCGGAACGATTGAGCCCTTCCATGATGAAACCGTAACCTATTTCCAGAAGCTCAAGGAAGCCGGTGTTCCCTCTACCCTTCTTGAGTACAAGGGCTGCTGGCACGCCTTTGATCTGATGGCTCCCAAGGCGGATCCGTCTGTCGATGCAAGAAAGCACCTTATCTCAGCTTTTGAAAATGCAATGAAGCACTGTACGGCGCCGCAGAAATAAAAAGACTGCGGGAGATCAACAGAAAGAGATCTTCTGCATTTACCAGAAAGAGACAGCCTGACCATACGCAGAAGCGTTGGTCAGGCTGTCTCTCTTTATTCGATGATGCTGCTCATCGGTCTTTGAAGTTCCTCTGCACTCTCAAACGGACCTGGCATTGGACTCTGTCTTCGGTGTTCTCCGAAGAAGTCGGTATCGAACACGATCGCTGACCCGTCCGGGTTTTCGAATCGCTCTTCCGGCTCAAAGGCCTTCCCGAGGATATCCGTACTGATCATTGTGTCCTTCAGGTCCAGCTTCTGCAACGCTTCAAACACGTTGGTGTCAAGATACCACTTTCCGCTTTCTTCCCGCATACCGACAGACACCAGCGTGGCCTGATCTGTGGCAAAGTTCTTCTCCCTGTCACAGGGCTTTGCCCCCGAAAGGAAGACGTTTCCGCCGGTCCAGACTGGAAGCGGCATATAATAGCGATCCGTTGATGCATTACAGCCAAACCCGCAGTAACCGTCAAATGCGCGCGCCCATTCCTCAAAGTCCGGATATCCATCATAGGGGCAGGTGCCTGCAATGACGTTGTTGTCATCCCATTCGCTCTGATTCTCGTCATGGATCCGCTGCATCGCAGGACGAATCGGGCGCTGGATGAAGACATTGTTGTAAAATCGCATGTCGCCGTGCAGGATTGTCATGAAGCCGCAGACCTTCGTGCCATGAATCTCATGGTAGGGCGTGTAGCGCGGGGACACGTACTGACTGGAGCCGTTGCTCACTCCGCGTCCCACTGCCGTAAAGGAGCCGGCAATCAGGTTGTGGACAATCGCAACACCCTGGGTAGCAAGCTTCATCGCCCGGTCAGACAGCATGACGTTGTTGTCAATGAGCGTCGGTCCGTGGGATACCTCGATGAAGATGTCCTCTCCCATCGCGGCAAGCGCCGATTCCCTGTCCTGAAGCAGACGGTCATCCGGCAGTGTGTTGTCGTGCAGAAGATTTCCCGTCACCCTCGTCCCCTGGGCCTGCCAGTCGAGCCAGATTCCACGGGTGCAGTGATGGATGTGGTTTCGACGGATGATGACATCAATCGCCGCATGCATCTTGATCCCTGCGATCTCTGCCCCGGCGAGGTTCTGACGGTTGTTGATGTGGTGGATATGGTTATCCTCAATGACAGAGAACACTCCACCCATGTGCCCGACAATACCGGTCTGCCCGCAGTCGTGGATATTGTTCCGTCGGATGATGTGGCTTCCGACATGCTCCCTGTCCCACCCCTCATAGGACGCCTGCAGAATGCACTCACGCTCGGTCTGCGTGCCGTCCTTGAATTTTTCGTGCAGCCACTTGTTGTTATTGCCCGGCTGCAGGTACTTACCGAGGGAAATTCCGGAACACTTGGAGTGCGAAATGTCACAGTCCTCGATGATCCAGCCTTTCGACCAGTGCGGCCCGATCATCCCCTCCTGCAGAGCTGTCGGCGGAGCCCACTGCGTTGCCGCCTTCGTGATGGTAAAACCGGACACTGTGATATATCCAACACCCTCCTTCTCCGGATAAAAGCAGTTTCTGCGGACATTGATCTCCACGTTCTCTTCATTGGGATTTCTGCCCTGGAAGTTCGCATAGAGAATCGTCTCATTTCGCCCGGCATCCTGTTCGGTGTACCAGGTATAGACCGAAAAGTCCGGATCCCAGCTCCTGGAAAAGACCTTCGGGTATCTTACCCCGTCAAGGTCTGTCACCTCATACAAGGCCTTGCCGTTGAGGTACACTTCGCCCGTATGCGCTTTGAGATTTGCGTTGAACCAGTCGCCGGATATCAGTGTGGTATAGGGATTGTACGAGTCAAATATCCCGTTTGGTATCGTAGCTCTCCACACGGTCCCCTCAACGGGGATCCAGTTTGATACCCGGTCAGCTCCGGTGATCACCGCTTCAAGAGGCTTTATGGAACGATAGGTGATCCTTGCATTCTCGCACCCCGCATTCACAGGATTTACATTCTCCCGGTAAATGCCGGGAAGTACCAGGATCTCGTCTCCCGGCATGGCAAGATCAGCCGCCTCCTGTATCCGTCTGAACGGGTGCTCCTTCGTTCCGTCCCCGCTCTCATGTGCCGATGCGTCTACGTAATAGTTCATCTCCCCTCCTTACGGGCAGTATCAGTCATACAGTATTCGGAATCGGTTCCAGAAGTGAAAGGTATCTCAGTCTCGATTGGTCAATAACATCGTTAACGCCGTACTTGCACAGGGTACATGATAATAACCGTTCAAAGCCTATATTTCAGGCAATTTCTTTGCATAGAGCCTCCGATACCGGACCAATATGG
>OMXP01000021.1 GCA_900315055.1 uncultured Lachnospiraceae bacterium
ACGTAGTTTCTGCGTATGCTAATGAACTATGATTGTTTTTACGATCTATGTTAGATAATTACACTCTTTCTACTTACAATCTCTCTTTCGAGGATACATCACACAGCTATGAACAGTCAGTCGCTGGTGAAGGCAGGCCTATGGACGAGGTGTTCGCCGAACTGGAAAATATTGAGAGGTTGTCTGAGTAAGTGACGACAAGCGGCTTTCTGACCCGACCTGAACAACTGTAAACGACCAGATGCCCCAAGTCGCTGAAACCAAGCGGCCCGGGGCATTTTTCGTTGATGCAGATGAGAAGGAACCTGCAGCCAGAGACTTACCTCGAATACTTGAAGAGTCGAGACGAATCGGTATTCCCTACAGGCTGATCCCATACCCGATCGCAAGAAGCGCCTGGGCGAGCGTATAGGTCTCCATCACACCGATGCCCTTTCCGTGCAGGAAGAAGCGGTGTGCCAGGATCGAGTCCGAGAGGACAAAAAGGCAGGAACCGGTAAGACAGAGGATAAACGAAGCAGTTGATACCGCACGAAAGCGGCAGAAGGTCAGAAGGCACATGCAGGCGATGGCACAGCTGTAGCAGATGACCGCGGGCAGGAGCTTTCGCGGAACGGCTTTGAGGAGCTGTCTCTGGCAGAAAATGGCAGGGAACAGGACGAGGAGCCCGAGAAGTGCCGGGATCAGAGGAAGGCTGCCGGATCCCTTCATCTGCGTAACGGACAGTGCGGCATACAGGACATGTCCTGCAAGGAAGGAGAGACCGCCGGGGACATAGGTCTTCCGGTGTTCGAGGAGGACATCGCCGAGACCTCCGAGGAGCAGTGCACCGATGAGGACGAACACGAGGGGATCTGTTACCGGAAAATGGCTTATGAGAGTAAAGCCAGCAAGAAGGGGCATGAGAAAGCCCTTTGCGGGTCCGCAGGTGCCGTCGTGCCGCACGTGAGAAAAGCAGAGGAACGAGAGCAGGCAGTAGGTGCCAAGAATCAGAGCGGAAAGGGTGGCGGTCATTGTGGTACCTCCTTCTGTCTTTAATGAGTAGCTTTGTTACGCTTTTATGATAACATGCTGCTCTTTCCCGGAAAATGGAATGCGGCCTGGAAAAAAGTATGTTAGACTTTTTCCATAAAATCTGTTTCTGCCCGGGGAATGGTTCCTTTCCCTCCGGCGTGCTTTTTTCAGGGATCGATCTGCCAGTCGGTCCCCGTGCGATGCACCGGAGAAAGGACAAGTATGGAATACGAATACGATGATCTTGCCTACTGTGAAGATGTGTATGACGACAGGAGCTGGCAAAGGGGAGGCGGAGGTAAGGACAAAAGGTCTCATGTGATCTCTGTCCGGGATCCTGCTGATGCGGTCCGGGAGGCGCGCACCATGAAGCAGATCTCCCAGGAGGAGCTCTCAAGGCTCTGCGGGATTGATTCCGGCAACATCTGCAAGATTGAGCGGGGCCAGCGGGTTCCGCGGTACAAGACCCTGGAGAAGATCGCATCCGCGCTCGATCTTTCGATGGAGATCACGCTGATTCCGAAGCACATGGAGTAAGGAACACATGCTGTACCTGTTTTCGGCGCTGTATCAGGAGGCGGCGCCCCTCATTGACACACTGAAACTGAAAAAGACCGACACGGCCCGCGGCATTGATTCGTTTGCAAGTGAGGACGGAAGCGTACTTCTTACCCTCACCGGAACGGGAAACTACAATGCGATCGCGGCGGTGAGTGCACTCTTTGCCGTCAGAGAGGCCAAAAGAGACGATCAGGTGATTTTTTACGGAAGCGCTGCCCTGGTGCGGGGCAGTGCTTTCCTGTATCGGGTCCGGGAGATTCACGACAGCGCCACCGGGCGCCGTGCCTTCCCGGATCTGCTTCTTACTCTGCCCCTGCCGGATGCGGCAGCCATTACCCTGCCCAGGGTCATGCGGACAAGAACCATGGTCCGGACCTTTGCGGCCCACGAGGAGATCGGCGAGTCCGTGCCGCTTCTTGCCGACATGGAGTCGTACGGGGTCTATGAGGCCGCGGCACGGCATGTGGGACCGGATCAGATCACGATTCTTCGCTTTACGAGTGATGCCGGGGAGAAGATCTCCGGACGTCAGATGCAGAGCGTCTCGGAGCAGTATGCGCCGGGGGCCCTGGAGGTGATCCGGGAGATCTGCTCCGTGGGGGAGGATCAAAAAGAGGTGAAGCTTTCCGATGAGGACGAGGCGCTTCTTTCACGCTTTTCCGGCTGGATCCACGCGAGCGTCTCGATGAACACGGAGCTCTCCCGCCTGGTAAACTATGCGAACCTGTCCGCGATCTCCTGGCAGCCGATCGCAGAGGAGTACCTTGCCCTTCCCTGCAGGAGCCGGGTACAGGGAAAGAAGATCCTTGAGGAATTCCGGGAGAGGATACTGCATGCGTGAGAGAAAAGCATTTTCCGTGATCTATGTCGAACAGGAAGCGATGGGACGAAAGGAGACGGAGGGCATCCTCTCGCGGTTTCCGGACGCGGAAGTGATCGTCTGCGGGGACTACCACGAGGTCTTCAACCGCCGCCGGCAGTCCTTTTCGAAGCAGCACCGCGCCCCCGCACTGATCCTTGCCGTTCACCACGGGGAGCTGATCCATCAGGGATCTCCGGTCTGTCAGTCCTTCCGGGAGGACTGCTTCTACTATGCTTCTTCCATCATGAACTGCCCCTACGACTGCACCTACTGCTGGCTGAAGGGCATGTACGAGAGCGGGGACCTTGTGGTCTTTGTAAACCTCGAAGACCTTTTTCAGGCGGTGGAGGACATGCTGGGAGAGCACCCCGTGTACCTGTGCGTGAGCTATGACACGGATCTTCTTGCGATGGAGCCCGTCACCGGATATGCGAGTGCCTGGAGCCGGTTTGCAAAGGAGCATGAGGATCTTCTCATTGAGATCCGGACGAAGGGTTACGGGCATCTGCCGTCCTCGATGGCGGTATCGGAGAGGACAATCCTTGCCTATACGCTGAGCCCTGCGCGGGCGGCAGAGCAGTTTGAACACCGGGCACCTGCAACAAATCAGCGCATCGAAAACCTTCTGGAGGCACAGAAGGCGGGCTTCCCGGTGCGGCTCTGTTTTGATCCGGTGCTTGTCTATCCCTCCTGGAAGGAGGACTATGCGACGCTGTTTCAGACCCTGGATCAGAAGATCAACTGGGAGAGCATCCGGGATATCTCCGTCGGGACGTTCCGGCTCTCGTCGGATTACATGCAGCGCATGAGGCGGCAGGATCCCACCTCCGCGCTTCTTGCCTATCCGTATGTGTGCACGGACGGGTTCTACCACCTGCCGGATACCATCGAGCACGAGGTGGAGACCTATGTCACGAAGCTTTGCAGGGATCGGGTAAAAGAAGAGAAGATTTTTCTCTGGAGAGAGGTATGAGCGAACTTAAATGTGCGCTGGTCACCGGGGCAACTTCCGGGATCGGCCTTGCGATCACAAAACGCCTTCTTTCGATGGACTACACGGTCCTCGGAGTCGGGCGGGATTTTTCGAAAACAAGGGACCTTGGCACCGCCTTTGTGGAGGTACCGGTGGAACTTACGAACCGGTCGATGACGGTGGCGGTCCTGTCGAGAATTAGGGAGGCGTACGGAAAGAGGCTCTCCCTTCTCGTGAACAATGCGGGGTGCGCCTATTACGGGATTCATGAGAGTCTGAAGCCGGAGCAGATTGCGGAGATTGGCGACGTGGATCTTACGATGCCGATGGTCATCACAAACCTTCTTCTCCCGGCGATCCGGGAAAACAGGGGAACCATTGTCAACATCTCAAGTGTCACCGCGCTTTCCGCATCTCCCCATGCGGCGGCGTACGGCGCGGCAAAGGCGGGACTCGTCTCGTTCACGAGATCTCTGTTTGCCGAGGAGAGAAAGCACGGCGTGAAGGTCTGCGCGATCCTGCCGGACCTTACCGACACGAACCTGTACCGGAATGCGGACTTTGAAGCGGACAGGAGCGAGGGCTGCTGCCTCTTGCCGGACGATGTGGCGGATGCGCTCATGTTCCTTCTCACGCATGACTTCAACACCTCGGAGATTGTCCTGCAGCCGCAGTACAACCGGATTGCAAAGAAGAAGGACGAGACGGAGGAGACCCGTGACCAGTGAGAAGCTGAAGGCCATGCCCTTTGGAAAGGTCTATCCCTGCCTTGTCGCAAAGGCGGAGCGGAAGGGAAGATCGCGGGAAGAGGTCGATACCCTCACCTCGTGGCTTACCGGCTATCCGGCGGACGAGATTCACTGCATGGAGACGGACGGCACGACCTACGGGGAGGTCATGGCATCTCCCTACTGGTCAGAGGACGGGGAGAAGATCAGAGGCTCCATCTGCGGCGTCCGGGTTGAGACCATCGAGGATCCGTTCATGCGAAGAGTCCGGGAGCTCGACAAGGTGATCGACGAGCTCGCAAAGGGGAAGAGCACAGAGACAATCATGGCAGGCAAAGAGAGGGGCTGACTGTGAAAACAAGGGGGATTGCAGCAGGACTGGCACTGCTTCTTGGAGCGGTACTGATGACAGGCTGCAGGGCAGGCGAGACGACGATTACGTATGACAACGGGGATGCCTATACGGCAGGCGGAACGTCCCTGGCAAAAGCTATCGATTCGGTGGAGATCCACTGGTCGGCGGGGAGTGTTCTCGTCATGAGCGGGCAGTATGAGACGATCTCGTTCTCGGAGGACGGGCAGGATACGGAGGGAAAGATGGCCCTCCGCTACCTTGTCGACGGAAACAGACTTGTCATCTGGCCCTGCGCGTCCGGAACAGCCGTATCCCAGGACGATGACAAGGACCTTGTGGTCACGGTTCCGGGGTATGAAAGTCTGACGGGTCTTTCGATCGATGCCGGGAATGCGATGGTGGAGGTCGACGATGTCGACACGGCGCAGCTGTCCGTCTCCAACCTCACCGGGACCATTCGGGTAGAGACAGCTTCCCCGAATGTCGGCATGGACCTCACCTCCGTCCACGGTGATGTCATCGCGGCGCTGAGTGCCCTGCCCGCAAAGCTATCGATCAGCGACACCTCCGGCAACGTCTCGCTCCAGATCCCGGAGGATTCGGACGCCACGTTTGACTACACGACGACAAGCGGGCGCTTTACCTCGGGAATGGCGTCCGAGCAGAACGGCACCCTGTACACGATCGGAGACGGCGGTACGCAGTATGAGGTCGACACGGTCTCCGGGGATCTCACGGTGGTCTGGCAGGAAGATTCGGAGCAGTAGAAAACACGGATTGAAGAGAGAATGGAAACAAACAAGCCCTCCGGAGCCGCAATGGTTTCGGAGGGCTTGTTTTGTTCAGCCTATGGTGTTTTGTTTACGTTGAAGTGCCTTCCGATCATGCCTTCGGCCCGGGGAGCAGGGTGCACAGCACCTCCCAGAGGGCTGCTGCTGCAACCCAGACGATCCAGGTCAGGTGCCAGGCACCGGTGAGAAACGAGAGGACAAGGAAGAGCACGGTCATGCCGCACCAGAAGGGTGTGCCGATCCTCTGGCCCACGTATTTCTTCCGCCTTGTGTAGTCGCCCTCCTCGAGGAGAACATTGCAGGCGCCGGAGAGAATTCCCTCCCGGACGAACAGAAACACGGCAAAACCGACGAGGAACAGAAGAAGGACCAGTGTCCAGGACGGGACGTTGAAGATCCCTCTTGCGTAGTCCGTTCCGGAACTTGTCGCGGAGAAGATGATGAGGGGAATGACGGCGACAATGCAGAGCGCAACACCGATGCTGATCCTGCGCACCCGGATGCTCTGGTGTTTCTTTTTCTTCTCCCGGACCATGCTCTCGACGCCGTAGGCGGTATCGAGGGGCTCCTTCTCGAGATAGGAGAAGGGCTCTTTTCGAAGGCCCTGCCGGACAAACAGGAACACCGCAAAGGCTGCAACGGCGATGAGAACAACGAGCCCCGCCGCGATCTGCAGATTCGTGGGATCCCCGTCGAGGAAGAAGAGAAGAAGGGATGGCGAGATAATGCAGAGGAAGACGCCAAGACCATGGATCTGTGCGTTTGCCTCTTCATGGGCAAGATACCAGTTGGCCTCTTCGAGGGAGACCGGGGTGAGGGAGGTGCCATCGTCTGTCAGACTCTCCTTTGCCCCGTCCTCGGACAGTGTTTCCTCTTCGATGTCATCCTTTAGGAGATAATCCGTGGAGACTCCGAACACCTCTGAGAGCTTCAGCACCTTGTTCATGTCCGGCATCGCCTGTGCGCCCTCCCATTTGGAGATTGCCTGGCGGCTGACGCCGACCTTCTCGGCGAGCTCTTCCTGGGACATGCCGGCTTTCTTTCGAAGCTGTGTCAGCTTGTCTGCAAAAATCATATCGGTCCTTTCCGTGCGGCACTGCCGCCCTGTGTGCGTGTCTTGGAACACCTTCATCGTACAAAACAGGGCGGTTGCTCACCACCAGCCTGAACTGGAACTTGCGCAACCTGCGGTTGCAGGTGGTTGCGGACGTGGAAAATCGCGGTTTCTGAAGGGACAGGTCCTATTTCCGGCCTGCTTTCAGGAACTCCAGACACCGTTCCCGGATCTCGTCGGAAAAGATGCTCTCCTTCGCCCAGATGAAATCAAAGTCATGGGTCATGGAAAAGTCCTGCAGATCGATGACGCGAAGCGTGCCCTTTTCGATCTCTTCCCGTGCGGCGATCTCGTACAGGAAGGAGATGCCGCAGTCCTCCAGAAGGAGACGAACGATCGTGTGCATGTTTTCGGCGATCAGGCGGTGTGAGAAATTGGTGACGGCAAGATTTTTGACCGCAAGGTTCCGCTCCAGGATGTTTCTCGTGCCGGAGCCTTCCTCCCGGAGGATCAGCCGCTCGGAAAGAAGGTCGCCAAGCTTCTCCGGGGGCTTTGCAAATGTATGGGCACTGCTGCAGACCGGGACAAAGCGCTCGCTCCGAAACGTCAGGTGCTCATACTCCGATGCAGGATAATATCCTTCCACGAGTGCAAACTCGATTTCCCCCTCATCGATCATTTCCATCAGCTGCGCCGTATTCCCGGAGTGGATGTGCAGGTTGATGTCCGGGTGGTTTTGAAGAAAACCTGCGGCCGCATGCGGCATCACGTATTCGGCGATCGTCCTCGTGGCTCCGACAGACAGAGGCTTTACGGGATCGTCCAATGTGCGCAGCTTTTCAGCAATTTTCTGCTCATCATTTTCCATGACGGTCATCGAATCGCGCAGAATCTCCCCGGCCCTTGTCAGATGGATCTGCCTGCCCGTCTGCTCAAAGAGCCGGACCCCGTACTGCTGCTCCAGGTATCGGATATGCTGGGAGACGGCGGGCTGCGTGATGCAAAGCTCCTCGGCCGCCTTTGTGTAGTTCATGGTCCTGCAGACGCACAGGAACGTTTCGATCCGGAAATTCATGAATGAGCCTCATTCGATAAAACTTTATGGAACAATTACGATTTATAATTTTTCGTTCTCCATCACTCCCTGTATCATAGGAGGCACGAAATGGTAAAGGAGATACGAAATGAGTCAGGTAAGAAAAAATGTCACAGGTGTACTGGTATGTCTTGCGATCTCGCTGCCGTCGTGGCTGCTCGGTAAAAAGTTCCCGGTCATCGGAGGACCGGTCATCGCAATCCTCATCGGCATGGTCCTTGCGCTGTTCTGGCAGGACAAGGGACGGGCAGAGTCCGGGATCCGCTGGACCTCCAAATATATCCTTCAGGCAGCAGTTGTGTTCCTGGGCTTTGGCATGAATCTCTCGGTGGTGCTTAAGACCGGCAGACAGTCCCTTCCGATCATCGTCTGCACGATCTCCACCTCACTTCTTATCGCCTGGGTGATGCACAAAAAGATGCATATTCCGGGGAACGTCGCGGCCCTTGTGAGTGTCGGCTCCTCCATCTGCGGCGGCTCTGCCATTGCCGCCACTGCGCCGGTGGTCGGTGCGGACGACGAGGAGGTCGCACAGGCCATCTCGATCATCTTTTTCTTTAACGTGCTGGCGGCCGTGTTCTTCCCGATCCTCGGCTGTGCCATCGGGTTTGACACCACAAGCGGGGAGGCATTCGGCATCTTTGCCGGAACCGCGGTCAATGATACCTCGTCCGTGACTGCCTGCGCCTCCACCTGGGACAGCATGTGGAACCTCGGAAGTCAGACTCTCGACAAGGCCGTCACCGTAAAGCTGACAAGGACGCTTGCCATCATCCCGATCACCCTGATCCTTGCGATGATCCGCGCAAAAAACAGCCGGGACAGGAGCCGGGAAGAGGGCTTCAGCTTCAGGAGAGCCTTCCCGATGTTCATCGTCTACTTTGTCCTTGCCTCTGTTGTCACAACCGTTGCCCAGGGGTTCGGCGTCAGTGCGGCCGCGTTCACACCGATGAAGGAACTGTCCAAGTTCATGATCATCATGGCGATGGCCGCCATCGGCCTCAACAGCAACATCGTAAAGCTCGTCCGCTCCGGCGGAAAGCCGATTCTCTTGGGTGCCACCTGCTGGGCCGGGATCACGCTGGTAAGCCTTGTGATGCAGCATGTGATGGGGATCTGGTGAGACGGATCAGTTTTCATCCGGACTCTCGTCCCCGGTCAGAAGAGGCAGGAGCTGGCGGCGGGCCCTGATCCCGAGTTTTCGGTAGATGTGCTGCACGTGCTTTCGAAGCGTCCCCTCGGAGATGGAGAGCTCCCTGGCTACCAGCTCATCTTCCTTTCCGGTAAGCAGAAGCTGCAGGATCTGGCTTTCCCGCGGTGTCAGGTCATGCGCCCGGCACAGCTTGTCGATCCGCTCTCTGGTGATTGCCATGGAGGGGTTCTGCCTCTTCTCCCGCTCCTTCAGAAGGCGGACGAGATGGGACGATAAGAGGTGCATGAAGAAGACATCCTCATCGGAAAACTCGCCCTGCTGCCTGGTGCGGTAGAGGGAGAGGGTGCCGAGAAGCCGTGCCCCGTCAAAGAGGTTCGTCTGCAGGGTGTCATACACGTGGAAGGGCTCATAGCAGACCGTGTAGATCCGTGTCTGCCGGCGCTTTGCGGGAGTCAGCCATTCGCTCTCTCTTGCGACGTTCTCGTGCCCTGCCATGGAGCTCCAGAGCATGTGGTCGTCCTGGGAGATGCGAAGGTAGGCTTCCTCCGCGGGAAGGAAGGATTCCGGAACGCACACGGGATCCGAAAAGACGGGAGCGCCGTTCTGTACGCTTCCGGAGTGGAGAATACTGCCGTAGGCGCAGGAGAGCGCGCGGACAAGACCGTTCAGGAGCATTTCTTCCCTGTCCCGGACCGGCGCACTGTCGTACACGTGATAGATAAGGTCATTCAGAATGATAAGATCGTTCTTTTCCATGAGAAGAGAATACTCTTTTTTGCGTATCCCGGCAAGGGAAAATACGCGGACGCTTCCCTTGTCCCGTTTGCGCTGATCCCGTACCATAGGGACAACAGGAAACGGGCGGCGTGAAAAGCCCGTTGGAAATATTCAGATCGGATACAAAGGCGTATGCGGCTGACGAAAGTCAGATCCCATGCGCCTTTTTTGCATGCGATCCGGAGTAAAGAACAGAGAGTACAGAGCAAGGAAAGATTCAGGAAAGGAAGGTTTTCATGGCAACGGACAAACAGCAGGTCATCAGCGATCTCGACGAGATCATCGGTCTCATCGGCAAGGACACGAAGGACATCACGAAGGACGAAAAGAAGAAGATGGTCAGCGACACGCTGAACTACTTCGACAACTACGTCTCCCCGGGCTGGCTGAAGTATCGCAAGTCGGTCTCCTCCGATTCCGAGAACGGCGCGGTCCTCGAGTGGTATGACGAGGGCGCCTACATCTACGGTCTCAACGACGAGAAGTTCATCGACTGCCTGGGCGGCTTCGGCATCTACACCTGCGGCCACCGCAATCCCGAGATCATGGAGGTCGTGAGAGCCCAGCTCAACCATCAGGCCCTGCACTCTCAGGAGCTGCTGGATCCTCTTCGCGGATATCTCGCAAAGGCCATGGCAGACATCACCCCCGGCGATCTGCAGCAGTGCTTCTTCACCAACGGCGGTGCCGAGGCTGTTGAGATGGCTCTGAAACTGGCCCGTATCGCAACGGGCGGACGCTGGTATATCTCCACGGTCGGTGCCTTCCACGGCAAGTCCATGGGCGCCATCTCCGTCGGCGGCAAGTCCACCTACCGTGTGCCCTACACCCCGATGGTGCAGCAGGTTCAGCACGTGCAGTACGGCGTTGCCGAGGACATCGAGAAGGCCATCAGGAACCTGCAGGCAGTCGGCGAGCCGGTTGCAGCCGTGATTCTCGAGCCCATCCAGGGCGAGGCCGGCGTCATCATTCCGCCGGATGGATATCTGACTGCTGTAAGAAAGATCTGTGATGAGACGGGCGTTGCCCTGATCTTCGATGAGATTCAGACCGGCATGGGCCGCACGGGCACCATGTGGCGCTGCGAGTACGAGGGCGTAACACCGGATATCATGACCTTCGGCAAGGCCTTCGGCGGCGGAATTCTTCCGATCACCGGTATCATCTGCCGTCCGAAGATGTGGGTTCAGGACCTCATCGACAACCCGTGGCTCTTAGGTTCTCCGACCTTTGGCGGCAACCCGCTCTGCTGCGCGGCAGCACTTGCAACGATCCGGTACATGCTGAAGAACGATATCCCGGGTGTGTGCAAGAAGAAGGGCGAGATTCTGAAGGCAGGTCTGCAGTCTCTTGCCGACAAGTATCCGGACATCATCCAGGAGGTTCGCGGCACGGGCCTCATGCTCGCCGTCGAGTTCCACACGACCGACCTTGGCTATCAGACCTCGAAGGGCCTGTTCGCACGGCGCGTCCTGACCGCAGGTACTCTTGTGAACGCAAAGACGATCCGCTTCGAGCCGACCGCCGTCATCTCCGACCAGGATATGAAGGACGTCCTTCAGAGGATGGACGAGGCACTCGCGGATACGAGAGCAGCCATGAAGAAGTGATGAAATACTGCCTGTAACGGTACTGCAATGAGGTATACTCCGAATCGGGGATACCTCATTTTGCTACCGGAGAGTGTCTCCAAGAAAGGAGTTCCCATGTCGATCAATCTGGGACTTGTTGCGATCCTGATTACACTCGGCATCATTGTCGGATCCGTCATCACCAAGCGGTGCCTCGAATTCATGTTCGCGGGCTCCATGGTGGCTGCCGTCTTCCTGTTCAAGAGCGGGTTTCTTGCCGGCTGGGCGCAGTCGCTTCAGGATCAGCTCTCCGAGAACGTCTGGGTGATGCTGGTGTGCCTTTTGTTCGGCGGACTCATCGGACTTCTCACCGACTCGAAGGGGAGTTTCGGTTTCTCGAAGTACATCTCAAAGTTCTGCAACACGCAGCGGAAGACCCTGCTCACCACCTTCGTCATGGGCATCCTGATCTTCGTTGATGACTACCTGAACGTCCTCTCGATCGGCGCCTGCATGAAGAAGATCAGTGACAAGCAGAAGCTCCCCCGGGAGACGCTTGCCTACCTTCTCGACTCCACGGGAGCCCCGGTCTGCGTTCTGCTTCCGTTCTCGACCTGGGCCGTGTTCTATGCGTCCCTCTTCTATGAGCAGGACTCGGTAAAGGCGCTCGGTGCCGGAAGTCCCATCGCATCCTATACGCTTGCGATCCCGTACCTGTTTTATCCCATCATCACGCTCATCATTGTCTTCCTGTTCTGCATGGGGTGGTTCCCGAAACTCGGGCCCATGAAGAAGGCCTATGAGCGGGTGGAAAAGACGGGCATGGTTTACTCCGAGAGATCCCGCAAGTACAACCATGCGGAGCTCGAGGAGGACGAGAGTGAGGGAAACATCTGGAACTTTCTGATTCCGATGGGCGTCCTTGTCGTCTATGCGGTGGTCACGGGAGACATTCTCTCCGCCGTGATCCTTGCCCTCATCGTCTGCTTTGTCCTGTATGTTCCGCGGAAGATCCTGACACTCGATCAGTTCTTTGCGAGCATTATCCGTGGATTTGCGGACATGCTGCCGACCCTGACGCTGCTCCTTACGACCTTCGTCCTGAAGGATCTCTCGGGGCAGATGGACATGACCGAATACATCATTCAGATCGCGGAGCCCTACCTCTTTGCCGAGGTCTTCCCGGCGGCGGTGTTTGTTCTGGGCGCCCTGCTTGCCTTCACGACGGGCTCTGACTGGGGCATGTCGTCCATCATCACCCCGATCGTGTTTCCTCTGGGGGCAGCGCTTGGTGCAAACCCGATCCTCATCATGGCGGCAGTCATCTCCGGCGGCACGTTCGGAAGCCATGCCTGCTTCTATGCCGACGCAACGCTTCTCGCGTCGCAGTCGTCCGGCATCGACAACATGGAGCATGCGCTCTCGCAGCTGCCCTACGTCATCATCTCGGCCGTGGCCTCCGTTGCCTGCTTTGCCATCACGGGCTTTATCCTGTAGGAGGCATATGCCGGCAGGTGGTACAATGGTTCCCGAAGAGGGAAGGAGTACAGCATGGATCACTACGTGGTTACAATACAGCGGCAGTTCGGCAGCATGGGACGGCCGATTGCCAAGCAGATGGCACAGATTCTCGGGATCAACTTCTATGACAGAGACATCGTCGAGGCAGCGGCAAAAAAGCTCGACCTGCCGGTCGATGTCGTAAAGAAGGAAGAGGAGAAGGCAACGCCTCGCCTCGCGTCTCAGGACTTCCTTCGCATGTGCTTCCCGCTGGACGACGGCACAAGTTCGACGCAGGACGATATCTTCATCGCGCAGAAGCACGTGATCGAGGAGATCGTAAAGAAGGAAGACTGCATCATTGTGGGCCGGTGCTCGGACTTTATCCTGCACGATGACCCGAACGCCATTCACATCTTCATCTACGCTCCGTTCCAGGCGCGCGTCTATCACTGCACGCATGATCTCGGTCTTACCGAGAAAGAGGCAAAGCACATGATCCGCGAGGTCGACAAGGCGCGGCGCTCCTACCACATGCGGTATGCGGGCTATGCCCCGGGAGATCCGAGGTTTAAGCAGCTCCTGATCGACAGCTCGCTCTTTGGCGTAGAAGGGACGGCACAGTATCTTGCGGAGGGCGTCCGGAGGAAGTTCGGAACCTTAAACCAGGAAACGGAAACAAAATAGCGAAGAATCAGACACCCGGGGAAAACCTGCAAGCAGGAATTCCCCGGGTGCTTCTGTCTTGATGAGTTTGAGCTTGTCTGTGTCAGTAATAAATCGGCTGCCTGAGTGCCGCGAAGATGCCGGTCGTAAACAGAATGATCCAGATCACGAGCCAGACGATCAGCCAGCAGAACTGCGAGCGGGCGAAGTTTCTGCGGTTGATGTTCTCGTCGGAGAAACTCCAGACGATCGCAAGGATCAGACCCACCACCGGGATGGCAAACAGGCAGGTATACCCGAAGTATCCCCACATTGAGATCGGGCGGTACTGTTCGGGGCCGTTGAACTCTTCTTTCATGATGTTCCTCCTTTTTAAGAAAACTATCGTTTCATGGTGCTAGAGGGCTGCGGCCTTCAGCATCACGAGCATCCAGATGTACGCGCAGGTCTTCGGAATCATCAGCATGCCGACCATCGGATGCTTCTTGGCAAAGAGTGTCACCGGGAAGTAGCAGGCAAAGCTGATGATAATGGCGATGCTCATGCGCTCCATGTGATGGCCGTCGGCGTTTCCGGAGAGGGCAAAGAGGATCACGAGGACAAGGCCGGTAATCGCAAAGGGGATGTTCCGAAGAAGCGAGAAAAAGCGGTTCCCCTCGTGGTGGAGCCAGTTGTTCTGCGGAAACAGGCAGACGATGATCCGGAAGAGTGCGCTCGAAAACAGGAGCACCGGAAGGATTGCCGGCACGCCTGCGGAAAGATCCGGAAATTCACAGCGCCAGAACTCGTAGAGCAGAAGATAGAACAGAGTCATCGTAATTGACGAGACAAAAAGGCCGGTGCCAAGGGCTGCCTCGGTGTGCGCTCCGGTCCCTTTGAGGGCCCGCACAACCCGGGGCACCAGGTGAAAGGCATCGCCAAGTCCCAAAACCAGGGCAAGAGCGCCGCCGATCAGAGAGAGCTCTCCCGCACCGGTGCTCAGGAGATAAATCCCCGTGCCGATCGCAAAGCACAGGTATCCGATATCGAAAATACTTTCCATCAGATCCGGCATGCGAAGCTGGTGTCTGTTCTGCTCCATACAAAATCCCTTCTTTCTGAACGTTTTCCACCGGGTATTGTACCATGCGGGGGAAGAGGGGAAAGAAGGGAAATGATCAGAAAATAGAACGTCAGTAACCGTACCGCTTCCGGTTCCGGATAAGGCAGGTGATGCTGACCACAAGTGCCAGAAGCTCTGCTGCCGTGACCGCAAACCAGATGCCGTCGACACCGAACAGCCTCGGCAGGAGGAGAACCATCACGACCTGGAAGACGAGCGTTCGAAGGAACGAGATGAGAGCCGAGATCCCGCCGTTTCCAAGCGCCGTAAAGAACGAGGACGCATAGATGTTGAAGCCGAGGATCAGGAACGAAATCGAGTAGATCGAAAACGCCCGGACCGTCAGGGCATACAATTCGGCATCATATCCGACAAAGAGCTTCGAGAGGAAGGGCGCAAGCAGAAGCGCCGCAGCCGTCATCGCAACCGCAAAGATGGAGATCAGGACGAGGGAGCGGTGGAGCAGGTTTTTGAGCTCCGGCTTGTTGCCCGCTCCGTAGTGGTAGCTCGTGATCGGTGCGGAGCCCACGGAGTAGCCGACAAAGAACGAGACGAAGATGAAGTTCACGTACATGATCGTCCCGTAGGCGGAGACGCCGTTTTCCCCGACATAGGACATGAGCTGGACGTTGTAGAGCATGTTGACGATGGACATCGACAGGTTGCTCATGAGCTCCGACGAGCCGTTCGTCATGGCCTTTATAAGGCTCCCCGTGTCCATCTGAAAGCGGCAGAAGCGAAGGGAGCTCGAGTTCTTCGAGGCAAAGTAGAGAAGAGGAAGGAATCCTCCGACAAGATACGATGCGACGGTTGCCGCGGCGGCGCCCTCAACGCCCATGTGGAAGACACCCATTGTAAGGGCATCGCCGATCATGTTGGTAAGGCCTGCAAGGACCGTGAACAGAAGACCCAGGTGCGGCTTTCCCGCCGTCACGAACAGGGACTGGAAGTAGTACTGCAGCATGAACGGTATGTTGCCGAGGATCAGGATCCTGCCATAGGTCACGCAGTAGGGGAGCATCGCATCGCTGGCTCCCATGGCCCTGGCGGCACCTTTGAGGATCAGCTCTCCGGTAACGGTGAGGATCACGGCAAGGACGATGAGGGACGCGGTGAGCATCGAGAAGATCTCGTTTGCCTTCTGCTCCCGCTTCTCCCCGAGGCGCTGCGCCACGATGGCACTGCCGCCTGTTCCGAACATGAATCCCGGTGCTGCCAGGAGCATCGGCAGGGGCATGATAAGGTTTACGGCGGCAAAAGGTGTCTTGCCGACAAAGTTCGAGATGAAGAAGCCGTCCACGACGCCGTAGATCGAGGTGAAGATCATCATCACGATCGAGGGGAAGACGAAGGTCAGAAGTCTTTTGTAATCGAAATGATCAGACAGGCGGATTTCATGCTTTGCCATCGGGGAAGCTCCTTTCTTTTTCTTCCAGTTCGGACAGGTACTTCTTCGAGAGGGCAAGGAAGCGGGACTGCTCCTCTTCCGTCCAGGATTCGAAGATCGTATCCTCAATCTCCTGCACCCTGCCGACGGTCTGCCTTCCATAGTCCCGGCCCTTATCGGTCAGTTCCATGATCTTGCTGTGATAGGGACCGGTGCGGTGAGTGAGAAGTCCGTCCTCCTCCATGCGAAGGCAGCAGGTGTTCACGGTCTGCTTCGGAAAACCGGCCGCCCGGACAAGGTCCGTCTGGGAGATCCCCTCCCCGCGCCGCAGGAGCAGGTCGAGGATGAAATACTTCATGTCCGTCACTTTGAGCTTCACCGCAAAGCGGTGGTACACCTCATTCTGCGCGTAGAAAATCTGATTCAGCTGTTCTGCAAACTTTTCCATGGGACCTCCCTGCACAAGGGGATAAGATAGTCCGAAACAGGACCATTGTCAAGACAGAAAAAACTGTCTCTTTTCAGGGAGCAGTTTCCCGCAAAGAGGCAGTCTCAGGTTTCCTTACGTTCAGGCAAAGCAGCGGTGAATGATGTCGATGATGATGTCCTGCTGGGCGGGGGTCATCTTGTTGTCGGAGGGAAGGCAAAGGCCCCTTGCAAAGATGTCCGCGCCGACGTCTGCTGCTTCTCCCTCATCGATGTAGGCGTTGCTCTGCGCTCTGCCGGACCCCTTTCTTGTGATGAACGGGCTGTTCCGGTAGATCGGCTGCATGTGCATCGGCTTCCAGATGGGTCTGCCCTCTGCATTGAAGGAAGAGAGCGCCTCGAGGATCTCGGTGGGGCAGGACTTTCCGGGTTCGGACAGGTACAGCGCCTTTTTCTCTCCGCGAACGCTCTGGCACATGGCGTCCTTGTCGATGAGAAGGCAGGAGAGCCAGAAGTTCGGGACAGAGTACTTCCCGTCATAGGGATTCATCGTGACCGGAAGATCTTTGAGACCTTCTTTGTAGCGCTCATAGACCGCGCGCTTCTGTGAGATGTGCTCCTCAAGGTACGGGATCTGTCCGCGGACGACGCCCGCGATGACGTTGCTCATGCGGTAGTTGTAGCCGATTTCCTCGTGCTGATACCAGGGCGCGTCCTCACGGCTCTGGGTGGACCACTTGCGGACTCTGTCCGCATCTTCCCTGCTGTCCGTCAGGAACATGCCTCCCGAGGACCCCGTGATGATCTTGTTGCCGTTAAAGGAGATCGCGGCGTAGTCGCCGAAGGTCCCGGTCTGCTTTCCCTTGTAGGTTGCACCGACGGACTCTGCGGCATCCTCGATGAGGAGTGCATTGTGGGCCCTGCAGATGTCCCGGATCTCGTCGATCTTTCCGGGAACCCCGTAGAGATGGGCGATGACGACGAGCTTCACGTCCGGGTAGATCTCGAAGGCCTTCTCGAGAGCCCCGGGGTCCATGTTCCAGGTGTCGCGCTCGGTGTCGATGAACACAGCCTCGCCGTCCTCATAGGCAACGGCGTTGATCGTGGCATCGAAGGTCATGTCGGCGCAGAACACCTTGTGGCCGTAGAGGACGCCCTGCCCGATCTTCGGCTGCCCGTAGAGCGCCTCCCCGGCAAGGCGGGTGGCAAGGTGAAGCGCAGCCGTTCCGGATGAGAGTCCGACGGCGTACTTGCAGCCGATGACCCCGCTCATCATGCGCTCCGCTTCATTGATGTTCTTTCCGACGGTCGACATCCAGTTGGTGTCAAACGCTTCCTTCATGTAGGTGAGCTCTTCCCCGTGCATGGTGGGAGAGGAGAGCCAGACCTTTGATGCAAACGGCTCGATGCCGGTAAAGTCTTTCATGGATACCCCTTTTCCGATCAGATGCGGTCTGATCCCTGTTTCTGTGCGTTCCTATCTTAGCACAGGCATTCATCTTTCGCGAACGGCAAAAGACCTCCGGCAACTGCCGGAGGCCTCCTGCCTCATTTCATGATTCCCCTGTGTTACTGTTTCATGCGTTCAGCTCGGACGGCTCTTCGACCGCATAGTCGGAGAAGGACTCTGCCGTGCCGGCGCCTGAAAGATCTGCCGTGTCGGAGTAGCTGTCCACCGTGATGGTGTAGGAGCTGGTGCCCTCGACATAGGTCGTGCCGTCGGTTCCGACGATGGAGACGGTGTTGCCGTCCGCATCTGTGATCGTGCCCTCGCTGCAGAGGTTTGTCAGCGTGCTGTTTCCGGTGACGACCCAGGTGGCATCGGATCCGAGATACAGGCTGCAGGTGCCGTCGCCCCCGTCTCCTGCTGCCGTCTCATCGTCGATGACAGCGCCCGTCAGAGTCGAGGAGCCGGTCAGATAGAAGTCGAGATTCGAGATGGAATCCCAGATGATATCGCCCTCACAGGTCTGGTCAATGGCCGTAAAGGTGCAGTTTGCGCCGTTGGCACCGCTCGTGCCCCAGCCCCTGCCGTTTGCGTTGCCGGTGACCTTCAGGAAGAAGTCATTCGATGCGGACGGAGTGATGTCGACGTTATCGATGATGAACGTGGAGTCGGTGTTCGTCGTATAGAACATGCCGCCGGCATTTGCGGTCAGGCTCCCGCCAACCATCTCGAAGGTCGAGTTGCCGACCTCGGAGTCACCGGACATGCTCTGGTAGAGGATGACGTTCCAGAGGCAGTCATTCTGCTCGTTGTCATCGGGCATGTTGCCGGAAAGGCTGCAGTCGAACAGGCGGATGGTGTTGTCGCCCTCGATGCAGGCGGCCTCGGAGCTGTTCGCGGTGAGCGTCGCGTTGTTCACCGTGATGTCCGCGGTGGAGTAGACCGCGGGGGATCCGGTGCCGTTCGAGGTGTAGGTGCCGCCGTCAACGACCATCGTGCCGGAGCCGCGGTCGGATCGGATCGCGGCGGAGGATTCACCGCTGGTGGTTGCCGTCACATCATATGCATAGAGCGTTCCGCCGCCTGCCACGTGAATGCCGCCGGAGGTATTCTGGCTGGTGGTGATCGTCGTATCCGCGACATAGGTCGTTGCCTTGTCCGAGTAGGAGAAGACGCCTGCCGCGCCCTTCGCATCCGAGGCGATCGTCGAGTCGGACAGGTATGTCGTGCCGTCGGTCGTCAGAACCGTTGCGCCGACGCCGTAGAAGCTCGAATTGTCACCGCCCGTGGAATCCGAGGACGTGCGGTCGATGGTCAGATTCGAGAGGTCTGCCGTCGCGCCGTTGTCGACAAGGATTGCCTCCTCATCGGTGCCGGTCGAGGAGACGGAGGTATCCGAGAGCGTCGTATCCTCGGAAATCTCGTTGTCGGAGGAGTAGGAGACATCGGAAGACGTGGAGCCGCCGGGAGCCCCCATGCCGCCTCCCATGTCATCGGACAGAATCGTGATCGTCTCCGCACTGCCGTCGTCTGCAAGGGTGATGGCAACCATTGTCCCTTCCGTGAGATCATCGGTGGTGGCGCTCATGTCAGGAGCGCCGCTGCCGCCGTCCGGGGCGTCTGAAGGAGCGCTGCCGTCACTGCCCGGGGCATCGGATGGAGCACTGCTGTCGGAGGATCCCTGCGCATCACTGCTGTCTGCAGGCTTCTCCGGAACGTCGGAGCTGCCTGTATCGGAACTGTCCGAGCTCTCCGAATCCGGCTTCTCCGGCGGCGTACTGCCATCGGATGAAGGAGCGCTGCCGGTGGAGTCGGAGGGCTGTGCGGGGGCATTGCCGTCCGGCTGTCCGCCCATGCCGCCCTTTGTGATGGTCGTGCTGTCGGACACCGTGATCTCCTTCGTCTCACCGGTCAGGGTGAGGTCATTGGAATCTTCGCTGTCCTTTGTGCCGACATTGATCGTGAGAACGCCATCCGCATAGGATGCGACCTCGCCGTAGATGGTGTCGCTCTCTTCTGTATCCGATGCGGTATCCTGTGTGGTATCTGTCGTGTTGCCGGCATCTGCCGTGCTCTCACTTACCGTGGAGCTGGTGGATGACGTTGTGGATGTGGAGCCGCAGGCGGTGAAGGTGAGCGCTGTGCCCACCAGAATGCCAAGCGCTGCAAGTGTTCTTTTCTTCATAAATCATGGTCCTTTCCAAATGATGTTGTACCTGTTTAATGGTCTTTCATAGGGCCCCGGAGCATCGCCCCTCTGCCTTACGCGGACAGTGTAAGGCGTCACCTTAAATCGAACCTGAAAGAAGTTGGACAATCAATAGAAATTCACCGGATCCGGAATCCCACACCGGATCTGTCTTTTCCGCTCTGTCTTTGCCCCCTCAAAACCCTGTGCAGGGTGTATACTTACAGGCGTACTGCGAAAAATGAAATCATGGGGGTACTTTGCGATCATGAAAGCGGACAGGTTCCGTTTTGACGGGGAAGAAAAGTGCAGGCTGAATGATCTTCCGACTGATGCGGGAGAAGAGAAGGACAGACGGGAGGAGATCACTGCCGCCTTCCCGGACAAACTGAAGAAACTCAGTGACCTGCAGAACGTCTTCTATGCAGATAAGAAGGAAGGACTCATCATCGTCCTGCAGGCGCTCGATGCGGCGGGCAAGGATTCGCTGATCCGCCACGTGGCAAGCGGCATGAATCCGCAGGGGGTCCATGTCTCCTGCTTCAAGAGGCCGAGCGCCGAGGAACTCTCCCACGACTATCTGTGGCGCGTGAACAATGCCCTGCCGCGAAGGGGAGAGATCGCGATCTTCAACCGAAGCTACTACGAGGACATCATCACGGCAAAGGTCCATCATCTGAAGGATACCTATGAGATGGCGGATCGCGTGATCGGTCAGTCCGAGGACGACTTCATCGATCAGAGGATTCATCAGGTAAAGAACTACGAGTCCTACCTGTACGAGAACAGCTACCGCGTCGTGAAGGTCTTCCTCAACGTCTCGAAGGACGAGCAGAAGAAGCGCTTCCTCGAGAGAATTGACCGGGAAGACAAGAACTGGAAGTTCAACGCGGGAGATCTCGACGAGAGGGATCTCTTCGACGAATACAAAAAGACCTTCGAGAGCGTCATCACAAAGACGTCCACGAAGGAAAGCCCCTGGTATGCCCTGCCGGCAGATGACAAGTGGTACACAAGAGACCTCTTTGCGGACATCCTGATCAAGGCGATGGAAGAGTGCCACCCCGTCTATCCGATGCCGGATGTGCAGAAGGACGAACTTCAAGCCTGCAGGGAGCGGCTTCTTTCCGAGGATGGCGGGAAGGAGAAAAAGACGGAAGAGAAGCCTTCTTCCTCCTTTCGGGAAAAGGGTGTCATCGCGATTGAGGCAGAGGATGACGACGAGCTCAAGGGCGATGCGCCGGAGAAGCTGTCTTCTTCCAGGCATAAGGACGGAAAGAAAAAGAAAGACAAGCATAAGAAAAAGGGGAAAAACCACGACTGAGGACGGAGGAAGATTTGACTTCAGGCAGCGGTTTGTACTATCGTAACAAAATCAAAAAGGCAAGGAGATTCAAGACTTTTTATGAGACAGGAACTTGCGAAGACCTACGATCCCAAGGGAATCGAGGACAGGATCTATCAGAACTGGGAAGAGAAGAAGTATTTTCATGCGGAAGTGGACCACGAGAAGCTTCCGTTTACGATTGTCATTCCGCCGCCGAACATCACGGGTCAGCTGCACATGGGCCATGCCCTCGACGAGACCATGCAGGACATCATCTGCAGGTTCCGCCGCATGCAGGGCTACAACGTGCTCTGGCAGCCGGGCACGGACCATGCCTCGATCGCAACCGAGGTGAAGGTCACCAATGAATTAAAGAAGAAGGGCATCAACAAGCACGACCTCGGACGCGAGGGCTTCGTGCAGAAGTGCTGGGAGTGGAGAGAGGAATACGGTCACCGCATCGTCAACCAGCTGAAGAAGCTCGGCTGTTCCTGCGACTGGGACCGCGAGCGCTTCACGATGGACGAGGGGTGCAACCGCGCCGTGACCGAGGTGTTCTGCCGTCTCTATGAGAAGGGCTGGATCTACCGCGGCAACCGCATCGTCAACTGGTGCCCGAAGTGCCAGACATCCATTTCCGATGCCGAGGTCGAATATCAGGAGCAGAAGAGCCATTTCTGGCACATCAAGTATCCGCTCGTCGAGGCGGACGGCTCGGTGTCGAAGACCCGCTTCCTTGAGTTTGCCACCACACGTCCGGAGACCATGCTCGGCGATACCGCCCTTGCGGTGAATGCGGAGGATCCGCGCTACAAGGATCTCATCGGCCAGTACGCATGGCTTCCCATCGTGAACCGAAAGATCCCGATTGTTGCCGATGAGCATGCGGACATGGAAGAGGGGACCGGTGTCGTCAAGATCACGCCGGCCCACGATCCGAACGACTTTGAGGTCGGAAAGCGCCACAACCTGCCCGTCATCAACATCCTCAACGATGACGCCACGATCAATGAGAACGGCGGCAAGTACGCCGGCATGGACCGGTATGAGGCGAGAAAGAAGATCGTCGAGGAGCTTGACTCCATGGGTCTTCTTGTCTCCATCGAGGATCTGACCCACAACGTCGGAACCCACGACCGCTGCGGCACGACCGTCGAGCCGATGGTCAAGGAGCAGTGGTTCGTCAAGATGGACGAGATGATCAAGCCCGCGATCAAGGCGGTGCAGGACGGAGAGATCCGCCTGATCCCGAAGTCCATGGAGAAGACCTACTTCAACTGGTGCAGCAACATCCGCGACTGGTGCATCTCCCGTCAGCTCTGGTGGGGCCACAGAATTCCTGCCTGGTACTGCAGGGACTGCGGAGAGACCATCGTCTCGAGAACAACTCCCACGGTCTGCCCGAAGTGCGGCGGAACGCATCTGGAGCAGGATCCCGATACGCTGGACACCTGGTTCTCGTCTGCCCTCTGGCCGTTCGAGACGCTCGGCTGGCCGGATGAGACGGAGGATCTTAAGTACTTCTATCCCACGAATGTCCTGGTCACCGGCTATGACATCATGTTCTTCTGGGTCATCCGCATGATCTTCTCGGGCTACGAGCAGATGGGACAGAAGCCCTTTGACACGGTGCTCTTCCACGGGCTTGTCCGCGATGCACAGGGAAGGAAGATGTCGAAGTCTCTTGGCAACGGCATCGATCCTCTGGAGGTCATCTCAAAGTACGGCGCCGATGCCCTGCGCATGACGCTCATCATGGGGAATGCTCCCGGCAACGACATGCGCTTCTACTACGAGCGCGTCGAGGCAAACCGCAACTTTGCCAACAAGGTCTGGAACGCATCCCGTTTCATCATGATGAACATGGATGAGAACGAGGAAGCGGATACGAGCGTTACGCCGGAGGGATTAAAGCCCGAGGACAAGTGGATTCTGTCGCGCTGCAACGACGTGGTCCGCGATGTCACCGACAACATGAACCGGTATGAACTCGGTGTTGCCGCGCAGAAGATCTATGACTTCATCTGGGATGAGTTCTGCGACTGGTACATCGAGATGGTAAAGCCGCGTCTGTACCGGACGGACGATGAAAAGAGCAAGAAGGCAGCGCTCTGGACGCTGCAGACAGTCCTCATCGCCTGCCTTAAGATGCTGCATCCGTACATGCCGTTTATCACGGAGGAGATCTTCACCTCCATTCAGAGCAAGGAGGAGTCGATCATGATCTCCTCCTGGCCAAAGTTTGAGGATCGCTTCTCGTTCCCCGAGGAGGAGAAGGAGATCGCGATGGTCAAGGAGGCCGTCCGCGGCATCCGTCAGGTAAGAAACGAGCACAATGTCGCACCCTCCCGCAGGGCAAAGGTGTTCCTTGTCTCCGAGGATCAGGAGATTCTTGACATCTTCGACAGGAACCGTCTCTTCTTTGAGAGCCTTGCCTCTGCAAGCGACCTTACTCTTGCAAAGGACAAGAGCGCAGTCCCGGAGGGAGCACTCTCCGTGGTCCTTCCGTTTGCGACCTGCTTCCTGCCGCTGCAGGATCTCATGGATCTTGACGCGGAGATCGCACGCCTTGAGAAGGAAGAAAAGCGCCTGGAGGGCGAGCTCAAGCGCTCCGCCGGGATGCTCTCCAATGAGAGATTCCTCTCGAAGGCACCGAAGGAGAAGGTCGACGCCGAGAAGGAAAAGCAGAAGAACTATCAGCAGCAGATGGACGGCGTGAAGACACAGCTTGCCACCATGCGTGCACTGAAGGGGTAAGTTTCTCATGATCAGTTTCGACGAGGAAATCAGGAAATACAAAAAGAGCAGAGATGTCTCCGAGATCGAGTCCGAGGTCTATGAGCAGGACATGAGGGATCTTGTGGACATCATGCTGCAGACGGCAAAGGATACCGCATACGGTGTCGAGAGCGCACCGGGCAAGAGAAGGGATTAAGGCATGCTTTACTGCTATCAATGCGGGTGCGAGCTGACCTCTTCGGATCATTGTCCGAACTGCGGAGCCGATGTCCGGCAGTACAAGGAAATCATGGTCACCTCCAACCTTCTCTACAACGAGGGGCTGGACAAGGCCAGGGTCCGCGACCTGTCGGGCGCCATCGCATCGCTGAAACAGAGCCTGTGGTACAACAAGTACAACCTGGATGCGCGCAACGTCCTGGGACTGTGCTACTTCGAGGTGGGCGAGACGGTGTCCGCCCTCGCGGAGTGGGTCATCAGCAAAAACCTGAATGACCAGGGCCTGCACGTGAAGAACAATCCGGCGGAGAAATACCTCACGGAGTTCCAGAACGACAAACAGACGAGGACCCAGGTCTCCGAGGCCGTGACCCGCTACAACAATGCGCTGGACTCCTGCAATGCGGGGAACGTCGATGTGGCGGCCCTGCAGCTGAAGAAGGTCCTCGCATTAAATCCCCATTTCCTTCGGGCGAGGCAGCTGCTTGCCCTCGTCTACATCGAGCGGAAGGACTGGAAGAAGGCGGAGCGGGAGCTTGTCAAGTGTGTCAGGCTTGACGTCAGCAACACGACGAGCCTTCGCTACCTCGATGAGGTGCAGGGCCATCTGTCCCACCAGCAGGGAGACGAGAGAAAGAAGAACGGGGACGCAAAGGCTGCCGGTACCGTGAAGAACGGTGTCCGGACCTACCGCGAGGGGAATGAGACCATCATCGAGCCCGTGGGCTCCAAGAAGCCGGGAATTGACGGCTTCGGCGTGCCGACGGGACTCATCGGGGGCCTCATCGGCCTCGTGATCGGTGCGGCCCTCGTCGCCTTCCTCGTGATGCCGCAGAGGGTGCAGACCGTGCAGAATGAGGCGGCCAATCAGGTGCGGTCCTATTCCGAGGAGTCGAGCTCCAAGGACGCCTCGGTGTCCGATCTGCAGAACCAGGTCACGACGCTGCAGTCCCAGGTGGACAGCCTGAACAGCCAGCTGAGCGAGGCGCAGAACGAAGAGGCAAGCGCCGAGAAGTCGAGCGGGGCGGACGCCCTGTTTGCGGCGGCAAATGCCGTCATCGCAACCCCCGACAACACGGAGGACGACATCGAGGCGATGGCGCAGGTTGATCCGGCGACGGTAACCGACGGGCAGTCCGATGCCTTCGTTACCCTGTTCAACACGCTGTATACGCAGCTCCAGGATCCGGTCCTCGAGAAGTACGCCTGGGATGGCATCAACCTCTATGAGGCGGACGGGGACAAGGACTACAAGACGATCATCAGTGACCTTGAGATCGCAAACCGCTTCGAGATCAAGGACAGCTACTCCATGACCTATGTGGAGCGGCTCTACTACCTCGGGGATTCCTACTATCAGGCCTACCTTGCGGCGAGCGAGAGCGAGCGGGCGGATATGTCCGACTACCTCGACAAGGCGGTGACGGTCCTGACCAAGATCACCGACAACTACAAGGACTCCGACTATGCACAGCAGGCGAGCGCAAGACTCCAGGACGTCGAGTCCCTGAAGGCGAGCGAGAACGTCGGCACGGCAGAGAGCTCTTCCGGGAGTTCCTCTTCAGAGAGCAGCTCCGCGGACAGCGCATCTTCCGCAGGCTCCTCCGATGCTTCATCGGATGCCTCTTCGGCGGCGTCCTCTTCGTCGTCTGCAGCGCCTGCCTCGGATCAGGCCGCAGAACAGGCAAACGCACAATAAACAGGTTTTCAAAATAGCGCACCGCTACGGCGCGCTATTTGTTCATCACGGAACGAAATTCTGAAGGAATTGTTTCGGAAAGTTGTACAGAAGGTGTTGTCGTCTTTTTCAGTATGAGAGAGTTTGTCGTTTTATCGAGCCTGCCGTTTCTGTTCCGGTTCCTGCCGGCCTTTCTTGTCGTCTACTACCTGGTCCCGGCCAGATTCCGGGACGCGGTGCTGTTTGCGGCAAGCATTGTCTTTTACGCGGCGGGAGAGCCGGAGTTTGTTTTTCTGCTCCTTGGCCTTACGATTTTCAACTACATGGCAGGAAGCCTCGTGTACACGGAGCGGAAGGTAAGGCGCAGCCGCCAGGTGACAAAGCCGCTCTTTGCGGGGATAGTCGCCTGTGATGCGCTGGTTCTTGTCCTTTGCAAGGTGCTTGCCCTGACAATCGATTCCTCGCTTCTTCCGCTTGGGATGTCGTTCTACATCTTCAAGATGATCTCCTACCAGGCGGACCTTTGCTTTGGCAAGCGCGATCTTGCGCCGACCTTTCTTCGGACCGCGGATTACTTCATGATGTTCCCGCAGGTGACAGAAGGCCCGATCATGCGCTACGGGGACGGTTTTGCCGCGCCGCGGAGCGTGAGCCTTGATCAGTTCGAGGAGGGCCTCTTCTATGTGGTCACGGGCTTTGGCATGAAGGTGCTTCTTGCCGACCGCATCGGAATTCTCTGGAACGAGATCACAAAGATCGGCTATGATTCCATTTCGACGCCGCTTGCCTGGCTGGGAGCCTATGCGTATACGTTTCAGCTCTACTTCGACTTCTGGGGCTATTCCCTGATCGCGGCAGGTGTCGGCGTGATGCTGGGCTTTCCCTTCATCGAAAACTTTGCCCACCCCTATGCCTCCCGGAGCATTGGCGAGTTCTACCGCAGATGGCACGCAACCCTCGGGGCGTGGTTTAAGGACTACATCTACATCCCGCTTGGCGGAAGCCGGAGAGGAACCAAGAGGACAATCTTCAACCTGATGCTCGTCTGGCTCATTACGGGCCTCTGGCACGGCGGCACGCTGAACTTCGTGATCTGGGGACTGGTCCTCGGCCTCATCATCTGCCTTGAAAAGTTCCCGCTTAAGGGTGCGATGAAGGTTCTCGGGCGCATCAACGTCCTTGTCGTGATCCCGCTTACCTGGGTGATCTTTGCGATTTCGGACCTTCAGAGCCTCAGGCTCTACTTTACCCGCCTGTTCCCGTTCTTCGGGATCGGGCAGACGGCGAATGCATCCGATGTGCGGGACGCTCTCATGCGGTACGGGATTCTGTTCCTTGCAGGGGCGGCTCTGTGTGTTCCGAAGGTGTTTGATACCCTGAAGGAGCACCGCAGGAACCCCCTCGTGGTGCTTCTTTGCTGCGCCGTCTTTGTGGCGGGACTCTACTTTGCGGCAAACTCGCAGGGCAATACGTTCCTGTACTTTGATTTCTGAGAGGGAGGCAGAAGGTGGCTCATCGAAAACATTCCGCAAGGGCGCCGCTTACGCTTTCCGTCCTTGCAATCGTGCTGTTTTTAACACTCCTTTCCTGGATCTGCAGTGACAGCTATACGAAAAATGAACAGAGTCTTCTCACGCAGCCGCACTTTGCGGCAATGCTGAGGGGCATTCACGACGGCATTTACCCCTTAAGCCCGGAAAGAACGCATGTTCCGGACTGGCAGAAGATCCCGGAGGAAGAGAAGGCACCGGATGCCGGAGCGGGAGAAAATCCTTCCGCCCCGGATACGGCGGCGGGGACTGAGCCGGCATCGTTCACCGTTCCCCCGGAGTCGGAGAATGAAGTGGTACCGGCTGCGGACTACGGAAACGCGGATCCCAATTACCTCCCGCCCTCCGACTTCTCCTATGCGCAGAGAACGGACGGCATCTTTGCACCGGACGGGACCTATTATCCCCTGGGAGAGGTGGACGAGAGCTATTTCTCGGATGCGCTGTTTATCGGTGATTCAAGAACCGACGGACTGCACGGCTATTCGAGTCTCAAGAACACCGCATCGTTCCTGTGCAAGGACGCAACGTCAATCCTCGACATCGATCAGAAGAGCCTGAACTTCTATGCGCCGGGCTCCGATACGGCGCAGGAGATGACGGCAGAACAGGCGCTTTCCGCCGCGCAGTACGGCAAGATCTACATCTGCATCGGCATCAACGAGCTGGGATCGCCTTTTCAGAGCTGCTATGGCGCTTATGTTCGCTTTGTCCAGAAGGTGCGGCAGCTGCAGCCCACCGCCATCATCTATGTCGAGGCGATCATGCACGTGACAAAGGACACGGCGCAGAACAGCCCCATCATCAACAACACCGGCATCGTCGCAAGAAACCGCGCCCTGAAGGCCCTTGCCAACGGCCGGGATATCTTCTATATCGACATGAACTCCGCCGTCTGCGACACAGACGGGAACCTTATCGCGGATCTTTCGGGAGACGGTGTCCACCTGCACGCCTCTGCGTACGAGACCTGGCACACGTTCCTTCGGCAGAACGCGGCACTCACAGACAGCACACAGAGCAGCGCTTCGCAGAGTGCGGACACACAGGATACAAACGCACAGGGTACTGACGCGCAGAGCGCAGAGGCACAGAGTGCGGACACGCAGGCGGCAGATACGCAGGAGGCCGGAAATTGAGAGAGATGGAATTCAAGATGGAGCGCCCGGGGCTTTTGCATGAGGGCGACCACGTCACGGTGTCGGAAGGACTGCTTCCGAGCAACTACTACTACACGATCGACCCGTCCCTTGCGATGAGCGGGAACATTCCCTTCCCGAAGCGTCTGAAGTCCCGGGAGGGAACGGTGACAAAGGTCGAGCAGAACGAGAGAGGCTTCTATGTGACGGCAGCCTTTGACGAGCCGGATCCCGACAGGAAGGAGTAAGCATGTCCGATACCGCTAAGACCCTGGAACAGAGCGGGAGCATGGTCGGCCGCATCAGCCTGAAGAGCTCCCTTGCCTGCTTTCTTGCCGCCTTCATCTGGGGCACGGCCTTCGTTGCCCAGAAGGTTGGGGCGGATGCGATGGCGCCGATTGTCTTCAACACCCTGCGCTCGATCCTGGCCTTCTTCACGCTCCTGCCGCTCACGCTGTACCGGGGGCACAGAAGAAGGGAAGACCGGAAGGCCGGGAAGGTGACAGCCCCCTATTCAAAGAGGGACACGGTCATCGGCGGTATCATCAGCGGCCTGTTCCTGTTTCTTGCCTCCTACCTGCAGCAGGCCTCGATTGCGACCGTGGACATCGGAAAGGCAGGATTCCTCACCGCAACCTACATCGTCCTCGTGCCGCTCATCAACGTGGTCCTGACCAGGAGATCGAGCGTAAAGATCTGGGTCAGCGTTGCGATCGCGCTTGCAGGGCTTTACTTTCTCTCGATCTCCGGCACCTACAGGGTCGAGCGGGCGGATGTGCAGCTGCTTGTCTGCGCCCTGTTCTTTTCGCTGCAGATCATGACGATCGATCACTTCAGCGAAAAGGCCGACATGATCGAGTTTTCCTGCATTCAGTTCCTTGTGGTGTTTCTCATAGGCCTTGTGCCGACGATCCGGTCTCTTACGAATGAGATGCCGGCGCTTTCTGCCGGGAGCGTGGTATCATTGCTGTATGCCGGCGTGTTTTCCAGCGGCATCGCCTACACGCTGCAGGCGGTGGGGCAGAAGGATGCGGATCCCACGATCGCGTCCCTGATCCTCTCCCTGGAATCCGTGATCAGTGCGATCTCCGGCTTTTTCCTGCTGCATCAGGTGCTGACCCGCCGTGAGGTCCTCGGCTGTGTTCTCATGGCGGCAGCCATCGTGCTGGTCCAGCTGCCCTCGGGCAGAGCAAAACCCGTAGAGGAAACAACGAATTGAAACGAGTACATCGCCTTCTAACTGCATACCTGCTTTCACTGACCCTTGGTCTTACCGGCTGTTCCTCCCTCTCGTCTAAGACGACGCAGGAGCAGGGCGGCACGGCGGCCTATTCGGGGGAGGATTACCTCGATGCCGGGGACTATGAGACCGCGGCCTCGACCTATCAGAGTGCGATCGATGCTGGACAGGACACCGAGCTGAACTACCGGGGACTCGGGATTGCCCAGATGGGCCTTGGAAACTACGCCGATGCGGCGACGGCTTTCGAGAATGCCCTTGACCATGCGGGCGTGATCCCGGGATCTCTCGAGTACGACATCAACTACTACCTCGGCTCCTGCTATGACAAGGAGGGGGACTATGAGAGCGCCCTCAGCGTCTACGATGCGATCGTGACGCTTCGTCCCAGGGATACGCAGGCACTGCTTCTTCGCGGCACCGTGGAGGGACAGCTGAAGGATACGGACGCGATGATCCAGGACTTCACCGATGCGATCGATCTTGCACCGACGGACTACGATCTTATCGTCGACATCGCGGAGAAGATGAAGGAGAACGGCTTTGAGGATCAGGCCAACGAGACCCTGAACAACATCCTCACAAAGCAGGCCGATACGATCTCCGCCTACGATAAGGCACGGCTCTCCTATGAGGTGGGAGACTACGAGAGCGCAAGGGATGCCCTGGAGTCGATGGGAGATTCCAGGGATTACAGTGCGACGATTCTCCTCGGGCAGACCTATGAGGCCCTCGGGGATTACAACTACGCAACGAGCGTGTATGAGACATATCTGACAAAGGACACGACGCACGCCGGCGTCTACAACAGCCTCGGGCTGTGCTGTCTTGCGATGGCGGACTACCAGGATGCGCTGAGTGCCTTCCAGAACGGCCTTGCCCTGAAGGATCCGTCTCTGCAGCAGGCTCTTTTGTACAACCAGATCGTTGCCGAGGAATACCTCGGGGAGTTCCAGCGGGCGAGCGTCCTCATGAAGGAGTACCTTGCCAGCTATCCGACAGACGATGAGGCACAGAGGGAATACACGTTCCTGTCGACGCGCTGAAAGTGTTGTCGGAGCAGGTTGCGCGTGTTACAATAGCCGGAGTTTTGAGATAAGATTTTTCAGCATCAGAAAGGGGAGCGCAGATGATCGCAAAGCTTGTGGAAAAAATCCGTGAAAAGGATGCACCGGTGGTGGTGGGCCTTGATCCCCAGCTGAGTTTCCTGCCGCATTACCTCATCGACGAGGCGATGCGAAGCCACGAGGAGATGCCGTACGGCGACGAGGAGCTCACGGCTGTTGGAGAGGCGGTTTTCCGCTTCAACCGCGAGATCGTCGACGCCGTCGCGGATCTCGTGCCCGCGGTCAAGCCGCAGGTCGCCATGTATGAGCAGTTCGGGATCCCCGGCATGATTGCCTACTGGAGAACGGTCCGCTACTGCCATGAGAAGGGGCTCATCGTCATCGGCGATGTAAAGCGCGGCGACATCGGCTCCACGTCGGAAGCCTATGCAAGAGCGCACATCGGGCGCGTGGAGATCAACGGCAGAACCTGCCGTGCCTTCGACGAGGACTTCGCAACCGTCAATCCGTACCTTGGAACCGACGGCATCAAGCCCTTTGTCAAGGTGTGCAACGAAAATGACCGCGGCATCTTCGTCCTCGTCAAGACCTCGAACCCCTCCTCCGGGGAGTTCCAGGACGTCCTGACAAAGGACGGCGAGCCGATGTATGAGGTCGTCGGCAAAAAGGTTTCCGAGTGGGGCGAGGATTCGATGGACGGAGAGTACTCCAACGTCGGCGCCGTGGTCGGCGCGACCTATCCCGAGCAGGCAAAGCGCCTTCGCGTTCTGATGCCTCACACGTTCATCCTGGCTCCCGGGTACGGTGCCCAGGGCGCAACGGCAAAGGATCTGTCCGGATTCTTTAAAGAAGACGGGACCGGTGCCATCATCAACTCCTCCCGCGGCATCATCGCGGCCTACACGAAGGAGAAGTATCAGCGCTTCGGCGAGGAAGGCTTTGCCGATGCGGCGCGGCAGGCGACGATCGACATGATCGAAGACCTCCGCTTGGTCCTGCATGCGGACTGAGGTTTTTGAAAAAGCAAAACGATAAATATAGATACAGGGGATTAAGCTATGGAACAGTATAAACGGGAATTCATCGATTTCATGCTGGACTCCAATGTCCTCAAGTTCGGGGACTTTACGTTGAAGAGCGGCAGACGTTCGCCCTTCTTCATGAATGCCGGCGCCTACCAGACGGGAACCCAGCTGATGAAGCTTGGCCAGTACTACGCAAGGGCCATCCACGACACCTACGGACTGGACTTTGATGTCCTCTTCGGGCCGGCCTACAAGGGCATTCCGCTCGCCGTCGCGACCTGCATCGCAATCTCGGACATGTACGGGGCGGAGATCCGCTACTGCGCAAACCGCAAGGAAGTCAAGGACCACGGCGACAAGGGAATCCTGCTTGGCAGCAAGCTGCACGATGACGACCGCGTGGTCATCATCGAGGACGTGACGACCTCCGGTGCCTCGATGGCAGAGGTGGTTCCGATCATCCGCGCCCAGGCAAATGTCGAGATCGTGGGTCTCATGGTGTCCTTAAACCGCGAGGAAGTGGGCCTTGGCGGAGAGATGTCCGCTCTCGATGAGATCAAGGAGAAGTACGGCTTCCCGACCCATGCGATCGTCACGATGTCCGAGGTGGTCGATTACCTCGGCCACCCGCAGAAGGACGGCACGCAGACACGGAAGGCTCTTCTTGATACGAAGACCCGCAAGGCGATTGAAGACTATTACAGGCAGTATGGAGTGAAGAATAAGTGAAACGCCCCCGGAGCTTTCTGTTTACCTCGAGACATCAGTCCATGCCGGCTCTCGTTTCGTGCCTTCTGGGGCTGATTTCTCTTGTTTCGACCGCGCTCATGATTTTTGAGACATATGAAAACGGCGGGGTGGCGCAGGTGCGCTGCGGCGCTGTCGTTTTCATATGTCTTATTTTTTCGCTGGCGGGGCTGATCCTCGCGATCTACTCCTTCAGCGACCAGGACAGCTATCTGATCACCTCGGTGCTGGGAGTGATCTTCAACGGCGTCGTGCTCACGGTCTGTTTTGTTCTGATGTATCTGGGGATGCTGGTATGAGCGATCAAAGATTTGACCTTGCCTTCGAGAGGATCTGTGAGATCCCGGACGAGGCAGATAAAAATATCCCCTCGCCCTATGCGGACTGGTTCGTGCATGAGGCGAAGGAAATCCGGACCTTTGTCGATACGGTGACAAAGATTCAGGAGGAGGGGACAGCCCTGTCCCTCTCACAGCTGCAGGACCTGAACAGGGCCCTCTATCAGGACTCTCTGCCGGAGCACTATGGGGAGAGCTATGTCAATCCGGCACGTTCCTGTAAGGTGTTCGGGAAAGAAATGGGACCGCTCCTGTCCGCTGCAGCTTTTGAGTTCCGGTCGATGATTCTCTACCTCTCGACGGGGCGAAGGGACCGGGCACTGATCCGCATGGAGCTCTTCCTGGAACTCTACTCGTCTTTTAGGGACCGGGGAGCCCTGGAGGAGAAGTACCTCAAACAGATCCTCTACGGATACCTCTTCGACTACATGGAAGAGGAGATGGAGGACAACCTGACAACCGCCCTGACAGACGAGGGCTCCTCCCTTCTTTCCTGGCTTATGGAGAGTGATCTTTCCGGGGAGGCGTATCTCTACCTTCCCTGCGTCTATATCTCGGACAATGAGCGGTACGCGGCGAAGACCCTCGCCTCCTTTTCCGAGGAGAAGATCGATGCGATGACGCGCCCCTTCACCGAAGGCTACCGCAGGGGCTTTGCCCTGACCGGCAAGGACTTTGACGGGAAGGAGACGATCGGGCTCCTTGGCTGCTTTGGCTTTGAGAGGATGCTGAGCCGCGCCGCAGAATCCTTTGAGGACATGGGAAAGACATCCCTTGTCTTTGCAAACCCCGACACGCTCTTTCCGGTGACAAGACGGGCAGGGCTTCTGTCCACCGATCCGAACCGGCAGGAGACCTATGACCATGCGGAGGATCTTTCCCTGTTCCTCGATGATGCCCTGCAGCAGAGGATTGTCGAGTCCATGGAGAACGTAACCCGCCGCCATGCGGCCACGATGCACGTCTACGGCGGCCCCGCGGTGCAGGAGAGCTTCGGGCTTTCCCCGTTTACGCCTAAAGACAGCGAAGGGCGCGCCGTATTCAGCGACAGGCAACAGGAGAAGGTCTCCCGCATGCGGCAGACGATGAGCCGCCTCTACAACGATGCGGTGGACGGCAGGAACCGGAGCTTTACGATCATCGACTACCCGGTGATTGCGGTGACGGACGCTCATGATACGAAGCGCTATGAGCAGATCTTTGATGCCGTGATCTCGATCAACAGCCTGGACTCCGACAAGTACGCCGCGATGCAGCAGGCCCTTGTCGATGCCCTGAATAAAGCAGACCGGATGCACGTGACAGGACATGGAGAGAACAGGACCGATCTTGTCGTGAACCTCTACAAGCTGAACGACCCGGACAAAGAGGATATCTTTGAGAACTGCGTGGCCGATGTAAACATCCCGGTGGGAGAGGTGTTCACAAGCCCGGTTCTTCAGGGGACGAACGGCGTCCTGAATGTCCGTCACTGTGCCCTTGAGGGGATGCTCTTTGAAAACCTGACTCTTGTCTTCAGGGACGGGTGGGTCGTCGACTACTCCTGCGACAACTTCAGGGGACAGGAGAATGCAAGAGAGAAGGGGCGCGCCCTCATCGAGGAGAACATCCTCTTTCATCATAAGAGCCTTCCCATGGGAGAGGCGGCGATCGGGACAAACACCACCGCCTATGCGCTCGGAAAGAAGTTCGGGATTCTGTCCCGGTATCCGATCCTCATCGGCGAGAAGACGGGACCGCACTTTGCGGTGGGGGATACCTGCTACTCGAACGAGGAGGACAACGAGGTATTCAACCTCGACGGCAAGAAGATCGTCGCCAAGGAGAACGAGCACTCGAGAAAGCGTCTTGAGGATCCGGTGGGAGCCTATTTCGGGTGCCACACGGACATCACGATTCCCTATGATGAGCTCGGGTGCATTGAGGCGCTGACAAAGGATGGCAGAAGCACGGTCCTGATCCGGGACGGCAGGTTTGTTCTTCCCGGAACCGAGGGGCTGAATGAAGGTTTTTTGCTGGCTTAAGGTTCAGAGAGTACAATAGAAAACGCATGTGGCAAAAGGAGGCAGCAGCTATGGCAACAGTAGGAATCGTCATGGGATCGGATTCGGATATGCCGGTCATGGCAAAGGCGGCGGCGATGCTCGAGGATTTCGGGGTCGACTACGAGATGCGGATCATCTCCGCACACAGGGAACCGCAGGAACTGGTTGAGTGGGCCGGACACGCACAGGAAAAGGGCATGAAGGTCATCATCGCAGGCGCCGGCATGGCGGCTGCCCTGCCCGGCATGTGCGCGGCACTCTTTGATCTTCCGGTCATCGGCATCCCGATGTACTCGAAGAGCCTTGGCGGAAACGATGCGCTCTACTCCATCGTGCAGATGCCAGGCGGCGTCCCCGTGGCAACGGTTGCCATCGACGGGGCAAAGAATGCGGCCCTTCTTGCCATTGAGATGCTCGCCATCAGCGATGAGGGCCTGCACGAGAAGATCCGCGCATTCCGGGCAAAGCAGAAGGCAGACGTCATCAAAAAGGACGCCCGTCTCCAGGAGACCGGGGCAGCAAACTACAGCAACTAACGGAGGGAGAGTACTATGGGACTTGATTACAAGAGCGCCGGCGTCGACATTGAGGCCGGGTACCGGTCGGTACAGCTGATGAAGAGAGCCGTAAAGAGCACGATGCGCGAGGAGGTCCTCGGCGGGATCGGCGGCTTCTCCGGAGCCTTCGACTTAAAGAAGATCAAACAGATGGATGATCCGGTGCTGCTCTCCGGAACGGACGGCGTCGGCACGAAGATCAAGCTCGCCTTCCTCATGGACAAACACGATACCGTCGGTATCGACTGCGTCGCCATGTGTGTGAACGATGTTGTCTGCGCAGGCGGCGAGCCTCTGTTCTTCCTGGACTACATCGCATGCGGAAAGAACATCCCGGAGAAGATCGCCTCGATCGTCTCCGGCGTTGCAGAGGGCTGCCGTCAGGCGGACTCCGCACTGGTTGGCGGTGAGACGGCCGAGCACCCAGGCCTCATGCCGGAGGATGAGTACGACCTTGCAGGCTTCTCGGTTGGCGTTGTGGAGAAAAAGGATATGATCACCGGAGACACGATTACCCCCGGCGATGTGCTCATCGGCGTTGCCTCGACCGGCGTTCACTCGAACGGCTTCTCCCTCGTGCGCAAGGTTTTTGATGTCAACGAGGAGAACCTGAAGGTCTACTATCCGGAACTTGGCACGACGCTCGGCGAGTGCCTCCTCACCCCGACGAGGATCTATGTCCACGCGATGAAGGAGATCAAGGCAGCCGGGGTTACGGTCAAGGGCTGCAGCCACGTGACGGGCGGCGGCTTCTATGAGAACATCCCCCGCATGCTGCCGAACGGCACGGTGGCCTGCATCAAAAAGAATTCCTATCCGATCCCGCCGATCTTCCCTCTCATTCAGAAGACCGGAAACATCGACGAGAAGATGATGTACAACACCTTCAACATGGGCATCGGCCTGTGCCTTGCGGTGGATGCAAAGGACGTCGATACGGTCCTTGCGGCGCTTGAAAAGAGCGGCGACAAAGGGTATGTGATCGGCGAGGTCAGAAGCTATGCCGACGTTCCGGATGCGGACTTTGGCGGCAACACGGATCCTCAGAGCGCCAAGGGCGTAAAGCTCGAGGAGGCCTGAATGGACAAAAAGAGACTTGCGGTCTGCGTCTCCGGCGGCGGGACGAACCTGCAGGCGATCCTGGACCGGATCGCCGACGGGACGATCTCCCGCGGCGAGGTGGTCCGCGTTATTTCGAACAACCCGAACGCCTATGCGCTCGAGCGCGCAAAAAAGGCAGGGGTTGAAACGAGCGTTCTCTCCCCGAAGAGCTTTGAGTCAAGAGAGGAGTTCAACGATGCCCTCCTGGCCCTCCTTCAGGAGGTGAACCCGGATCTCATCGTCCTTGCAGGGTACCTGGTCGCGATCCCGCCGCAGGTGATCCGCGCCTTCCCGGGGCGGATTATCAACATTCACCCCTCGCTGATCCCGTCGTTCTGCGGGAAGGGGTACTACGGACTGAAGGTCCATGAGGCGGCCCTTGCAAGAGGTGTCAAGGTGACCGGAGCCACGGTCCACTTCGTGGACGAGGGCATGGATTCCGGCCCCATCATCCTGCAGAAGGCGGTTGCCATTCAGGACGGGGATACCCCGGAAGTGTTGCAGAGGCGCGTCATGGAACAGGCGGAATGGCAGATCCTGCCCAGAGCGATTGAGCTTTTCTGTGAGGACAGGATCGAGATCAAAGGTCATACGACGGCAATACGACCGGATCAGGAGGCGTAAGATGAAGGTATTACTCATTGGCGGCGGCGGACGGGAACACGCGATTGCGGCTTCTCTTGTCCGCTCGAAACACGTGGACAGGCTCTACTGTGCCCCGGGAAATGCCGGGATCGCAAAGATTGCGGAGTGCGTGCCGATTTCCGTCATGGAGTTCGACAAACTGATCGACTTTGCAAAGAGCCATGCGATCGATCTTGCCGTCTGCTCGCAGGATGATCCCCTGTGCGCCGGCATCGTCGATGCCTTTGAGGCGGCGGGACTGAAGATCTTCGGAACAAGAAAGAATGCCGCGATCATCGAGGGAAGCAAGGCCTTCTCCAAGCAGCTGATGAAGAAGTACGGCATTCCCACCGCGGCCTATGAGATCTTCACCGATGCGGACAGCGCAGAGGAGTATCTGAAGACAAAGGCCTCCTTCCCGATCGTCCTCAAGGCCGACGGCCTGGCGCTCGGAAAGGGCGTCCTCATCTGCAAGGATCTTGACGAGGCGCTTGACGGCGTGAAGGAGATCATGCTCGACAAGAAGTTCGGCAGTGCCGGGAACGAGCTTGTCATCGAGGAATTCATGACAGGCCGCGAGGTCTCGGCGCTTGCCTTTGTCGACGGAAAGCACTACAAGCTCATGGCCTCCTCCCAGGATCACAAGAGAGCGGGAGACGGCGACACGGGCCTCAACACCGGCGGCATGGGAACCTTCTCCCCGAGCCCGTTCTTTACACCGGAGATTCAGAAGGTCTGCGATGAGACGATCTTCCAGCCGACCGTCGATGCGATGGCAAAGGAGGGACGGCCGTTTACGGGCGTTCTGTACTTCGGCCTCATGCTGACAGAGAAGGGACCGAAGGTCGTCGAGTACAACACGCGCTTCGGCGATCCCGAGACCCAGGTCGTTCTGCCCCGCATGGAGAGTGACATCATCGAAGTCATGGAAGCCTGCATGAACGGGACCCTCGACAAGATCGACCTGAAGTTTGCGGATAACGCGGCGGTCTGCGTCGTCTGCGCGTCCGGCGGATATCCGGTGGCCTATGAAAAGGGCAAGATCATCCATGGCCTTGAAAAGCTCGAGGGACAAGGCGATATCCAGGTGTACCACGCGGGAACGAAGTTCGATGAGAACGGAAACATTGTCACATCCGGCGGCAGAGTTCTCGGTGTCACGGCGCTCGGACCGGATCTCAAGGCAGCGCGTGCAAAGGCCTATGAAGCCGTAAAGGAGATCTCCTTCGACAAGATGTTCTATCGCCACGACATCGGCAAGGCGATTGACGAGGCCTGATGGGGACACTGTTTTTTCACAGGCTCTCTTCGTTGACTATTCTAAGCGGGGACTTTAGAATGAAACTGCATGTGCCGGAGCGTTTCTGTCGTAAATTTCTTGTAGATCGGTAAGCGCATGATATAATTTTACCGAACGCAACAACAGCAGTACTTTGAAGACATAAAAGCAATCATTCTGACAGTCAGAATCCCAATCCGCTGGCCTGCTGTTACCGGTTTTGGGCGGATTTAAGTCTGTGGGGAGACGTTTTTCCCGGACATCAGATTTGAATACAATACGTGATGGAAATGAGGTTTTTACCATGTGGAATAAGAAACTGAAAGCAAGGATGGCAGCAGCTGCTGCTACGGCGGCACTGACCGTGTCGCTGATGGGCATGACCGCGTTTGCAGCCACCGGCATCGTGAATACGACGGATGTCAACGTCCGCTCGACGGCAGGCACCTCCGGCGATATCGTCGGCACGGCAACGGTCGGCGAGACGTATGACCTGGGCGAGAGCTCCACGGACGCCGACGGCAACACCTGGTACCAGATCACCTTAAGTGACGGCACGACCGGCTACATCCGCAGCGACTTCCTTGACATCAGCGACGACACCTCTGCCGACGGATCCTCGACGGAGTCCACGGATGCCGCAACGACCGAGTCCACCAACACGGCAACGACGGATACCTCTTCGACCGACACGGGAGATTATCAGATCGTTCTTGCCCCCGATGACAGCGGCCAGAACACCTATTATCTTTACAACAACGCCGAGGGTGTCCGCATGAAGCTCTCCGACATCGACACGATGCGCACGGAGCTGACGACGGCTCAGGAGCAGGCATCGAGCATCAGGACCAAGTACCGCATCTTCCTCATTGTCCTTGGTGTCCTGTTCATCATCGCCCTCATCGGCTGCATCATGCTCTACATGCGCCTTCGCGAGGCGCTGAGCGCGCCGCAGCAAAGAAACCGCGAGCGCGATCTGACCAGAGACCGCAACAACGAGAGACGGAATAATCCGCACTCCGATGATCTGAACCTTCGAAGCACCAGGGCAGACCGTGAGTCCGGCGCTCCGCAGCGCCCGGTAAACGGTGCACAGCGCCGCCCGGTGAACGGACAGCCGGTTCGTCGACCGGTAAACGGACAGGGACAGCCGGTCCGCCGTCCGATGCAGGGTCAGGCACCGCAGGGACAGCCGGTTCGCCGTCCGGTACAGGGTCAGGGCATGACGTCCCGCCCGGTACAGGGTCAGGCTCCTCAGGGACAGGGTGTCCGTCGTCCGGTTCAGGGACAGGCGCCTCAGGGTGCCGCACAGCGCCCGGTGCGCCCCGTTTCCGGTGAGCAGCAGGTACAGCGCCCGTCCGCTCCGCAGGATACCGTAAGACGTCCGATGCCGCAGCAGCAGGCACAGCGCCCGCAGGCAAGACCTGCAGCACCTGCCGATGACATGGACGATGACGACGAGTTTGACAGCAACTTCATCAATCTCGACGACAAGGAATGAGGCTGAAGCTCAAGTCCCTCACCGAAAGACAACTGATATCTTATCATTGACCTTGTGGGCCACCTGTTATATAATTCATATAACAAGCGGCCCTTTTGCCGTCTGTGTTCCATTGCAGTAAGGAGTCGTAATCCATGTTTATCGAGATTGATTTCAGCAGTGATGAGGCGATCTACCAGCAGTTGTGCAACCAGATCATCTGGGGGATTGCAACGTCTCAGTATTCCGAGGGACAGGTTCTGCCATCCGTCCGTGAGCTGGCCGATGAGGTCGGCATCAACATGCATACCGTCAACAAGGCGTATTCCGTCCTGAAGGAGGAGGGATTCGTCAAGGTCGACCGCAGAAAGGGTGCGGTTATATCCGTCGACAGCAACAAGGAAAAGGCGCTGACGATGATCCGGAAGAACATGAAGCCCATTCTGGCGGAGAGCTACTGCCGCGGCATCCCGCGGGAGGATATCCACCGTCTGGTCGATGAGATCTATGACAGTTACGGGGCACAGCCTGCGCCGGAAAAGAAAAAGGACGCAGGCACAAAGGAGTAATCATTGGATAAAAAGTATACCTATACGGACATCGCAAGACAGTCGCTTCAGCTTGCCGAGGATGCGGCGGCGGAGAGCGGCTGTGTCTATGTCGGCACCGAGCATCTGCTCGTGGGACTGGTGCGCGCCGGTCACGGCGTCGCCTGTGATGTCCTGACCAAGAGCGGGGTCACGGAGGACCGTCTGGTCCAGATGGTGCAGACCCTGCGCGGAGATGCCGGGGAGACGGCGCTGCTCGACGAGAGCGGTTACACGCCGCGTCTGCTCGACGTGATCGATCTGGCCTTCGAACAGGCAAGACGGTTCGGCAGCAGCAGGATCGGCACCGAGCATCTGCTCATGGCAATCATCCTCGAGCACCAGAACGTCGCCTGCAAGCTCATCGAGGCGAGCGGCGCGAGTCTGACGAGGATCTACTATGAGATTCTGGCCTCCATCGGAGAGGATCCCCAGCTCTACCGGGGCGATCTGCAGCAGTCCGGTCAGGGAAATGCCTATCAGGGCATGGGAAGCCAGGGACAGCCGCAGAATGGCTCAAATGGCCGGCTTCTCGAGCAGTACTCGAGAGACCTCACGAAGATGGCACGGGACGGAAAGCTCGATCCCGTCATCGGGCGGCAGAAGGAGATGGACCGCATGGTCCTGATCCTCTCCCGCAGAACAAAGAACAATCCGTGCCTCATCGGCGAGCCGGGCGTCGGCAAGACGGCCATCGTCGAGGGACTGGCACAGAGAATCGTCTCGGGCGATGTCCCCTTCACCGTGCAGAACAAGAGGGTGCTGACCCTGGATATCTCCGGCATGGTCGCGGGCTCGAAATACCGCGGCGAGTTCGAGGAGCGCATCAAGGGCGTCCTCGCGGAGGTGAAGGCGGCCGGCAACATCATTCTGTTCATCGATGAGATGCACACGCTCATCGGCGCCGGCGGAGCGGAAGGGGCCATCGATGCCTCGAACATTTTAAAGCCATCCCTTGCCCGCGGCGAGATCCAGATGATCGGCGCGACGACCACCACCGAGTACCGCAAGTACGTGGAAAAGGACGGCGCACTCTCAAGACGTTTCCAGCCGATCCTCGTGGAGCCGCCGACGAGGGAAGAGACCGAGCAGATCCTGAAGGGCGTTGCCCCGAAGTATGAGGCCCACCACAAGGTCCGCATCAGCGATGAGGCGATCACGGCGGCCGTTCAGCTCTCGGACCGCTACATCAATGACCGGAACCTGCCGGACAAGGCCCTCGACGTTCTCGATGAGGCCTGCGCTTCGGTACGCTTAAAGAGCGCCGGACGCGAGAGCAGTCCCGAAAAGGCCGGGGTGAACGGTGAGGAGAGGCTCGATGACATCGATAAGGAGCTGGCCGAGGCCATCCAGGCGGGGAATCTCGAAAAGGCAAGAGCCCTGAACCGGAACTACACGAACCTTCGCGAGAAGGTCGAACAGGAGCAGGTACGGCTTGACCGCCGGTATGCGGCACGAAGCCCGCACACCGGTGCAGGATATCCGGAGGTCACGGGAGAGGACGTTGCGGGCGTCGTGTCCGTCTGGGCAAAGGTCCCGCTGAAGCAGCTCACCGTAAAGGAGAGCGAGAAGCTCCTGCACCTCGAGGAGACCCTGCACAAGAGGGTCATCGGACAGGACGATGCGGTACAGGCGGTGTCAAAGGCCATCCGCAGAGGAAGGGTCGGGCTCTCCGATCCGAATCGCCCGATCGGAAGCTTCCTGTTCCTCGGGCCCACGGGCGTTGGCAAGACAGAGCTCTCGAAGGCCCTTGCCGAGGCGGTGTTCGGCGATGAGAACAGCATCATCCGCGTCGACATGTCCGAATACATGGAGGAGTACTCGGTGAGCAAGCTCATCGGCTCCGCACCGGGATACATCGGCTATGACGAGGGCGGACAGCTGACCGACAAGGTGCGGCAGCACCCGTACTCCGTGGTGCTCTTTGATGAGATCGAAAAGGCTCACCCGAACATCTTCAACATCCTGCTCCAGATCCTGGACGACGGGAGACTGACCGATTCGCAGGGGCGGACGGTCAACTTCAAGAACACGATCGTCATCATGACCTCGAACGTCGGTGCGCGCTCGATCACCGAGCAGAAGACTCTGGGCTTTGCCCCGGCGCCGACAAAAGAGGACAACTACGAGAAGATGAAGAACGCCGTGATGGAGGACGTGAAGAAGACGTTCCGTCCGGAGTTCATCAACCGGATCGACGGCATCGAGGTGTTCCACTCGCTGGGACATGACGACCTGATCCGGATCGCAGGACTCCTGTGCGCGAACCTTGCGCAGCGGGCAAAGACACAGCTTGGCGTGACGCTTCGCGTCCAGCCGTCCGTGAAGAAGTACCTTGTCGACAACTTCTCGTCGGCCGCCATGGGCGCAAGACCTCTGAAGCGCGCCGTACAGACAAAGATCGAGGATCCGCTCTCCGAAAAGCTCCTTGCCCGCGAATTCGGTGAGGGAGATGTCGTGAGCATCGGCTGCAGGTCCGGTGAGATCACTTTCACGAAGGAAGAGAAGAAGCCGGAAAAGAAGCCGGCAGAGAAACAGAAGAACAAAAAGAGCCTGGTGGAAACACCGGTGTGATCGGAACAGTTTGGAAGATCCGGTAAATGTGCAGCAGGGGCGGTTTCGCCCCTGTTTGCCGTTACGGGAAAAATGAGGAGAGATTTATGGCGGGAAAGAAAAAGATGACGGCGTTCTTCTGCTCGGAGTGCGGGTATGAGTCGTCCAAGTGGACGGGGCAGTGCCCCTCGTGCCATGCCTGGAACACCATGGTAGAGGCACCGGTCGAGCAGAAGGTCACGGCATCGGGCATGGCAAGGGGAAAGAGCGGGATCGGCCTTTCCGGGAACCGGGCAAAGCCGGTGACCTTAAAGGAAGTGGAGAACACGGAGTCGGTGCGCTGGAAGACCGGCTACGGGGAGCTTGACCGGGTGCTTGGCGGCGGCATCGTTCCGGGAGCGATGATCCTGGTCGGCGGCGATCCCGGCATCGGAAAATCGACGCTCCTTCTGCAGACCGTGGCAAACCTTGCAAGGGATCAGCACAGCGTGATCTACATCTCCGGCGAGGAGAGCCTGCAGCAGATCCGGATCCGGGCGGACAGGATCCTGAAAAGCGACGATATGGCACACGATAATCTCCGGTTCATGTGCGAGACGGATCTTGATACGATCACGGAAACCCTGCTTTCCGAGAAACCGGATCTGTGTGTCATCGACTCGATTCAGACCATGTGCGCTCCCACCGTCGACTCCGCACCGGGATCGGTCGCACAGATCCGCGAGACGACGGGAATCCTGATGCGCCTTGCCAAGGAGCACGGGATCACGTTTTTCATCGTGGGTCATGTGACAAAGGACGGCACCGTCGCAGGCCCCCGGGTGCTCGAGCACATGGTGGACACGGTGCTCTACTTTGAGGGCGACCGCTATGCCTCCTACCGCATCATCCGCTCCGTGAAGAACCGCTTCGGCTCGACGAATGAGATCGGCATCTTCGAGATGCGCTCGGAGGGACTTGCCGAGGTGGAAAACCCGAGCGAATACATGCTCTCCGGGCGCCCCGAGGGGGCAAGCGGGAGCGTGGTCTCCTGTACGATTGACGGCACGCGTGCCATGCTGACGGAGGTACAGGCGCTCATCTGCCGCTCGAACTTCGGCTTCCCGAAACGGCAGGCGACCGGCACGGACTACAACCGCGTGAGCCTTCTCATGGCAGTCCTTGAAAAACGGCTTCGGGTCCCGCTCTCGGAGTATGACGCCTACGTAAACCTTGCGGGCGGCATCAGGCAGACAGAGCCCGCCCTTGATCTTGGCATTTCGATGGCAATTCTCTCGAGCTTCCAGAACGTTCCCATCGACGAGCACACCGTGGCCTTCGGAGAGGTCGGTCTTTCCGGCGAGGTCCGCATGGTGACCATGGCGGATATCAGGGTGCAGGAGGCGGCAAAGCTCGGCTTTACGACGGTCGTTCTGCCGTATTCCAATGCGCGGCAGGTCCGAAAGAACACGGACATCAACGTGATCGGTGTGAGGAACCTGCAGGAGGCGGCAGATGCGATGCTCGGCGGACTTCGGCGCAAGGGTGGAACGGTAAATTAAAAGCAAAATAAAAAAACTCCGAAATATCACGAAACTCTGCAATATTGATTGACAAATAGAGCCGACTTCCGGTAGAGTAACAGTACATTAAGTTGAGTCCTGTAAAGCATAAAGAAAATCGGCAAATACCAATGGGGGTGGCCAATATGCATGTATCTCGGGATACAGCATGTCGGGCGCCTCTTTTTATTTACAGGACCGGAACTGTAAACATCTGGGAAGGAGGAGAGTTATGGACATGAACAAAGCACAAATTGGCAAGTGCATGGAGAAACTAAAGGTCAGTCGGCAGAATGCGCAAAAGTCCCATGACATGGACCAGTTTGTAGATAACATTGTGGCAGCAGTGAATGGAGTCATCTGCTTTGACGCAGCCGATGTCATTCTTGGCATCGGTACAGACAGCAAAGTTACTGCCGGAAGGTTTTACAACTGCGATGGGTTAGAGTCGGTCTATCCATATCTGACGTACGGATCGGTCTTTTTGACTGCCAGGAATACGTTTGTCTTTCGAATCCGGGATCTGGGATGCTCAGATCTCTCCCTTGAAGACGGCAGGGACATCCTCAGGAAGCAAGGGTTCCGGGATGCCCTGCGTGGATTCTTTTTTCTGAACGGCACTCATATCGGGACGATTGATCTGTACCGGTACGCAGAGAACGCCTTTACGCAGAGCGATGTCAGGAAACTTCGGGAATTGAAGCAGGAGCTGGTCCGATGCTTCTGTTTCCTGTATGATCACCGCCATGAGCTTGGAAGCAATGCTGCCCGGGCACGACAGATGCAGAAGGCCTATCATCTGACGAACCGCTTGACGGAGGTGCTGATAGGTCTGTTGCACAACTGGGAAAAGTCCTACATAGGCCACCTGCTCGGGATCGGAGAGAGCACAGTGGAAAAGTACATCAGCGATCTGTACAAGACGATCGGGGTAAAAAGCCGGTCAGAGCTTCTCATAAAAGCAGGAAATCCGGAGAGCTGGCCGAAGATCCCGGGGGACGAAGATCCTGAAAAATAGATAGAAAAACAGACAATAGCTGTTGCAGAAGCCAAAAAATCTGCCCATGATTTTTGGAGGAAAGAAAAAAATTGCGGTCAATGTGTACAACCAAATCCTCATACGTTATACTTTCTTGTGGAAAATTCATATTTGTTCTATGAGGAGGGTTTGTCCATGAAAGACAAGATCTTCGCGGTACTGCAGAGGATCGGCCGAAGTTTCATGCTGCCGATCGCCATCCTGCCCGTCGCAGGCATACTCCTGGGACTGGGCAGCGTTTTCACCAATGAGACCACGCTGGAAACCTACCATCTGGTCTCCATCTTCGGTGAAGGCACCATCATGTGGGGCGTCAACACCATCTTCAAGTCGGTGGGCAACGCCATCTTCAACAACCTGGCCGTGCTGTTCGCCATCGGTGTTGCCATCGGCATGGCGAAGAAGGAGAAGGAAGTCGCAGCACTTGCTGCCTTCATCGCCTACGTCGTCATGAACACCTCCATCAACGGCATGCTGCTCATCACGGGGCAGATCGATTCCACCGGTGCGATGACCGAGAATGCCACCATCCTCTCAAGTGCTCTGACACAGAGCCTTGGCATCACCACGATGCAGATGGGTGTCTTCGGCGGTATTATCGTCGGTCTTGGCGTGGCGGCCCTCCACAACCGCTTCTACAAGATCCAGCTACCGAATGCGATCTCGTTCTTCGGCGGCTCCCGCTTTGTGCCGATCATCTCCACCATTGTCTACACCTTTGTCGGCATCCTGCTGTACTTTGTCTGGCCGCCGATCTCCGTCGGGATCAATGCCCTCGGCGGCGCCGTACAGGCTTCCGGATACCTCGGAACCTTCCTCTTCGGCGTCATCAAGCGTGCCCTGATTCCGTTCGGCCTGCACCACGTGTTCTACATGCCCTTCTGGCAGACCGCTGTCGGCGGCACCGAGGTCATCGACGGTGTCACCTACTACGGCGGACAGAACATCTTCTTTGCGGAGCTGGCGCACTCCTCGGAGATCACGCACTTCTCCGCAAACGCCTGCCGGTACTTCTCCGGTGAGTTCATCTTCATGATCTTCGGTCTGCCGGGCGCAGCTCTTGCCATGTATCAGACCGCAAAACCGAATAAGAAGAAGCAGGCAGGAGGCCTTCTCCTCTCTGCAGCGCTTGCATCCATGCTGACCGGTATCACGGAGCCCATCGAGTTCTCGTTCCTGTTCGCAGCACCCGAGCTCTTCCTGGTACAGGTTCTGCTGGCAGGTTCCTGCTACATGGTCGCCCACATCCTGAACATCGCAGTCGGCGTCACGTTCTCCGGAGGACTGCTGGATCTTCTGTTCTTCGGTATCCTGCAGGGAAATGCGAAGACGAGCTGGCTTCTGATTCTGCCCTGCGGCGTCGTGTATTTCTTCCTGTACTACTTTATCTTCAAGTACCTCATCAAGAAGCACAACTTCAAGACGCCGGGACGTGAGGATGACGACGAGGATACCCACATGCACTCCAAGGCCGAGTACCTGGCTTCCAAGGGAAAGGGTGACAGCAAGACCGGAGCTGCAGCAGCATCTGGCGGTATCTCCGAGACGATTGCAAATGCTCTCGGCGGAAAGGCAAACCTCTCCGATGTCGATGCCTGCGCAACAAGACTTCGTGTGACCGTCAAGAAGCCGGAACTGGTCAATGATGCCCTCTTAAAGAGCACCGGAGCTGCCGGCATCGTCCACAAGGGACAGGGCATTCAGGTCATCTACGGACCGAATGTTGCGGTGATCAAGTCGAATCTTGAGGACTACCTGGACAACGCACCGGATGTCGAGGTCAATACCAATGAGGCTGCACCGGAAGCACCTGCAGAGGCACCGAAGGAAGAGGCAAAGCCGGAAAAGAAGAAAAAGCTCGTGAAGGTCGTCAAGATCTCGAGCCCGATGAACGGAACGGCCATGCCGCTCTCCGAGATGCCTGATGAGGGCTTTGCCCAGGGCATGATGGGTCTTGGCGCCGCGGTTGTCCCCGCGGACGGCACGGTCTATGCGCCGGAAGACGGCGAGATCTCCCTTGTCTTTGACACGAAGCATGCGATCGGCATCACCACCGATTCCGGTGTGGAACTCCTGATCCATGTGGGCGTCGATACCGTGGCTTTGAAAGGCCAGGGCTTCACACCTCTTGTGAATACCGGTGATACGGTCAAAAAGGGCCAGCCGATCATGAAGATTGATCTGGATTTTCTGAAGAGCCATGCGCCGAGTGTTGCGACACCGATCCTCGACACCGAGGCAGATGATGAGAACAAGAAGTACCGTCTTCTCACCAACGGCCCGGTGAAGGCAGGAGAGGAGCTCTTTGCGATCGACTACTACGAGGACGAAGAGTAGAACATCTCTCATACAGTCAGAGGGACATCCCGGAAGAGTCATCTTCCGGGGTGTCTTTTTGAATATACAGAAATCGAGGAGGCAGATTCCTTTGTTTACACACAGCTTTGAAGGAGATTCCTTCTTGCCGGCTTTGCAGTGCTGTGCTATAATCCATCAAGTGCCGCAGGATATGCGGTACAATGAACTAGAGGTGTCGGATAAGGGCTAGTCCTGCGGTCTCCAAAACCGCCAATCAGCGTTCGAATCGCTGCACCTCTGCTGGCGGAACTGATTGCGCAGTTCCGCTTTTTTTGTATCCGAAAGGACATCACATGGACGTAAGACAATCCTTTGCCGCGTTTCTTCAGAAAACACTGGAGAAGAACCCGGCCGCTGCGCGGCAGATCCTCGCCGCAGGATACCGGGCCTTTCTCGCTTACGGAAAGGTCCACCCGGACAAAAGGCTCTCGCCTGCAAAGCGGTATGCTTCCGACGAGGTCATGAAGTGCATCATCAGGGCGCTCACAAAGCCGGAGGAGTGCTGCATGGCAAGCCTCTTTGTCCCGGGAGAGCTGCTTGCAGCAGCCGGGGTGAACCCCTATTCCGTGGAGGCGCTTTCCTGCTATCTTGCGGGGACGTCCCTCGAGAAGGTCTTTCTCGATGTCACATCGAGGGAAGGTTTTCCTGACACGATGTGCTCCTTCCACCGGGTATTCCTGGGGGCTTCGGACTCGGAGCTTGTCCGCATGCCGCCGTTCATGGTCTACACGAATCTTGCCTGCGACGGCAACATGATGACCTTCCCGTACCTCAAGGAGAAGCGGGAGATTCCGGCATTCTACATCGAGGTTCCCTGGGAGAAGAACGAGGACGCGGTGCAGTACGTCCGGGGGCAGCTGGTAGAACTTAAGGCCTTCCTCTGTGATCTTACAAAGAAGACGATTGAGGACGAGGCTCTTGCAGATCTTGTCGCGGGATCAAACCGGGCCTCTTTTGACTACATGAGAGCCCTCTCCCTCCAGAAAACGCACACGCTTCCGTCCATGATGACGGCGGAGATGTACGGAATCTTCATGTCGAGGATCTTCTCCGGAACGAAGACGGCAGAGACGTATGCAAAGATGTACCTGCAGGATATGGAGCAGGCTCCTGCATCCGATGCGATCCGCATCAACTGGGTGCACATGTTCCCGTTCATGCAGCCATCCCTTCGGCAGTGGCTGAACTTTTCTCCGGACATCTGCCTTGCAGCCAATGACCTCTCGGCGGATGGCTTCCGCATTGTCGATGAAAACGATCCCTTCCGCGGCATGGCGCAGCGCATGGTGTACTCGATCTTCAACGGCTCCGCAACGGACCGGGCCGACTACAACGTGGCTCTTGCAAAAAAGACCGGTGCGGACGGCGTTGTGATCTTCTCTCACTGGGGGTGCCGCGTGACGATCGGCGCCGCGGGGATCATACGGGATGCCCTGGAGGATGCAAAGATCCCGGCGATCATTCTCGACGGGGACGGGTGCAACCCCGGTAACACACCGGACGGGCAGATCCTCACAAGGACCCAGGCCTTCGTGGAGATGCTGCAGCAAAAGAGGGAACATCAATGATTTCCTATGTGTGCAAATATACGCCGCTTGAACTCTTTGCAGGCTTCGGGGAGAGCGTGAGCCCCTTGAATCAGCTGCCGAAGACGATCGGCAAGGCGGATAAGATCGCACCCTCGAACCTCTGCGGGTTCTCCAGGTCGCTTATCGAGCTTGTGGAGGAGCAGGGGGTCAGGAACCTTATCCTCACGAACTGCTGCGACAGCATGCGAAGGGTGTATGACATCCTGAAGGCAAAGGGGAATCTGGACTTTCTCTACCTTCTCGATCTTCCAAGGACCGACGAGGAGTGCCAGGTGGACCGCTTTGCGGACCGGCTCCTGGCACTGAAGAAAGCGTATGAGGAGCACACGAAGAAGACGTTCGATCGGGCAGCCTTCCTCGCATCCTTTACCAGAAACCAGCTCCCGCAGGAGCCCTATGTCGGGATCCTGGGCGTTCGGGCCTTTCCGGAACTCGAGGAAGAGATCCGAAGGAGCACCGGGAAGAAGACCGTGAACCTCACGTGCCTCGGGAGCCGGGATCTCTCATCCGATCTTGCCGGCATGGCGGCTGCTCCGGACGAGAAGACCCTGTTTCGCCTCTACGCGCAGGCCCTTCTCTCGCAGCTTCCCTGCTATCGCATGAACAACCACACGAGGCGCGAGAAGATCTTTCTGGACGACAACCTTGTCGGGATCGTCTATCACACGATTCAGTTCTGCGACTACTACGGCTTTGAGTACGCGCAGATCAAGAACAGAGTGCAGGTGCCGCTCCTCAAGATCGAGACCGATTACACGGGGCAGAGCCTGGGGCAGCTGAGGACCCGGATCGAGGCCTTTGCCGAGACCATCGGGGTGATGGAGAAAAAGGGCGCGGCCCTTACAGGAGAACAGAGACACATGGCAGAACGGGAAGGCTATTTCGGAGCCGGCATCGACAGCGGCTCCACGAGCACCGATGTGGTGATTCTGGATAAGGACAGGCAGATCGTTGCCTCGAGGATCGTCCCCACCGGGGGCGGCGCGAACGTGAGCGCCGAGAAGTGCCTGCAGATGGCACTGGACGATGCGGGGATCCCCCGGGAAAAGGTGCTGCAGATCGTGACCACGGGATATGGCAGAGCGTATCTTGGGGAGGGCGACGGGTCGGTGACCGAGATCACCTGCCACGCCCACGGTGCCCACTTCCTGCACCCGATTGTCCGGACGATCATCGACATCGGAGGACAGGACTCGAAGGCGATAAGGGTCGATGAGAACGGCAACGTCACGAACTTTCTCATGAACGACAAGTGCGCCGCGGGAACCGGACGCTTCCTCGAGATGATGGCGGGGGCTCTCGGGCTTTCCATCGAGGAGATGGCAAAGAACGGGCTATCCTGGAACGAGGAGATCACGATCTCCTCCATGTGCACGGTATTTGCGGAGTCCGAGGTGGTGTCCCTTGTTGCACAGAACAGGGCGGTGCCGGATATCATTCACGGACTGAACCGCTCCATTGCGCAGCGGGTCGGTGCCCTTGCAAACCGCCTGGGGCCGGAGGACGGAAACCGTTCCACCGGCAGTACGAGGGACGACGCAACGCTCATGATGACCGGCGGCGTTGCAAGAAACGAGGGCATTGTGCGCGCCCTCGAGGAAAATCTCCATCGGCCGATCTATATCAGTGAGAAGGCACAGCTGTGCGGCGCCCTGGGCGCGGCGCTCTTTGCCGTCGAGCGGATCGAAAAGGATCTCAAAGAATCGAAATGAACTATACGAAACTGTTTTTCAAGAAGTTTTTCCGCTTCCTGCTAAAACCGCTTTCCTTCCTGCCCGCCATTCTCGTGGCGTGCATGATCTTCAATTTCTCGGCGCAGGACTCCACAGACTCCTCCCAGCTCTCGATGCAGGTGACGGAAACCATCGTGCACTCGGTGAACTATAGGTTCCACCGGAACTGGACCCCCGAGGAGCAGGAGAGAATCTGCGAGCAGATGGAGTTCTACGTGCGAAAGGCCGCCCACTTCTCGGAGTACGCCCTGTTTGCGGTAACGCTCGCCATTCCGCTCTACGTCTACGGCGTCAGGGGCGGCTGGCTGTTTTTGTGGACGGTTCTCATCTGCTTTGGCTATGCCTGCACCGACGAGTACCACCAGACCTTCTCGGCGGGCCGGAGCCCGCAGTTTCGGGATGTTCTGATCGATACCTGCGGCGGCTTTACGGGGACGCTTCTGTCCCACCCGATCCTCGTGCTGTTTCGAAAGACCGTTTTTTCCCCGCTCTCCCTCGAAAAGGAGCGGAAGATGAAAGAAGCGTACTTAAGACAGCAGGATAAGAGGCGAGAAGAGGAAGAGGCAAGGCGCCAGGAAGAGGAAGAGCGGCAGCAGAGGGAAGATGAGGCCTTTGAGGCGTACCGGCAAAGGCGCGGGGGCAAATAAAAGAGTGTGACAGATGCGCCCTTGTGCTACAATCGGGAACGGGGAGATACACTTTCGTCCTGAAAGGGAAACAACGTTATATGAAGAAAAGCAAACAGTTTCTGTGGGCACTTGTCGCAATGCTCATTGCCTTGCTCACCATTGTCGCCATGCTCTCCACAAGCCGGGACCTTTCCTGGTCCGATCTGATGGCGGCACTTGCATCGTCCAAAAAGGGGTGGCTCTTTCTTGCCATTGTCTGTGTGGCGGGCTATGTCTTCTTTGAAGGCCTCGCCCTCATGTACCTGCTCCGGAAAAACAGCTATACGACAACGATCTGGCAGGGTGTGACCTATGCGGCGGCGGATATCTACTGCGCATCCATCACCCCGTCTGCCTCCGGCGGACAGCCGGTCTGCGGCTGGTTCATGCACCGGGACGGGATCCCGGGCGGATTCATGTCGGCCATTCTCATGATGTATCTGGTGACCCATGCCCTCGCGGCGCTCTTTACGGGTCTTACCGGTCTTTTCATCGACCCCTCGGTGTTCCGGGGGTTCTCCCTCTTTGCGAAGTTTCTCATTATCCTCGGATACCTTGCGGTGCTTGCGCTCTCGATCTTCTTTATCCTGTGCCTGAAGCTCGGCAATCAGTTCAAGAAGCTCTCGGTGAAGATCATCAACGGTCTTGCAAAAAAGAACTGGGTGAAGCGCCGGGAGTACTGGATTGACCGCTTCGACAAGCTGATCTCCGACTACATGACATCCTGCTCCGTGATGAAAGGACAGTTCCTTGCCCTTCTTGCGGTCTTTGGCCTGAACGTGGTGCAGCGCTTCTGTCAGATGCTCGTCTGCCCGCTGATGTACATGGCAACCGGCGGGACGCTTTCCCATTTCGGCACGGTGCTCACGACCCAGATCTTTACGATGATCGGATCCCTGTGCGTTCCCATCCCGGGCGGCATGGGCGTGTCCGACTACCTTCTCTACAACGGCCTCTCTGCCCTGATGGATTCGACCGGCGCTCTGCAGCTCGAACTCCTCTCGCGCAGCTTTTCCTTCTACCTGTGTGTCCTCGGCTGTCTTGTCATCGTCATTGTCGGCTATCTCTTCCGCAGAAAACAGTATGCGACGCTGAGGCGCTGAGAACTTTCTGTGCTATAATTCCCTCGACATGGCAACCAGATCCGAAGAAAAAAAACAGTTCATCGTCCGCTGCGCAAGAAACGTGTTCTCGCGCATGGGCTATACACGGGTGACGATGAAGGACATCGCCAACGAGGCAAAGATCTCGCGCGGAGGACTCTATCTCTACTTTACGGGGACCGCGGACATCTTCTCCGCGGTTTTGAAGGAGGACGCCCTCGAGGACGACGGCGTCTTTGAGATGCGGATCAGGGACGTGACAAGTGCCGGAGAGATCCTGCGGATCTTCCTTGACGAGCAGAAAAAGGAGCTCTCCGGGAAGGAGGGGACGCTTCTTCGCGCGCAGCTCGAGTATGCGCTCTCCGGGGAGGATACGGGGGCCATCCGGGAGAAGTTCGAGGCGGCAGTCAAGGTCCTTGAATATCTCCTGAAGCTTGGCATGCAGAGCGGCGAATTCCGCCGGGTAAACCCAAGGCTCCACGCCGAGCACATGATGTACGTGATCGAGGGCATGAAGACCGCATCCGGCACGATGCACCTGACAGAGGAGGAGATCGAGCGGGAATTTTCCTATCTCCTCGATGATCTCATGACAGATCCGGTACCGTAAGTGCGGTACGATCCCATATACAACAGAAACTCATAGATAAAAGGAAACCAACGTTCAGCCAGGCATAAGGAGACAAGGATGAGCACAGTAAAACGAGTCTATGTGGAAAAGAAAAAGCCCTACGCGGTCAGGGCAGCGCAGCGCTTCGAGGAGATCCAAACGTTCCTCGGGATCACGGGCATTCAGGATCTGCGCCTTCTGATCCGCTACGATGTGGAGAACATTCGGGACGACGTCTTTGAGACGGCGTGCGGCTGCGTCTTTTCCGAGCCTCCGGTCGATGATCTCTACCGCGAGACCTTCCCGGTGCCGGAGGGGGCAAAGGTCTTTTCCGTGGAACCCCTTCCCGGACAGTTTGATCAGAGAGCCGATTCCGCAGAGCAGTGTATCCGCCTCCTGAACCCCGATTCCAGCGCGGTGATCAAGACCGCACAGACCTACATCCTGATCGGCGACCTTACCGATGAGGATGTCGAGAGAATCAAGAAGGACATCATCAACCCCGTCGATTCGAGAGTTGCGGACGAAAAGAAGCCGGAGACGCTTGTCACGAAGTATCCCGAGGCACCCGATGTCAAGGTCTTCACGGGCTTCATCTCCATGGGCGAAAAGGACCTGAAGGATCTCTATGATTCCCTCGGCCTTGCGATGACCTTTGCGGATTTCTCCTTTATCCAGAACTACTTTGCAAACGACGAGAAGCGCGATCCCACGATGACCGAGATCCGCGTGCTCGATACCTACTGGTCCGATCACTGCCGTCACACGACGTTTGCGACCGAGATCAAAAACGTCACCTTCGATGAGGGCTACTACACGGTCCCGATGCAGACCAGCTTCCAGTCCTATCAGGACACGAGACAGGAGCTTGAGGGAAACCGGAAGGACAAGTATCTGTGCCTTATGGACATGGCGCTCATCGGTCTCAAGAAGCTCAAGGCCGACGGCAAGCTCACCGATCAGGAGGAGTCCGACGAGAACAACGCCTGCTCCGTCGTGGTGCCGATCCGCGTGGATTACGGCAACGGCCCCGTGGAGGAGGAGTGGCTGGTCTTCTTCAAGAATGAGACCCACAACCACCCGACCGAGATCGAGCCTTTCGGCGGTGCGGCAACCTGCCTTGGCGGCGCCATCCGTGATCCGCTGTCCGGCCGCGGCTATGTCTATCAGGCCATGAGAGTTACCGGTGCAGCCGATCCCACGGTCCCGGTGAGCGAGACCCTCGAGGGCAAGCTTCCGCAGAAGAAGCTCGTCACCGGTGCGGCTCAGGGCTATTCCTCCTACGGCAACCAGATCGGCCTTGCGACCGGATCCGTGACCGAGATCTATCACCCCGACTACGTGGCAAAGCGCATGGAGATCGGCGCGGTCATGGGCGCTGCGGCAAGAAAGAACGTCGTGCGTGAGAACTCCGAGCCGGGTGACATCATCATTCTGCTCGGCGGCAGAACCGGACGTGACGGCATGGGCGGTGCAACAGGTGCCTCCAAGGCGCACACCGAGAAGTCCCTGTCCACCTGCGGCGCCGAGGTCCAGAAGGGCAATGCCCCGACCGAGCGAAAGCTTCAGCGCCTGTTCCGCAGACCCGAGGTATCCCACCTCATCAAGAAGTGCAATGACTTCGGTGCCGGCGGCGTCTCCGTCGCCATCGGCGAGCTCGCGGACGGCCTGTCCGTGAACCTTGACCTCGTGCCGAAGAAGTACGAGGGCCTCGACGGCACCGAGCTTGCCATCTCCGAATCCCAGGAGCGCATGGCGGTGGTTGTCGCCCCTGAAGACAAGGACACGTTCCTGTCCTATGCGGCAGAGGAGAACCTCGAGGCAACGCCGGTGGCGGTTGTCACGAAGGAGCCCCGTCTTGTCCTCAACTGGCGCGGTAAGCCGATCGTCGATCTCTCCCGTGCCTTCCTTGACACCAACGGCGCACACCAGGAGACTGATGTCGAGGTCGATGCTCCCTCGAAGGAGGACAACTACTTTCATAAGATCGCGGCAAAGAAGGCCGCGTCCGTCCTCGAAGATGCCGATGAGGACGCAAGGGACGGAAGCATGTTCAGGGAGAGCTTCCTCGGAACGCTCTCCGATCTCAACGTCTGCTCCCAGAAGGGCCTTGTCGAGCGCTTCGATTCCTCCATCGGTGCTGCAACGGTGACGATGCCCTATGGCGGCAGGTATCAGCTGACGAAGACCCAGACGATGGCAGCGGTGCTGCCGGTCCTTGGCGGCAGGACCGATACGATCACGATGATGAGCTACGGCTTTGATCCGTATCTCTCGAGCTGGAGCCCGTACCACGGAGCGATCTGGGCGGTGACGGAGTCGATCGCAAAGATCATCGCATCCGGCGGTGACTTCGAAAAGCTCCACTTCACGTTCCAGGAGTATTTCCGGAGAATGAGCAGCGAGCCTCGCCGCTGGTCGCAGCCCTTTGCAGCACTTCTTGGTGCCTATGATGCGCAGATCGGTTACGGCATTGCATCGATCGGCGGCAAGGACTCCATGTCCGGAAGCTTCGAGGACAGGGGACGGGAGATCAATGTCCCGCCGACCCTCGTCTCGTTTGCCGTTGATGTCGCACATAAGTCCGATATCCTGACACCGGAGCTGAAAAACGCCGGCGATCTTCTCGTCGAGGTGAAGATCCCGCGCGATGAGTACGATATCCCGGTCTATGACGAGGTCATCGGCGTGTATGAAGCCGTGACCGCCCTGATCCGGAAGGGCGTCGTGAAGGCAGCCTATGCGGTTGATTCCTACGGCACGGCAGCAGCTGCCGCAAACATGGCCTTCGGCAACAAGATGGGGGTCGCCTTCAGCGACAGGCTGCCGGTGCGCGATTTCTTTGCAAACGGCATGGGGAACCTTCTTCTTGAGATTTCGCAGGATAGCCTCGAGGAACTCGATGCGATCGAGGATGCCGGGTACGACGTTGTCGGCACGGTGACGGACGACGGACAGTTCACCTATGCCGGTGCGATCGTCACGATGGACGAAGCACTCGATACCTGGAAGGCACCGCTCGAGAGCGTATTCCCGACGGTTGCGGTAAAGGATAAGACGCCGGTTGCATCGCCTCTCTATGATGCAAAGGACGTCCATGTGTGCACGCACAAGATCGGACAGCCGACCGTGTTCATCCCGGTATTCCCCGGAACGAACTGCGAGTACGACTCCGCAAAGGCCTTCGAGGAGGCGGGTGCACGGACCGTCATCCGGATCTTCCGCAACATCACCCCGGAGGGCATCTACGAGTCCGTCGACGAATTCCGGAAGGCAATCGAGCAGAGTCAGATCATCATGTTCCCGGGCGGGTTCTCCGCAGGCGATGAGCCGGACGGCTCCGCAAAGTTCTTTGCGGCAAGCTTCCGCAACGAGAAGATCAGGGAGGCGATCACCGACCTTCTCGAGAAGAGGGACGGCCTGGTGCTCGGCATCTGCAACGGCTTCCAGGCACTGATCAAGCTGGGCCTTGTGCCGAACGGAAAGCTCACCGGCCAGAACGTCGATTCCCCGACGCTGACCTTCAACACGATCGGCCGCCACATCTCGAAGGAGGCCTACATCAAGGTCGTGAGCAACAAGTCGCCCTGGCTGCAGAACGCAGAGCTTGGCGGCGTGTATGTAAACCCGGCATCCCACGGTGAGGGACGCTTCGTTGCCCCGAAGGAATGGCTGGACAAACTCTTTGCAAACGGCCAGGTCGCAACGCAGTACTGCGATCCGGAAGGCAATGTCTCGATGGACGAGGAGTGGAACATCAACGGATCCTTCTGCGCGGTCGAGGGCATCACGAGCCCCGACGGCAGAGTCCTCGGCAAGATGACGCACTCCGAGCGGCGCGGCGACTCTGTTGCCGTGAACATCTACGGCAATCAGGATCTGCAGCTCTTCAGGAGCGGCGTGTCCTACTTTGAATAAAGATCCCTGCGATTTCCTCAGATTTCGACAGGAAAGCACTGGTCAAAAGGAAACTCCGGCTCTATAATAAGGAGATTTCTGTTGAAAAGATCCGCGGGTGCCCATGCCTCCCGCACAGAACGTCCCGCGGAGCATCATGATTGACATAGGTCGAAACACGTGCGTGCGGGAGAGTCCGGCGCACGTGTTTCTTGTGTGCAAAGAAAAACAGTCTGCACGGCAAAAAGAGATTCTTGAAGGAGAGACAAGCATGAAAGCGTATCTGATCCTGGAAGACGGGACGGTCTTTGTCGGTGAGCACTTCGGCGCGGTGCGCGAGGTGATCAGCGAGATCGTCTTCAATACCTCCATGGCCGGCTATCCGGAGGTCCTGACCGACCCGTCCTATGCGGGACAGGCGGTCTGCATGACGTACCCCCTGATCGGCAACTATGGCATCTGCACGGAGGACCTCGAGTCCGCAAGACCCTGGCCGGATGCGCTGATCGTGCGTCAGGCCTGCCAGAGCCCCTCAAACTTCCGCTCCGATGAGGCTTTGAACTCCTTCCTCATGCGCTACGGCGTTCCGGGAATCCAGGGGATCGATACGAGAGCCCTGACAAAGCTCCTTCGGAGCAAGGGTACGATGAACGGCATGATCACGACCGATGAGAACTATGACATCGAAAAGATCCTGCCGCGCCTCAAAGCCTACAGCTGCGGACCGGTGGTCGAGCGGGTCACCTGCCCGGAGGTCTACACGGTGCGGGGTGTCACGGACCTTGCAGAGAACGGACCCTTGACCGGACATGCGATGTTCGATGAGGAGAAGTACGAGCAGTACCTCGAGGGGAACCGGTCCCTCAAGGAAAAGAAGCCGGCTCTTGTAAGAGAGCTGAACGGCAAAGGTCTTAAGATCGCCCTGCTCGATGTCGGCGCAAAGAAGAACATCATTCAGAGCCTTACGGCAAGAGGGTGCGATGTCACCGTCTTCCCGGCGCTCTCCCGTGCCGAGGATATCCTTGCGGTCCACCCGGACGGCATCATGCTATCGAACGGACCGGGCGATCCGGCAACCTGCACCTCGATCATCGAGGAGATCCGAAAGCTCTACGCATCGGATGTTCCGATCTTTGCGATCTGCCTCGGGCATCAGCTCCTTGCCCTTGCAACCGGAGCAAAGACGTACAAGCTCCGCTACGGCCACCGCGGCGGCAACCACCCGGTGAAGGATCTCTCTACCGGCCGCGTCTACATCAGCTCGCAGAACCACGGCTATGCCGTCGACGAGCACACGGTGGACTCCCGCGTTGCGGTGCCCTCCTTTGTGAACGTCAACGACGGGACCAACGAGGGACTGACCTACCGCGGCAAGAACATCTTTACGGTGCAGTTCCACCCGGAGGCCTGCCCCGGACCGCAGGATACGGGATTCCTCTTTGACCGCTTCATCAGCAATATCCGCACGGGTCACAGCACCGTCCCCGCGGAGGAGGTCGAGGAGAATGCAAAGCGCCTTGCCGCTCTGCATGAAGAGGCAAAGGGAAGCGAGAGAACAAGACGCGCCATGGAAAAGGCTGGACTGGAGGTAGACAATGCCTAAGAATCGGGATGTTAAGAAGGTACTGGTGATCGGCTCCGGTCCCATCGTCATCGGACAGGCCGCCGAGTTTGACTATGCGGGCACGCAGGCCTGCAGGTCCCTGAAGGAAGAGGGCGTTGAGGTCTGCCTTGTAAACTCCAACCCCGCAACGATCATGACGGACAAGGACATCGCGGACGAGGTCTACATCGAGCCGTTAACCGTCAAGACCCTGGAGAAGATCATCGAGAAGGAAAAGCCCGATTCGATCCTGCCGACCCTCGGCGGACAGGCGGGCCTGAACCTTGGCATGGAACTTGCCGAGAGCGGATTCCTTGACAGCCACAACGTAAAGCTTCTCGGCACCACGGCCCTGACCATCAAGAAGGCCGAGGACCGCGAGATGTTCAAGGAGACCATGGAGAAGATCGGAGAGCCGGTTGCCCCGAGCCAGGTCGTCGAGAACGTCGAGGACGGCGTGAAGTTTGCGGAGAAGATCGGCTACCCCGTCGTTCTTCGCCCTGCCTATACGCTTGGCGGCTCCGGCGGCGGCATCGCGCACAGCGTGGTGGAGCTTCGGAAGATCCTCGAGAACGGCCTTCGTCTCTCCCGTGTCGGACAGGTGCTCGTCGAGCGCTGCATCTCCGGCTGGAAGGAGATCGAGTACGAGGTGATGCGCGACTCTGCCGGCAACTGCATCACCGTCTGCAACATGGAAAACATTGATCCCGTCGGTGTCCACACCGGTGACTCCATCGTCGTTGCGCCCTCGCAGACGCTCTCCGACAAGGAGTACCAGATGCTGAGAACCAGCGCGATCAACATCATCAACGAGCTCCAGATCACCGGCGGCTGCAACGTGCAGTTCGCCCTGCACCCGACAAGCTTCGAGTACTGCGTGATCGAGGTAAACCCCCGTGTATCGAGATCCTCGGCCCTGGCTTCCAAGGCAACGGGCTACCCCATCGCAAAGGTTGCGGCAAAGATTGCCCTGGGCTTTACCCTCGATGAGATCCGGAACCCGATCACCGGAAACACCTATGCGTCCTTTGAGCCTGCCCTTGACTACTGCGTGGTTAAGTTCCCGCGCCTTCCGTTCGACAAGTTCCTGACGGCAAAGCGCACCCTGACGACCCAGATGAAGGCAACCGGCGAGGTCATGAGCATCTGCACGAACTTCGAGGGCGCGATGATGAAGGCGATCCGCTCCCTCGAGCAGCATGTCGATGCGCTTGACTCCTACGACTTCTCGGGCCTTTCGAAGGACGACCTGTTCCGGAGGCTCACCGTCGTCGATGACCAGAGAATCTGGGTCATCGCGGAGGCCCTGCGGAAGGGCATCTCGAAGTCGACGATCCACGAGATCACGATGATCGACTCCTGGTTCATCGACAGGATCCACACGCTGGTCCGAATGGAGGAAAAGCTTAAAAAGATCCACGCTCTGGACGATCTTACCGAGGATATCCTGAAAGACGCCAAGCGCATGGAGTTCCCGGACGAGGTGATCTCCCGCTACACCGGCATCCCGGAGGCGGACATCGCAAAGAAGCGCATGGACCTTGGCATCACCGCCCGCTACAAGATGGTCGATACCTGCGCCGCAGAGTTCGAGGCAAGAACCCCGTACTTCTACTCGGTCTACAACACCACCGATGTCGACGAGGCAAAGGATCTTGTGACCGACCGGAAGAAGATCCTGGTTCTGGGATCCGGCCCCATCCGCATCGGCCAGGGCATCGAGTTCGACTACTGCTCGGTGCACGCGACCTGGGCCTTCGAGAAGGAAGGGTATGAGACCATCATCATCAACAACAACCCGGAGACGGTCTCCACGGACTTTGACATCGCGGACAAGCTCTACTTCGAGCCGCTGACCCCGGAGGATGTGAAGAACGTCGTCGACATCGAAAAGCCCGACTATGCGGTCGTGCAGTTTGGCGGCCAGACGGCCATCAAGCTGACGGCAGCTTTAACGAAGATGGGCGTTCCGATCCTTGGCACCGACGCAAAGAACGTTGATGCGGCGGAGGACCGCGAGATCTTCGATGAGGTCCTGCAGAAGTGCGGGATCAAGCGCGCCGCAGGTGCCACGGTCTACACGGCGGAAGAGGCAAAGAAGGTTGCCCACCGCCTCGGCTACCCGGTTCTTGTCCGTCCCTCCTATGTCCTTGGCGGACAGGGCATGCAGATCGCGATCAGTGACGAGGAGATCGACGAGTTCATGGCGGTCATCAACCGCTATACGCAGGAGCACCCGATCCTCATCGACAAGTACCTGCAGGGCACCGAGACCGAGGTCGATGCGGTCTGCGACGGCAGGGATATCCTGATCCCGGGCGTCATGGAGCACATCGAGAGGTCCGGCGTCCACTCGGGCGATTCGATCTCCGTGTATCCCGCACAGACGCTCTCCCGCCACGTGAAGGATACGATTGCGGAGTACACGAAGAGACTTGCCAAGGAGCTGCATGTGGTGGGCCTTATCAACGTGCAGTTCATCGCGATGGGCGAGGAGGTCTACATCATCGAGGCGAACCCGAGATCCTCCCGCACGGTGCCGTACATCTCCAAGGTGACGGGCATCCCCATCGTCGATCTTGCCGCGAAGTGCATGCTCGGCTACAAACTGACCGACATGGGCTACACCCCGGGACTTGCCCCGGAGGCGGACCACATCGCGATCAAGATGCCGGTGTTTTCTACGGAGAAGATCCGCGGCGCCGAGATCTCGGTGGGCCCGGAGATGAAGAGTACCGGCGAGTGCCTCGGCATTTCCACCGACTTCAACGAGGCCCTCTACAAGGCCTTCAAGGGAGCCGGCGTCAACCTGCCGCGCTACCATCAGATGATCATCACGGTGGCCGACAAGGACAAGGGCGAGATCATCGACATCGCCCGCCGCTATGAGAAGGTTGGCTACACGATCTACGCGACCCTCGGCACCGCGAACGTCCTTCGGGATGCCGGCATCGCGGTGAGAAAGGTCAACCGCATCGAGCAGGAATCCCCGACGGTCATGGACCTGCTGCTCGGCCACAAGATCGATCTTGTCATCGATACCCCGACGCAGGGACGCGATGAGAGCCGCGACGGCTTCCTGATCCGCAGAACCGCCATCGAGACCGGTGTCACGACGATCACCTCCCTCGATACCGCAAGGGCCCTCGTCTCCTCCCTCGAGCATGAGGCACAGGAGCAGGATCCCTCCGTCATCGATATCGCAAAGATCTGACATGGACCGCGTTCGGAACTATTCAAAGGAGCTTGAGAAGAAGATCGAGGGATTCCGGAAGGACGGGGTACGCCCGAGCCTCCTGCTCCACGCCTGCTGCGCGCCCTGCTCCTCCTACTGCCTGGAATATCTTAGGGAGGACTTTGAGGTCACGGTGTTCTACTACAATCCGAACATCACGGACAAAAAGGAGTACGAGCACCGAAAAAGCGAGGAAAAGCGCCTGATTAAAGACTACAATGAGGAGGTCGAGAGGCAGGACTTTACCGGGATGCACTCGACTGAAAGAGCCGCCAGGATCGGGATCCTCGATGCGGACTATGACCCGGAGAACTGGCTTCAAAGCGTTCACGGCCTCGAGACCTGTCCCGAGGGCGGAGAGCGCTGCGGCGTGTGCTTCTCGATGCGCCTGAAAAAGACGGCAGAGGCGGCAAAGGCGCACGGCTTTTCGTATTTTGCAACAACACTTACCATCTCTCCGCTAAAAGACGCAAAACGCATCAACGACATCGGGGAGACAGTCGGCAGAGAACTTGGCATCAGCTACCTGCCGACGGATTTCAAGAAGAAAAACGGGTATCAGCGCTCCATCGAGCTCTCCGGAATGTACGGGCTCTACCGGCAGAACTACTGCGGGTGTGCCTTTTCGAAGAAGGAGAGCGAAGAAAAGCGCGCCCTGAAAGAGAGAACACAGACAAATGCACTATCTGATTGATGAACTGACCACGGAAATGGGAAAGGCCTTCGAGACGGCAGGATATGATCCGGCCCTCGGGCGTGTCCAGGTATCGGCGCGGCCCGACCTTGCCCAGTACCAGTGCAACGGCGCCATGGCCGGGGCAAAGAAGTACCACAAGGCACCTTTTGTGATCGCACAGGATGTGGCAAATGCCCTGCAGGCATCGGACATCCTGGAGAACGTCCAGGTGGTAAAGCCGGGCTTTATCAACTGCGACGTCAACACGGAGTTCCTGACAGGCTATATCCGCGAGATGGAGGCGAGCGATCACTTCGGCCTGGAGACGGGAGATCCGAAGACCGTGATCATCGACTACGGCGGACCGAACGTCGCAAAGCCCCTGCATGTCGGACACCTTCGCTCCGCGGTCATCGGCGATTCCATCAAGCGCATCATGCGCTATCACGGGGATACGGTGATCGGCGACATTCACCTCGGCGACTGGGGCCTGCAGATGGGCCTTGTGATCACGGAGCTGAAAAAGCGCCACCCGGAGCTTCCCTACTTTGATCCGAACTTTACGGGAGAGTACCCGGCGGAGGCACCCTTTACGGTCTCCGATCTCGAGGAGATCTATCCCTTTGCGAGCAAGAGATCGAAAGAGGATAAGGAGTATTACGCAGAGGCTCTCGAGAATACCCACCGCCTGCAGGAGAAGGAGAGAGGACTCTATGCCCTCTGGCAGAAGATCATCGACGTGTCCGTCGCAGATCTCAAGAAGAACTACGCACGCCTCGATGTGACTTTTGACCTGTGGAACGGCGAGTCCACGGTCAACGACCTGATCCCCGGCATGGTGGACAGGCTCAAAAAAGAGGGCTATGCCTACGAGAGCGAGGGCGCTCTTGTCGTCGATGTCGCCGAGGATTCCGATGCGAAGGAGATTCCTCCGTGCATGATCTTAAAGAGTGACGGCGCAGCACTGTATACGACGACGGATCTTGCAACGATCGAGGACCGGGAGGCACGCTACAACCCGGATGCCATCGTCTACGTCACCGACAAGCGGCAGGAGCTGCACTTCATTCAGGTCTTCCGCGCGGCAAAGAAGTGCCACCTCGCAGACGAGAACTGCACCTTAAGCCATGTGGGCTTCGGCACGGTGAACGGCAAGGACGGCCACGCCTTCAAGACGAGAGAGGGCGGCGTCATGCGGCTCGAGACCCTGATCACGGACATCGATCAGGCGATGTACGACAAGATCTCATCGAACCCGGATATCCCGGAGGACGAGGCAAAGACGACCGCCCATCAGGTGGCCCTTGCCGCGATAAAGTACGGCGATCTGCAGAACCAGCCGGCAAAGGACTACATCTTCGATACGGAGAAGTTCACCTCCTTTGAGGGCAACACCGGCCCGTACCTGCTCTATACGATGGTCCGGATCAAGTCGATCCTCCACCGCTATGCGGAGAGCGAGGGTGCAAAGGATGCCGCAAAGCTCAAGGTTGCATCGCCGATCTCGAAGGCAGAGACGAACCTCATGCTCGACCTGTCGGGCTTCAACGCGATGATGGATGAGGCCTATCGGGACTTTGCGCCGAACAGAGTCTGCGCCTTCCTCTATCAGGCGGCAAACGACTTCAACTCGTTCTACCACGAGACGAAGATCCTCGCGGAGCCCGACGTGCAGAAGAAGGAGAGCTATATCGCTCTTCTCAAGGTCACCCTCGACATCTTCGAGGCCTGCACCGCGGTCCTCGGATTTACGGCGCCGGAGAGAATGTAAGAGCGAAAGATTGTCTTAAAATCGTTAAAAATTCAGAAACGAGGAAACGCAGGGTGCAACAGCCCGGCGTTTTCTGTTAAGATAGGGTAAAAATGTGAGATAACAGGGGGCTAAGGTGGACTTTCAGGATTTTCACATGCAGGATACCGGAAGACGCTTCTCCCGCATGGGGGAGAACATCGCAGACAGTGTGGACCGGGCGGTAAAAAGCGGCGATTTTTCAGACCTTGCGGAGAATATCGGGCGCGAGGTCAATGATGCGTTCCGGTGGTCTCCGGCACAGAGGAGAACCTCAGAGTGGTCGGGCAGTGAGAGAAAGCAGGAAAACCGCAACTACTTTCTCCTGAAGCGCCCCGGAAAGACCGGTACGTTTCTGACACAGCTGGCCGGTGCCATCGGCGCTTTTGCGATCGGCATTTTCCTCATCGCCTGCATCAGCGTCTGTGTCGCGGTTGAAGGTGTCGGCCCGAAGATCGTCGCGGGGATTCTTGCGGCGCTCTGCGCCTGGGGAATGGCACGGTGCGTGCGCCTTGGCAGACGAAGCAGGCGGTTTCGGGAGCTCGTGGATGCCTACTACCGTTACGGGGCAGCCCTTCCCGGGAAGGAGTACTTCTCGGTGCAGCAGCTTGCAAAGTACTGCATGGAAAATCCGCAGACGACGCAGCAGAACCTCATCGAGATGAAAAAGCAGGACCTCCTGCCGCAGGCAACCTTTGACCCGAAGTGCACCACGGTCATGCTGACCGACCACGCAAGGCGCCTGTATGCGGACGCTGTCGCTTCCTATGAGGAAAAGGAGAGGCAGGCAGCGCAGAGCGCGAAGAAAGAGGAGCCAAAGCAGGGGGCATCCTCTGCAGCCTCCGGCATCTCCCCGGAGGCGCAGAAGGTCCTCGATGAGGGCAATGCGTACATCAAAAAGATCCGTCAGATCAACGACGAGATCCCGGATACCGAGATCATGAGCGAGAAGCTCTACCGCCTCGAGAACATCGTCCGCAGCATCTTCGAGGAGGTGCAGGAGCACCCGGAGAAGGCAGGAGACCTTCGAAAGGTCCTCACCTACTACCTGCCGACGACAGAGAAACTCCTGAATGCCTATCTTGACTGCGAGAGAGTGCGCTACAAGACCGATGAGACAAGAAGGACGCAGACCGAGATCGAGCGGGCGATCGATACGGTGTGCGAGGCCTTCGAGCGGGTTCTCACAAAGATCCAGGAGGTGGATTCCATCGACATCTCGTCCGACATCTCCGTCATGGAGAAGATGATGCAGCAGGACGGCCTTGCGGACTCGGATTTTAAAACGTCCGGAAAGCGCTAGAAGCTTAAACATCTGTTAAGTTTTCCCCGGGATCCGGATCCTGTGGTATAGTTGGAACCAAAGGGGAGACAGAACGGCAAACACAAGGGAGGAGAAACAGCACATGAGTGAGGATACATTCCAGGACGACATGCAGAAGGCACCGGCAGCACCGACGCTCTCGTTCGGCGCACCGGTCGAGGAGGAGAAACCGAAGACCGTTCCCACGGCTTTTGCCGATGCCGGGAAGGAAGCACAGGAGCTCGCGGCAAAGGCAAAGAAGGAGGCACAGCTCACCCCCGAGGAGCAGAAGCAGGTCGATGCGTTCGTCGAGAAGATTGATCTTTCGGACAGCGCCGGCATCATCAGCTACGGTGTCAGCACGCAGAAGAACCTCGCGGACTTCTCGCAGAAGGCAATCGACAACGTCCGGACATCCGAGATGGGAGAGGTCGGCGACATGCTCGCGGGACTTGTGACCCAGCTCAAGAACTTCGATGTCGACGAGAACGAGAAGGGGTTCCTCGGCTTCTTCAAAAAGAAGAAAAATCAGCTCGACGAGGTGAAGGCAAAGTACGCAAAGATCGAGACCAACGTCGACGAGGTGACGACCCAGCTCGAGCAGCACCAGGTAAAGCTCCTCAAGGACTCCGAGGTGCTCGACCGCATGTATCAGCTGAACCTCACGTACTACAAGGAACTGACGATGTACATCGAGGCCGGAAAGAAAAAGCTCGAGATCGTCCGCTCCAAGGACCTTGTCGAGGCGCAGCAGAAGGCGGCGGCATCCGGTCTTCCGGAGGATGCGCAGACGGCAAAGGATCTTGCGGCCCAGTGCGACCGGTTCGAGAAGAAGATCTATGACCTAGAGCTTACCCGCACCGTCTCGATGCAGACTGCCCCGCAGATCCGCATGATCCAGAACTCCGACATGCAGATGGCGGAGAAGATCCAGTCGACGATCGTGAACACGATCCCGCTCTGGAAGAACCAGATGGTCATCGCGATCGGCATGGAGCATGCAGGACAGGCGGCAAAGGCCGAGCGGGAGGTCAATGACATGACGAACGAGCTCCTCAAGAAGAACGCCGACAAGCTCCACCAGGTGAGCGTCGAGACGGCCAAGGAAAACGAGCGCGGCATCGTCGATATCGAGACGCTCCAGCACACGAACGAACAGCTCATCTTAGCGATGGACGACATCATGACCATCCAGAAGGAAGGCAAGGAGAAGAGAAAGGAAGCCGAGCAGCAGCTCGACGGCATCGAGCAGCAGCTGCATGACAAGCTCCTGGAGATGTCCAAAAACTGAAAATTGACAGCATCTCCCCGATGTGATACAAAAAGAGAGACGTGAAGCAAGGAAGCTGACAGAGAATCTGCCGGCTTCCTTTTTGTTGTGCGCCCGGCGGCGCACGTTTCTAACCGGTGAAAGTCCGGAATCCGCCCGGTAGTGGGAAGGATACAGCCGAAAGCAAGGGTGTCCATCG
>OMXP01000071.1 GCA_900315055.1 uncultured Lachnospiraceae bacterium
TTAACGCCCTTGGCTTCGGCTGTACTCTTCCCACTGCCGGGCGAGTTAGGGACTTTCACCCATTAGAGCGTGCGCCCGCCGGGCGCACAAAAAAGGACCCTCCCGCCTCAACGGAAGTGTCCTAACCTTGCAGAATCCGGCACAAACGTCACGGAAGTGGAAGAAGAACCGTTACGCGAAAGAGATGAGCGTCCCTGTCCGCCTTCACCAGCATCTGCCCGCCTGCCTTCTGTGCGGTAAGAAGCATGGATTTCATGCCGTACCCGTGAAAGCCCGGGGAATCTGTCTTGGACGTTGCAGGGAGTCCCTCCGCATCAAGCGTGAGCTCTCCCTCATAGCAGTTCTCCACCTGGGCAACGAGCATTCCCCTGCTCTCATGCAGCGAAAAGCTGATGAGCCGGCTGTCCTTGTCCTTCACCTTTCCTGCCGCCTCGATGGCATTTTCGAGGGCATTGCCGAACAGGGAGCAGATATCCCCCTCCGGGAGGAACCCGAGCTTCTCCCCGTCCGCCATGCAGGTGAGCCTGATCCCGTGCTGTTCGCAGTAAAGACTCTTCTGCGTGAGGATAACATCGAGTGTCTCATTCCCGGTGTGCAGGGTGCTGTCGTAGATGTTGATGAGGTCTTTCACCTGTGAGAGCTCCGCCGCATCCCCCTGCTTTCCCGAATTCTCCCAGACCTCGATCCGGTACCGGAGGTCATGGCACTTCAAGTTGATGAGGTCGATGTTCTCCCTGCTCTCCTGCAGCTGCTTCACCTCAAGGGCATGGACGCGCTCCATCTCCTTTCGTTCCATCTCCAGCGTGTTCTGCTCGAGGATGACGGCACGAAGGTAGAGAAGCAGCAGGCAGCAAAGAACCGAGAAACAGCGCGACACAAGCGTGAGGACATAGCTCTCGTCCTGAAACGCGTCCCTTGCGCCGGAGAGCAGGGTTACGGCGATGAGGGAAACAGCAAGAAGGGCATTCAGCTTCCTCTCTGTCTCTTTCGACAGGTCGGTCCAGGTCATCCTCCTGGCAACGAGAACGTACAGAAGCGCATATACTGCAGAATAGGCCGCGATCTGCAGCACGAAGAACCACGCATTCCGGTATTTGGTCCCGGCAAGCAGGGGCCACACGCTCTGCGTGATCTGCGATGCGATGTGCTGGCACAGGTACCCGAGGACTCCGCAGGATACCAGTTTCCCCGGTTTCTCGGAAAAGGCGGACAGTGCCAGGAAGGAGAGCACAAAAAGGAGCAGGTAGTACACCGGCTGATACAAAAGCCAGCTGCCGGATGCATGAAACAGGCCGTACAGCAGAAAGCCCGCTGCACTCTCGAGGAAAAGCGAGAGGACCACTCTCGCCGCAAAGTGCTCCTTTCTTGCAAACGTCCCCGTAAAGAGCAGCTGCCCCAGAAAGAGCGTGATAAGGAACATCACCTCGGACACAAAAGCTTCCATCGTCGAAAGTGCCATCTCACATCCCTCCCTCTGCATACCATGCCGTCAGCTGTTCGAGAAACGCCTTCCGCTTCGGATGGCTGATGGAAAGCTCGTCCCCTGCAACAAAAACGCTGTAGTCCTTCACCCGCCCGATGTGCCGCGGATTCACGAGGTAGCAGCTGTTGCACAGAAGAAAGCCTGCACCCTCAAGAGCCTCCTGCGCGTTTTTAAGACTCCCCCGGACCTCGATGGTCCTGCCATGCAGGAGATGGCAGGTAAGCTTATGTCCCCTGACCTCCACATATGTGATATCCGACGACAGAACCCGAAGGACCCCGGAAGGCCCCGGAAGCGTGATCTCCATGCTTTTCATGCGCGCAATGGACTGCAGGGCGCGCTTCAGGTCAAAGACAAGACCCTGGTAGGTCACCGGCTTTACGATAAAGTCCAGGGCGTCCACCTCGTAGCCGCGGAGTGCATATTGGGACATGGTGGTCACAAAGATGATCTGCACCGCTTTGTCCATCTCACGCAGCTTCCCCGCGCCATCCATCCCGTTCATCATCGGCATCACGATGTCGAGAAAGACAAGGTCGTACCCCCTGTACGGGTCAAGGAAGGTCACAACGTTCGAATAGCGGGTGACCTCAAAGTTCTCCCCGCTCTCAGCCTCATATCTTTCGAGGAATCCCTGCAGGGCAGATGCCTCCCTGTCCTCGTCCTCAACGATTGCTATCCGGATCATCTCATCATCTCTTTACCGCTTCAGCAGGCTCCTGCAAAGGCGTCAAAGAGTCTCCTGCTCGGCACATCGTCAGCCTTTGTAAATTCCGGGTGCCACTGGACCCCGACAACAAACCGGTGCTTCTTCTGCCGAATTGCCTCGACAATCCCGTCCGGCGATACCGCCATGACCTCAAGCTCCTGCCCGAGGTCTTTAATCCCCTGATGGTGGAGACTGTTCACGGAAAGGCACTCGACCTGAAGAAGATCGTGCAGCAACGTTCCCGGAACAATCGAAACCTCATGAATTCCCCGATCGTACGGACGGTCCATGTGGTGGGAAACCAGGCTCCCGTGTTCAGATGGCAGGTCCTGATAGAGCGTTCCACCCTGCAGGACATTGATCATCTGGATCCCCCGGCAGATCCCTAGGACCGGCTTGTCCTCTGAAAGTGCCAGCTGGTACAGGATCTCCTCCAGGCGGTCCCTGTCCGGGCAGATCGCCCCGCAGGAAGGCCGTATCTTCTCCCCGTACAGGGAAGGATCCACATCGTGCCCTCCCGTCAGAAGAAGGCCGTCGCACAGGGAAAAAGAAGTCCTGATATCCTCGTCACTTCCCTTCAGCGGCAGGATGACCGGGATCCCGCCCGCCTGTGTAATCCGGTCCAGATACCCCGGCAGCATCCAGATGCTCTGTTTCTCATCGTCCCAGAGAGGGACCACTCCGATGATCTTCTTTCCCATGGAAAAACCTCACAAAGAAAGCTCAGCAAAGACCGGCAATCCGAAAACCGGAAGTGCCAATTACCAGGCAAAGGCACTTCCGACCTCTATCTTACCGGAAAGCAGCTCCTGCTGCACGGGTTGTCCTGATGTTCCGGCAAAACGCAGAACGCCTGGACATAAAAAGCCCCCGCCCGGACGGGCAGGGCATACATCTGATAAATGATATGGCGTCAATGGTTTCACCCACGGTTCAGACACCTGCGGGCTGCTTTTCCTTCATCTTCCCGATGCGCGCCCGGCATTCATCCCGGTCCTCTTCCCTGATGCTGAGCGCATCGGCTGCCTTATCGAATGTCACGTGCTGGGACTGCATGAATTTAAAGACAATATTCGCCCTTTCTTCGGCTCTTCCTTCAGCTATTCCTTCGTCCTTTAAGTCCATAGCCTTTATCGAGTACATTCGGTAATCCTCCTTTCCTCGGGTATCCTGCCTCTCGGAACGCACTGCATGCAATGCCCTGAGGATCTGTTAAAAAAGCCCCGCTCCTTTCGGGCAGGACTACCCTGATTGCACATGATGCTGTCTTTGGTCGTTCAGACACCTGCAGGCTGCTTCTCCTTCATCTTCTCGATGCGCGCCCTGCATTCATCCCGGTCCTCTTCTTTGATGTTCAGATAATCGGCTGCCTTATCAAATGTCAGGTCCAAAGCCTTCATCAGCTGTAAGACATTGTTCGCCCTTTCCTCGGCTTTACCTTCGGCTCTTCCTTCAGCTCTTCCCTCAGCTATTCCTTCATCCTTTAAGTCCATAGCCTTTATCGAGTACATTCGATAATCCTCCTTTCCCCGGGTATCCTGCTTCTCATAACGCACTGCATGCGATGCCCTGAGGATCTGTTAAAAAAAGCCCCGCTTTTGGGCAGGGCTCCCCTTCTGGCACATGATGCTGTCCTTGATATCGGTTCAGACACCGACGGGCTGCTTCTCTTTCATCTTCTCGATGAGTGCCCGGCATTCATCCCGGTCCTCTTCTTTAATGCTCAGCAGATCAGCTGCCTTATCGAATGTCACGTGCTGGGACTGCATGAATTTAAAGACAATTTCAGCCCTTTCTTTGGCCATTCCTTCATCCATTAAATCCATAGCCTTTATCGAGTACATTCGGTAATCCTCCTTTCCCCGGGTATCCTGCCTCTCGAACCGTACCGTTTCATCGATGTCCCGGATCAGGTCATCTCCCTCCGGCACGATCCCTCTGTGGATATAATCAAGAAACTGCCTCATTTCGTGGGATTCCTGGCTCGTGTCACCGCCCGCATACAGAAAAATCTTTACGGTCCCGACTTTCGGATCCAGATCATCAGCCTCCGCACAGGTTTCCCGGAGTGTATACCGTGCCAGCTTTCTGTTATAGGGATCCGTCAGACAGATGAAAATGACAACCCCGTCCTTCAGCTCACTGTACCTCTTTCCGGCAAACAGGGAATCCATGTCCATGGAGCTCTGGTAATACCGCGAACGTCTGCCGATTGCCGGCTCCGGCTTTGTCTGCATCTCGATATCATACGCCGTATTGTCGGTCTGCAGATACACGTCAAGTCTGATGCCCTTGCTGGACGGAGAATCCTTCATGACCTTTTCCGTCTCATGGAACCGGATTTCCCGTACGGGCTTTCCCAGAATACGCTCAAGGACTCTCCTGCAGATTGTCTCACGCAGCATGACCCGCTTGAACATGAAGTCGTCCGTGTACGTCAACTCTTCGTAGGGCTTGGTGTTCACTGTCATCTGCAGCTCCTTATCTTTATTGTAACGAATGCATGGGTTCCGGGCAATCGTAGCAAATGCAGGCATTTGCTGATCTGACGGTCTTTTGGACCTGCACAGGGGTTTCTGAGAAAGGTTTGAAGAATCGGTTGAAATATAAGATATCACTCACAGTTGTGAAGCTGTTAATATAATAATAACATCTTAATATCACATCATCAAATATAAAAACAATCTTCCGCTTCTGTTTTCCATCCTGCCCTGAACAGTGTCCGCAGGCTGCCGATCAGGATCCGATGATGGAACCCTATGGATCGCAGTAACCTGCAGGTTTCTGCCACCCGTACGTCGGAAACCGTTACGGGAACTTAACAAAGTGTTTTCGGTTTCCGAAACGTTTCTTTTACATAAGACTGTTAGTGTAAGCATCGGCTGTGTGAAAGCGTTTCCACAGAGCCTGTCAATTCGTTTTTAGGAGGAAGAGTTTTCATGAAGAGAAAGAAGAGAGCCGTCACAGCAGTGAAGATCATCATTCTTGCCCTTCTTCTCTTCCTTGCCCTGTTTCCCATCTACTGGCTGGTCAGCATGGCCATACGTCCGATGTCCGAGATGAAGGGACACATCAGCCTGATCCCCCATACCCTGACAGGAGAACACTTCCTGACTTACCGCCTGGCAAGCCAGGCGGGTTCATGGGCGGGATTGATTACGTTTTACCGTACTCGCAGAAAAGCTGCTTTAGGGCATGCTTTTCTCCACCGAACCATGTTGACGTTAGAGCCATTTGCTGTCTGCTCAGAGCAGGCTGCGTGATTCAGACTCCTGTTCGCCTCTTTTTCAAGGCCGGGCGCAAAGTCAGACGCCCTGATGCTTCATCGACGGTTGCGAATCATGAAAGATACGGAAACAGTTACGCTGCGTTGATTCCCGAATTGCAGATGTGGAGATGGTTCTCCACGATCTGCCGGATACAGTTCTGATGAGATTCCCAGAAGTTTTCGAACTCCCGGATACAGCGGCTGCGGTCAATGGTCTCAAAGTGTTCGTCTGCGCAGTAAAGAAGGAAGGCAGCCATCAGATCCCTCTGAACCGCACGCTGGTCCGGAAGGATATGCCAGCGCTGTGAAAGCTTCTTTTTGATGTAATCATCCAGCATGAAGTCGTACTGGCTTGCCCGATAGGTCATCTTCGGCGTCTCATGATAGCCGGACCCGAACTTTTTCCTCAGTTCATTCTGGAAGGCAGCAGGACTGCGCCTGGCCACGGATGCGCCAAAGCGCTTCTTCCTCCTGTACTTGCGGACAACCTGCAGGGTACCGTCCTTCTTCTGAACAGTGATTGTCCTGTCCAAACGTTCTGCAGGCCTGCCGGATCTTTTTGCAAGGGCTGCCGTATTGGAGGGCTCTGTGATCAGTTCATCGCCGAGGGACCGCAGATGATTGGCAAGTTCCCGGTTGGCATAGCGCCTGGTCAGAGATTCCTTCCTCTCGATTTCATGAAGTTCTGCCTGATACTTCCGGTACTGTCTGGAGAGGACCCACGCCCCATGGGATCCCTTCCGATACGTTCCGTCCGGATTGTAACGTTCGGGATTGTTGACCCGCCTGCTCGTGTCCATCTTGCGGAGGAGAAACTTCTTCCGTTCAGAGTTCTTCTCATATGCCCCGGGTACGCGTTCCCCGAGGTTGACCAGTTCTGCAGTTCCTTCAGACACGACTGCTGCAGACTGTGTTCCGATGTCGCAGCCCACACGGCCCTTCCCGGGGACATGACGCGGCCTTCCGAAACGATCCAGCTTGGGCATCGGATCGGCGCCCACCAGGATCTGCACATAGCAGCGAAGCTTTCCGCGGATTACCTCGCAGCGGATGGAACAGTAACAGGGACGGAAAACCGGCTCCAACTGTCCGTTCTTCTCATACTGCCGAGCCTTCTTTGTCTCCTGCTCCGGGTGCTCCATGAAGTCCAGGATCGCATTATATTCATCCCGAAGCCAGCGGTCCTTCGGGCGAACATAAAGCGGCATGGCAGGATACCCCTGCATGCAGACCACAAGACGCTCTTCCCTCTTATCAACCTTCAGTACGATGATCCGCCCGATCTCCCTTGCCCGCATGACAGGGAGATCCCCACGCTTCCGAAAGCGCAGAGACTTTCCCTCAGCAAAGAGGACCTTTTCAATTCCTCTCCAGATGTCGTCTCCCCTGGTGGAGGCGATGACGGACGGAATGTTATATTCCTTTGCCGCCTGCATCATGAGCTTCCGCACATCTTCATGGGTGATTTCAAAGTCCCTCTGCATGGCGGACATCGCCTGTGCGGTCTTCTTCCTTCCATCAGCAAGGGTCTTATATTCTGCCGAATCCGGATTCAGCTTCTTCATGTGCTCCGTCTTCCAGGCATAGTCCCTGCAAAGCTTCCGGTGTGCCCTGGTCCGGCGCATCTGATCAATCCGCTTCTGCATCGTGCCCGTGACTGCGTTCCCGGCTCTCCGGACCCGGTCATTCAGAGCAAAGAGATGGCGCTTATCGTCCTCGCTGATCTTAAGTTCAAAAGTAACGGAATGCCTCGGGCAGGCTGCGCGATAGCGCGCAAGGTACTCGTTTTCAGGGTTTACGTGTTTGAAGGCCATACCATACCTCCCATGGAAGCGAATCATTGTGAGATTGTCGTACAAAGAGGTTTCTTTCTGTGTTCCTCTTACAATCGCATTGTAACATAGGGCATATACGTAAATATGTACTTTGCCAGAAATATATTAAGTCTTTTTCAAGTATTTTCAGACTATAAGTGTGCTGTTCGGCTGCTCTACCGGGCAAAATAGCCCGGTGGTTTGGACCACAGCCGAACATGTTGTTATCACCTTCATCATCTGGTACATGATCTCGTTCTTCCAGAGCCTTCCCGAGAGCATTGAGGAATCTGCAAGGATCGACGGCTGCAGTGAGGGGCAGATGTTCCGGATGATCGTTCTTCCGCTGGTTGCCCCCGGCATCGCCGCGGTCGGCATGCTCTCGTTCCTGTACGCCTGGAACGAATACACCTACAGCGTCATGTTCGTGCAGCAGGCGGATAACTACACCATTCCCCTTGCCCTCGCAACCCTGAATACCGAGGACAACGTCACCAACTTCGGTCTCACCGCAGCAGGCGGTGTGATCTCGGTGATCCCCATTACCCTGTTCGTCATCTTTGCCCAGCGCTACCTCATTGCAGGTCTGTCAAACGGCGCGGTCAAGGACTGAGGAAGATACAAAAGACATCTGCGAAAGAAAGAAAAAACGAAGAAACCAGGAGGAGTACATGAAGAAGAAAGTCGTTTCCATTGTTCTGACTGCCGTCATGGCCGCATCGATTGCGGCCTGCGGACAGGCAGACACCACTACCACGGCAGGGTCCGAGGCTTCCACATCGGCAGCAGCAGAAACGTCCGCTGCAGATACCGCTTCCGCCGATACGGCGGCACAGACCACCACGGATACTGCTGATGCGGATACCAGCACCGCTTCCGGTGATGTGGAAAAGCTCACCATCGCAGCGCGCGGCGGCACCTATGCCGATGTCCTGAACGAGAGCGTCAGGCAGTTCGAGCAGGACAACAACTGCGAGGTCGATGTCCTCGAACTCGAGGGCGATGACCTGCACAGCAAGATCGCCCTGGACTCCGCAAACGCCGAGGGCGCCTATGATCTTGCCATGGTCGACGGCTCCTGGATTGCCGAGTTCACCGAGGGGAACTACCTTCTGGATCTGACAAAGGAAGGCTACAGCTACGATGACGACCTGATCCCCGCAACCTATGCGACGGCTGCGGTGGACGGGGATGCGTATCTGATTCCCTTCTACGGAAACGTCACGGTCATGATGTATAACAAGGAACTTGTCAAGGCAGCCGGCTATACCGGGGATGACATCGACTCCTGGGATGATGTAAAGAAGATCGCACAGTCCGCGCATGATGCCGGAAAGAACGGCTATGTCACCCGCGGCGGTGGTGCGGATCCGGTCCTCACGGATTTCTATCCGCTCCTTCTTGCCAACGGCACGGACCTTGTCGATAAGGACAATAACCCGACCGTCGACACCGACACCTTCAAGACCGCTCTCACCCAGTACATGGACCTGCAGGCCCTGGGCGAGACGATGGAAAAGGATGACATGGTCGCCAACGTCGAGAACGGCGACGGCGCCCTGGCTGTCATCTGGCCCGGCTGGTACTCTCCGACTAAAGACTCTCCTGCAGACTACTGCGTGATCCCCGCGAAGCTCACCGATGACGGGCAGGAGCAGAACACCTCGGTTCTCGGTGTCTGGGATCTTGCGGTCATGGCAAACACCACCCACAAGGATCTTGCCGTCAAACTCATCGAGTATCTCACCGACAAGGATGTCCAGATGGCATCGGTGGAAAACGGCGGCGTTCCCTGCAGGAAGTCCATCTTGGAGGATGCCGATGTCCTTGCAGCCCATCCGCAGTTTGCAGCGATCGAGGGCGCTCTTGAAAAGGGTGCTTCCCGTCCGGTCATGACCCAGTGGAGCGACTTCTGCGAGATCCTCGGCACCGAGATCGACTCCATCTGCACCGGCGTTGACGACATGGACACCGGCCTTGCCAATGCCCAGTCTCAGCTCGAAGAACTGATGGCAGAATAAACCGCAATACCCTCCCTGTAAGGCGGACCGGCTTCTTCCGGCCCGCCCTTTTTGCAGGTATGAGGAAAGCAGAACGTAAAACCAAGTACCAGGAAAGAAGCACCCATGAAGAAATCGAAAACCGCACCCAGCGCCACCGCAAAGTCCAAAGCCTTCCCGCGCCTCATGATCACCCCGACCGTTCTGGTCCTTCTTGTCATGACGGCCTATCCCGTGGCGTATACCTGTTTCTACAGCTTTACCAATTATAAATATCCGAAGCCCTGGAAGTTCTTAGGTCTAAAAAACTTCGTCTCCCTCCTGACAAACAGCGCCTTCCGGACCGCCATCTGGAACACGGTGAAGTTCTGCATCCTCGCCGTCGTCTTCGAGGTGGTGATCGGTCTCCTTCTTGCCGCCTTCGTGAACAGCTTCGGGCACGGAAAGAAGGTCCTTGTCGTTCTGTTTCTTCTTCCCTACCTCCTGCCGCAGATCACCGTGGCCCTCACCTGGAAGATGATGCTCTCGAAGAACTACGGCATCGTCAATCAGGTTCTTGCCTTCCTCCACCTCCCCACCCACAACTTCTTCATGGAGGTCGGAACCGCGTTCAACACCATCGTCCTCATCGATGTCTGGCAGAATGTCCCCTTCATCTTCCTCATGCTCTATGCGATGCTCCAGTCCGTCCCGGACAGCCAGTATGAGGCTGCAAAAATGGACGGGGCAAATGCAGTTCAGACCTTCTTCCATGTGACCATCCCGAACATCAAAGACGGCATTCTTCTCTGTGCCCTTCTTCGGACCATCGACTCCTTCCGTCTCTTCGACAAGGTCAATGTCCTGACAGGAGGCGGGCCTGCAGGCTCTACCTCTACAATCACTCAGTTCCTCTACAACTACGGCATCAAAAACCTGAAGTTCGGCTACGGCAGCGCCGGTGCTCTCCTCATGGCACTCCTCGTCCTTCTGCTCTCCAGTGTCTATATCAAAAGGACCATACGATGACAGAAAACGACCTTACCCTGACCTTTGTGAACGTCGGCTACGGCGAGGCAATCCTCCTTCAGAGAGGATCCTTTACCGCCCTCATCGACGGCGGAGCGGGGGATCCCAGAGAATACGAGAACAGCACCACCGGCAGGATCCGGGTGATCGACTACCTGAGAAAAAGGAAGATCTCCCATCTGGATCTGCTTGTGGCAACGCATATCCACGAGGACCATGTGAGCGGCCTGGTACCGGTGGTACAGGAAATTCCCGCAGACACCTTCTGGAGTACCCTCCGGGAGGACGAGACCGATCACTGGAGGTACCTTGATCCCGCGGCCGCCCCGCGCCCCACCAGTGCAAAGTTCCTGCAGTCCGTCAACGACATGCACACAATCTTAAGTACCCTGAAACAAAAGGGCACAAAAATCGTGCAGGCTAAGGAAGGCACCCAAAAGACGATCGATGGCCTTACGATCCGGGTCCTCGCCCCCGGAAAAGCGAAGGAGGAGGAACTCGCATCCCTCCTCCTAAATCTCATGAATGCTACAGGGAAAGATATGGACCGGGCAAGGGATGTCGCAGACGAGAGCATGAACAACTTCAGTCTCTGCCTTCTCATCTCCTTTGCCGGCAGAACCGTCCTCCTTCCCGGGGACCGAAACGAAAAAGGCCTGCAGGAGGTTGCTCTCCCGCAGGCGGATATCTATAAGGTCGGCCATCACGGCCAGATGGACGGGGTAAACGAAGAAGAGCTGAAAGCCATGCACCCGGGGTTTGTCGTCTGCTGCGCCTCCAGTGACCGGAGATATGAGAGCGCGGCACCGGATCTGTTAAAGATGATGAGAGACCTTGGCTGCACCCTCACCTTCTCGGACTGCCCGGACACGGCAGGACCACTCCCTGCCCATCATGCCCTCGTCTATACCATCAAAGAGGGCGGAATGATTACCTTCAGGTATGAGATCTGACACCGTCCCTCCGGCTGACCCCGGCGTAGAAACTCCTCGAATACGAGAGAACATCCTCCCTCGTCCCCTTAAACGGCCCCGGTGTCTCCATCTTTAACGAGACGAGCGCCGTTGCAAAGCGCAGGGCATCCGGGATCTCATATTTCAGGCGCTCGACAAGGTAGCCGGCAAACACCGTATCCCCGCGTCCCGTCCTCCCGGAGAGATTCCGGGAGAGAATGGGGCACGTGTAGTATTCATTCCCGTCATAAACCAGGATCTCGCTGCCCTCGGAGATCATTACCTCCCCGGCCCCGAGATCGTGCAGGATCCTTGCCGCCTCTCTCCGGTCATCGGTCCCTGTCAGGACCTTTGCCTCCGCCGCATCGGCCTTCAGAAAGTCGATATAAGGCAGAAACTCCTTCTTGTTCTCCCAGTCATGATACGTCATCGAGCCGTCCCTTTCCCCGTGCCGCAGAAGGCACTGCACATCGACAGCAACAAGCCCGTGCCCGGAAGCCTCCTGGAACATCTCCTCGGAGAAATCCCCGTAAACCAGTCCTGCGAAGTGATAGATCCTCGCCGAGACCGGCGGCAGGTCGGAAAACGTAAACGGATCGCAGCAGGAAAGCAGGGTGCACTCCCGTCTCTCCTTGTCCGGGGTGAAATACCGGTTCCGGATCGAGGTTGTCTTCTTCGACACCTTCCAGTACACATCGGCCGGGCAGTCCGCAAAAGCCTGATAGATGTCCGCATCGGCAGGGCTTAGCTTTGTAAACACGGCACACCTTGCCCCGGTATTTGATGCCGCATACCCCGACTGCACCACGGCTCCGCCGACAAGATGCTCTTCCTTTCCCTCACAGTCGATCATGATGTCGAGCGACATGGGTCCTATGATCAGCGTGTCATAGACAGGTTTTTTCATACGCATACCTCCGGATCTCATTGTAGAAGACCCGCGTTAAGGACTCGTGAAGGAAGGGAAAAGGGCATCAAAAAAGAGCAGTCCCGAAGGACTGCCCCATCAAAACCTTAAAAAGTTCGAACGCAGCGATCAGTATGCGTAGGCGATGAACCAGGAAGAAACGCCGCCATAGGAGCCATAATCCCGGTAGTTGGCCGTGCCGTCGGAGACATGCTCCGTGACTTCCGCAAGTCTTCCGGCCGCATCATAGGTGAAGATGTAATACGTCGGTTCCGGATCCGTATCTCCGGGAGCGCCGGACCACTGGAGCGCAGTCGCAAGCCGCTTGTTCGCATCATAGGTCAGCGTGGTCGTGCGGACGATATCCGCATCGCTGTAGGCCATCTTCACAAGTCTGCCCTTTTTATAGGTGAAATGGCAGGTGCCGGTGCTGCCGTCTGTATCCACCCATGTCCGGTCGGTGATCCGGCCGTACTTGTCACAGGTGTAGGTGTCGGTCTCGTCCTGCTGCAGCTCGCTCACAAGATTTCCCTTGCTGTCATAAGCGTTCTGAAATGCATAGCTGTCGTTCACATCAGCCATTGCATTAGCATCGAAATCGTAATTGCGCCCGACCTCTGTTCTTGAAGTCGCCATTCCCTGCGCATCATAGGTAAAGGTACTTGTTAATGAGTATGGCTCATCCACATACACGTAGCCGCCATACCCGGCATCAGGCAGCTCTGTATAAGAACTGGACAGGATATGTCCCGCATCATCATAGGTGTAGGCATAGCTCTGGCCATGATACGGATACTCGCTCATGGGATTTGCCGGTGCCGCGGCCAGCTGCTGTGACACAGCATTCAGATCGATCGGAATACTGGTATCGTCAGCCCATACGCTGTAGCTGATCGCGGACGTCGGGCGGTTCCCGTAGTACAGTCTCTCCAGTGTCTCCGCATACACGATGGGATCGTCCCCGCCCCACGGAATCGCCGCATTGTTCGCCTTGATGAACCTTGCGGTATCCGCGCTCATGGCGGAAGCCGGAATCGAGGTCATGCTGCAGACCATCGCAGCAGACGCCAGCAGTGCACACACTCTTGTTCTCTGTTTTGTTTTCATAAACAGCCTCCCAATACAAAACATAACTGCAGCCCAGGATCCTGTTCCCAAAGGATCCTTTCCCATAGTACCACCGCAAAAGAGCGTACAACAATCAGTCCGTATCAAAGATGCCGGATAATCCAAGAAAAACCGTCTCTTCCATCTGCCTATCTCCAGCCTGTTTCTCCGTCCTCCCCGCCTGCGTCTTCACCCAGCCCGGACGCATCGGCGCTGCGGAACACCCCGCTATCCAGACAGTGCTGTCGCAGCTCCATCATGGCATCATCCAGAGGCACCGGGGTAAGGGTCTGGCAGTCCACGCCGACATTCAGACCAAGGGGGATATCCGCACGGTACGGATCCGTCTGGTGCGTGTGCCCGTACAGGCAGTAGACCGCGCTGTGCAGCTTGTTTCCCGTTCGTCCCCCCGTAATCACCGGATAGTGCGAGAGAATGACCGTGTGCTTTCGCCACATAATCCACTCCATTCGCTCGATGGAAACCACTCCCGGGACATGCTCCTCAAGATAGGCAAGTTTGGACTCCTGGTCATGGTTTCCGGTAATGAGATGGATCTGCCCGTGAAGGCGGTAAAGAAGCTCTCCCGCTTTTTCGTAGTCATTCCCAACCCCGAGGAACACGTCTCCCAGGTGATAGACCGTATCATCCTCTGAAACCACACGGTTCCAGTTTTCGACCAGAGCTTCATTCATCTCCTCTACGTTCTCAAACCCCCGCTTCTTCCAGACGAATTCGCGGTCGTGAAAGAAGTGGGTGTCGGACGTGACAAATATTATCATATCTACCTCCTTTCCGGACAAAAAGGGCCAGCCTGAAAGCAAAGGCTGGTCCCGCAATCCATATCTTACCTGTTCTGCCTCAGTATCAGATGTTCAGGATCTTCTCCGCCTCCGCGCAGAGCTCCCGAAGGTGTGTATGGCAGGTCTCAAGATCCTTTTTGCCTTCCTCGTCCAGGGTCAGCTCGATCGTCTGCTCGATGCCATCCTTTCCGATGACGCAGGGAAGGCTCATCGCCACATCGTCAATCCCGTACTGTCCCGTCATCACGGTTGAGATCGGCACCACGCTGTGCTCATTGCGCACGATGGCGCCGATGAGCCGGCAGGCGGCGTTCGCAACGCCGGCGCTGGTATAGCCCTTGAGCTGCACGATGGAGGGTCCGATGACCTTGGTGTCATGCAGAAGCTTTGCCTTGTCCGGCGCCTGCATCAGCCCGAACTTCTTCTCCATCTCATCAATCGGAACCCCTACGATGTTCACGGTGTTCCAGGGAATAAACGAGGTCTGGCCGTGCTCTCCGAGCACAAAGCCGGTCACGTTCTTGGCATCGACACCGCACAGGTCTCCGAGCATCCGGTTGAACCGTGCCGTATCAAGCAGAGTCCCCGTCCCGAAGATCTTGCTCACCGGATAGTGATACTTCCTGGCCATGACATAGGTCAGGACATCCAGAGGGTTGGAGATCATGATGATGATCGCATCCCTTGTAAAGTGCGTGATCTTCTCAAAGATCCCGTCGATGATCGGAACATTTGCTTCCAGCAGCGTATTCCGATCCTGCGATCCCCCGGGGACAATCGAGGGTCCCGCCGTGATCACGATGATGTGCGCATCTCTGCAGTCGTCGTAGGAGCCGACCCGAACGCTCGCATTCGTACTGTACTCAAATGCCGTCGTATGGCTCGCATCGAGCACTGCCCCGAGCGCCTTGTCCCGGTTCCTGTTGACCACAACGATATCGTCCAGAAGATTCATGCGCATCGCAGAGTTCAGCACCGCATCGCCGACCTTGCCCGCGCCGATAATGACCAGTTTTCCGTACGTGACACCCATATGTTTTCTATCCTCCTGTATGTCCGGAGTCATCATAGCACACAGTCCATCGTCCTGTTCCAATCGAGTAGGAGGGGGTGGTTAACCCCCGTTCTCTCACACCGCGCGTACGTACCGTTCGGTATACGGCGGTTTCAATAGTTAACTGTGCATTGACTG
>OMXP01000052.1 GCA_900315055.1 uncultured Lachnospiraceae bacterium
GCTAGGAATGTTCCGAAATTGAAAAATCAATCGAAGATTGATTTCTTATTTTCGGGGTTGCATTTCTACTTGATTGTCAGATATTCGATTTTGAAAACTTCCCGTTCCGGCGAACTGGCCGCCGGAGCTTATGTTCGCTTGCTGATCTCTCAGCGGCGAACGATGGCTATATTACTCCCGGGTACCCGAACTGTCAACACATTTTTCTGCTGTTTTCACGAGAATCTTTCCACTGTTGATTATTCATTTTCTGTGGTATCTCATTCATACTCTGACAGTTCTCTGCTTCCATGAAGTGTTCCTTCCTGAACACGGCTACACTTCCCCAAATAGACGGCACAGTCTCTGCTGCACTGACGCGTCAGTGCAGTTACTTTCCTCACTGTTTCCATTAATGAAAAAAGTGCTTGCACTGCCGAAAGGTTCTGTTATAATCAACTTGTTCTGCGGACGTAGTTCATCGGTAGAACTCCAGCTTCCCAAGCTGGTGAGACGGGTTCGATTCCCGCCGTCCGCTTTCCTGACCAGGTTATGCCTGGTCTTTTTTATTGTTCAAAATCCGGACAAAAAAAGATCCTCCGGATTGGGGGAGAACCAATGAGCCCGGAGGATCTGCAAACCGGCGCATCGGCACCGACTTGCGAATCTTATTATGAACTACAAAACGAAATCTTGCAACTGTTTTGCGAAATTTTCGCTGTCAGGAAACTCTGCAGAAACTCTATCCCTTTGTACCGCCCGTACCGAAGCTGCAGTTCGGGAACGTACAGGTCTCACACCCCTGACACAGACCTCCCTCGCCCAGCGCATCGATCTCATCCCTGGTAATCGGGTCATCTGCCATCAGACGCGGAAGCATGAGATCAAAGATCGTTCTCTTCGCGAACATGACACAGCCCGGAAGCCCGACAATCGGGATCTTCACCTTATAGGCCAGCATGAACATGGCTCCCGGAAGAACCGGTGCTCCATAGGTCACAACACGATCTGCCGCTGTCCGGATCGCAAGCGGTGTTCTGTCATCGGGATCCACCGACATGCCGCCGGTGCACAGAATCAGATCCGCGCCCTGATAAAGGAGCTTTTCAATTGCCTTCACCTCCATGTCGGCGTCATCATCACAGAGAATGTGTCCTGCAATCTCCGCGCCAAAGGCTTTCACCTTCTGTTCGACCACCGGTGTAAACTGGTCCTGAATCAGACCGTGATACACCTCCGATCCTGTGGTCACAATGCCCACCTTCTTTTTCGTAAACGGCAGTACGCGCAGAACGGAAGCACCTTTCGTCCTTTCCTCTATCTCTTTCATCTTGTCTTTTTTGATGATCAGAGGAATGATCCGCATGCCGGCAAGTTTCTGTCCCTTCTTCACCGCCCTGTCTCCGGGAATGGTCGCGATCATCATCTGCCCGTAGCTGTTGACGACAAGCAGCCTCTTCCGGTCGATCTTCAGGAGTCCATCCGTCTCTGCGAACGCTTCAATCTTTCCTTCTTTGATGTCTTTGGAAGGTCGGATATTCTCCTGTCCTCCCGCTGCGATCTCATACAGAACTCTCGCCGCATCGTCTTCATGCATCATGGATTCGTCCACATCCCAGACAAAGACATGCTCCTTGCCGACGGAGAGCAGCACCGGAATGTCCTTTTCCTCAATGATGTGTCCCTTTCGAAACACCGGTCCCTTGACCTTTCCCGGGATGATCTGCGTGATATCATGGCAGAGCATCATGCCGACTGCGTCCTGTGTACGTACCTCTCTCATGCTTCACCTTCCTGCTAAACGTAATATTTCGTATCCGATTATAGCAGTTTCCATCTTATTTCCGGACATAAAAAAATCCCGGAAGGCGGCTGTGCCTCTCCGGGAATCCTGTACGGATATCGAAGGCCTCCAAAAAGATTCTCACAATTTCCGGTTCTCCCCCAGAAATCTTTTCCCCTGGCCTTCGTTCCTGACTGATTTCTTTATACACCATTTCGTAACACTTGGGGCCAGGTGACACGATTTTGGACGGATTTTCAGAATCAGATGGGCTGAAGCTGTGCGATGCAGCGGTCCAGAAATGCGATGCCTTCCTCTTTTTTGAGCGTATTCTCCGTGTGTATGAAATCAAAGTATTCCTGAAAGAGCTTCAGCGTACCGGGATCCGACAGTACTTCATTTCGGAACTTTCCCTCTCCCACCGGGAACCAGAAGGCAAACAGTTCTTCGCTTGCCACATACCAGGCACAGGAATCCTCCCGAAAATCCGGAAGGTCGGCGATCTCGAACTCCCCCTCAAGATACAGTTCCCTCCAGATCTTCAGAACAAGGAGGCGCTCCGGCACCGAAAGAGGCGTCATGTTCCGGGGACCGCTTTCATTGATGTAGCCGGTCCTTGTGAACCATTCGACACCCTGGCAGGTCGTGATCTGTGTCATGTTGAATTTATTGTGAAACTGCAGCAGCTGAAAATCCGCAAAACTGTTCAGCTGCCCGACATACCAGGAATGTGCTGTTTTTCCCGTGACCGCATGTTCCGCGAGTGCCTTGCACCTTGGCAGGACATTAACGGCGCTGATGCCGGGATCAAAATAGTAGTGGAAGTGAAGATTTTCCCATAGTTTCTCCTCTTCGGCATCGTCTGACTTGCCCTTAAGGTTTTCGAAGGTCTTGCTGTTGCCGTAGACTCTCAGGAACGGAACCGCCTTCTTTCGGATCTTCTCAAATATCCCCTGCATGGTTTTCGCGTCCTCTTTCTGCAGGACAAGCCCGCAGGTAAGGTCCGCCGAAAAGAGAATCACATACCGGGAAGTTACCACCATCTCCGTCATCAGCCCGGAAAGGCTCTCCAGCGTATTGTTTCCCGCATAGACTGCCCTCGTCTTCACATTGGTGCAGCGCATCAGAATTGACGTCAGAGAGATGATCCGATCCAGGTTGAAGAGCCTGTAGTTTTCATTCAGTCTCTCCCTCTGATTAAGGGTTGTCACAAGTTCTAACGAGATCGTCTCATACTGCTGTAAGACCGGAAGACACAGGTTTGTGAAGTCCTCGTACTGTCCGCACAGCAGCGCACCGACTTTCGTTTCCCCGTCTGCCGCCGCCTGTTCCACCGCCGCAAGGCATGCGTTATAGATCTCATCCTTTCCGCTGATCGTATTCTTTTCCAGGACGGCCGTGTCACAGGAAAAGGTCCCGCCCTTTGTAATCTCAAAGGGCCGCAGCGCATTGAACAGATCCATCACCTGGCGGAACCCGTAGTACTTTTCCTCCCCGAGCACCTCGCGGTAGTAATCCTGTACAAGCTCCCTGCTCTCCCGTTCCGGAAGCCGGAGCTTCCTTGCGATGCACTCCACCTGTTTTCTTCCGGCAGGTTTTCGTTTTCCCTGCAGGATCTTGTAGAGCATCGAGCTGTCGATCCCGGTGTAGCGCGAAAGCTCCGCCACCGAGATTCCCTTTTCCTTCATGATGTCTCTGATCTTCTCGCCGAATTTCATCGTTGCCCCTGAAAAAAGGAAGACGCTCTGTTGTGCAGAGCGCCTTCCGAAACGTTGTATCGAACAGGATTAGCTGCGGCTTGCAAGGAAGGATTCCACTTCCTCCTTCGAGGGCATTACGGCGAGGGCACCGCGGCGGGTGGTAATGACGCTGGCCGCTGCATTGGCGAAGGTGAGAAGCTCTCTCATGCGCTCCGTATTGAATCCGTCAAGTCCGTACTGCAGGACAAAGTGCAGTGCGCAGGCGCAGAACGTATCCCCGGCACCTGTGGTCTCGATGGTTGCGGGATTCCGGAAGCCTGCAACCTCGACCATCTCGCCCTTATAGTACATGCGGCTTCCGTCAGGCCCCAGGGTTGCAAACGCCACCGGGATCTCATACTGCTCGATGAGCTGCCGCATGCCTGCGTCGAGGTCTTCCTTTCCCGTCAGGAACGTGATCTCATTGTCGGAGATCTTCAGGACATCGCACATCGAAAGTCCGAAGAGCATCTTCTCCTTCGCCTTCTCCTCGCTCTCCCACAGAGGCGCGCGGTAATTGGGATCAAAGCTGATGATGCAGCCGCTCTCCTTGGCAATGGTCAGGGCTTCCTTCGTTGCCCGCTCCACAACGTCATCGGTCATGGACAGAGTACCGAGATGGAAAATCTTTGCCTTCTCGATGAGGTCCTTATGGGCACGGACCTCCTCCGCGGTCAGCATGATGTCCGCGCCGGGCTTTCTGTAGAACGAGAAATCGCGGTCGCCGTTGGAAAGCTTCTGAACAAAGGCAAGAGTCGTGTGGACGCTGTTGTCCAGGGCAAGCCCCGTCATGTCAATACCAACGCTTTCCGAGCGGTCTTTGAGCATCCGCCCGAACATGTCGTTTCCGACCTTGCCGATGAAACTTGTCTTATGACCGAGCTTTGTCAGCATGGCGAGCACGTTGCAGGGGGCGCCGCCGGGATTGGCCTCAAAGAGAGGATTCCCCTGGGAGCTGGTTCCGTTCTGCGTAAAGTCTATGAGCAGTTCGCCCAGTGCCGTGACATCGATCGTTTTTGCCTCGTTCATCATCCTTACCCCTTACCTTTCCATGTCCTGTCAGGTTCCGGAGAGCAATCTTTTCTATTCCGGAACACTCCGATTATAATCCATTCCCTGTCAATACGGAAGAATCTTCCACAAAAGATTCTCTCTGTCAGCTCCGATCGTTGTCATTTCGCCACAAAAACAAAAAGAAGCAGGATGGTGTCCTGCCTCTTTTCAACGTGTACGATTCCGTATCTGTTTCCTGCTTTTCAGTTCTTGAAGCTGTGGACCGGAGCCGGGATGCGGCCGCCGCGGTTCACAAAGGTATCGCAGCTGTAGGGATTTACCGGCATGACCGGTGCATGGCCCAGAAGCCCTCCGAACTCCGCAAAGTCTCCCGCCTTCTTTCCCGGGCACGGGATCAGACGGCAGGCGGTGGTCTTTGCATTCACCATGCCAAGTGCCATCTCGTCTGCAATGATGCCTGCAATCGTCGTCTCCTTCGTATCCCCGGGGATCGCGATCATGTCAAGGCCCACCGAGCAGACGCAGGTCATCGCCTCAAGCTTCTCGATCGTCAGAGCGCCGCATGCTGCAGCATCGATCATTCCTGCGTCCTCGGACACCGGGATGAAGGCGCCGGAGAGTCCGCCGACATAGGAGGACGCCATGAGGCCGCCCTTCTTTACCTGATCATTGAGGAGCGCAAGGGCTGCCGTGGTACCGGGGGCTCCCGCCTTCTCAAGACCCATCTCGCAGAGGATATCCGCCACGGAATCTCCGATGGCAGGCGTCGGGGCAAGGGAGAGATCCACAATGCCAAACGGCACGCCAAGGCGTCTCGACGCCTCCTTGGCAACGAGCTGTCCCACACGGGTGACCTTGAAGGCCGTCTTCTTGACGGTCTCGCAGACCGCCTCAAAGTTCTGTCCGCGCACACTCTCAAGAGCCGTCTTCACAACGCCGGGTCCGGAGACGCCGACATTAAGCACCCTGTCGCCCTCGGTAACGCCGTGGAAGGCGCCAGCCATGAACGGGTTATCATCCGGTGCATTGCAGAACACCACGAGCTTTGTGCAGCCGTTAAGGGGCAGATCCTTCGTCTTCTGCGCCGTCTCCTGGATAATCGTGCCCATGAGACGCACGGCATCCATGTCGATGCCGGTCTTCGTGGAACCCAGGTTTACGGACGAGCAGACGATGTCCGTCTGTGCCAGAGCGTCCGGGATGGAACGAATGAGAAGCTCATCGGCTTTTGTCATGCCCTTCGAGACCAGTGCCGAATAGCCGCCGAGGAAATTGACGCCGACGTCCTTCGCCACCCTGTCCAGGGTCTTTGCGATTGTCACGAAATCATCGCTCGTCCTGCACGCCGAGCCACCGATGAGGGCGATGGGTGTCACGGAGATACGCTTGTTGACGATGGGGATGCCAAACTCCTTCGAGATCTCCTCTCCGGTCCGGACGAGATCCTTTGCGCTCTCATAGATCTTATTGTAAATGTTGCGGTTTAAGGTCTCCAGATTGGAATCAATGCAGTCGAGCAGGCTGATGCCCATCGTGATCGTGCGGACATCGAGATTTTCCTTCTCGATCATCGCATTGGTCTCACTGACCTCCGAATAATTGATCATGGCGTACTCCTTCAGATGCGGTGCATGGAATCAAAGATCTCTTCGCGCTGCATCTTGATCTGCACGCCGATTTCGTCCTTCCCGAATGCGGAGAGCTCATCGGCGACATCGCTGAACTTTTCCTCCATCAGGGTCACATCGACCACCATCATCATGTTGAAATAGCCGCTGACGATGGTCTGGGAAATATCCAGAATGTTGATCTTCTTTCCGGCAAGAAAGTTGCAGACCCGGGCAATGATGCCCACATGGTCCTTGCCGACGACGGTGATGATCGCTTTCTGCTGCATAACATTTTCCTCCTCAGAACTCTACCAGTGCAGACGGTCCCTGCCTTCTTGCGATACCAAGCGGCAGGTCCGTGACATCGACATCGGGAAGATCCGACATCAGCTCCACCCGGACCGTCTCATAGGCGAGGTCCGGATAATTGTTCTCCTTTGAGAGATGCCCCAGGAAGATTCCCTTCATGTGGGCGTTCAGCACCTTCGCCAGAAGCTGTGCGCTGGACAGGTTGGAGAGATGCCCCGTACGGCTCAGGATCCGCTGCTTGAGACGGTAGGGGTACGGTCCCACCTGCAGCATGTTGACATCGTGGTTGGCCTCAAGAAGCAGCACGTCCGCATCCTTCAGGGCGTCCACCGTGTACTCGTCAAAGCACCCGAGATCCGTGCAGACACAGGATTTTTTCCCGCCGCACAGAATCCGGTATCCCACAGGCTCTGCCGCATCGTGGGAGATCTTCATCGGGTTGATCGTAAGGTCCTTTACCCGGACCTCATGATCCGCTTCCACCACCTGAAACCGCTCCCTGTCCATGTCCTTTAAGGCAGGGCTTTTCATCATTGCCTCGATGGTTCCTCTTGTTGCAAAGATCGGCATCGTTGTCTTCTTTGCAATCATCTTCAGCCCCTGGATATGGTCCGAATGCTCATGGGTGATGAAGATGCCGTCGAGGTCATCAAGGGTGACGCCGATCTGCTCGAGGGATTCGGCGGTGCGCTTCCTCGAAATCCCGGCATCAATCAGTACATGTGCCTGTCCGCTCCCGACGTAGGTGCAGTTCCCGCTCGAGCCGCTGGCAAAACTCTGAAATCTCATGTTGGTATCCTTTGCTTATTGTTATCGCTCCACATGATACCACGAAGTTTACAGCCGCGCACTCTCAGAATCCTTCTTTCCGGCGTCTTCTGCGGACTTCCTGGCGCCTGAGCGCCCCCTCGTACTCCGCCTCGTCATTCGGCGTTGTCCTCGAGAGCCCGTACGGCACCTTCACCGGTTTTCCGTCATCGTCCACCGCAACATACACCGCATAGGCCCGGTTGATCGGCCGCCTCGTGCCGTCGAGAGCCTCGAGGTAGGTATCAATGCGCACCTCCATGGAACTTCTTCCGACAAAGGTCAGCCTTGCGCAGTTGACGATCATGTCGTTCAGGTGCGCGCCCTCCTTGAAGATGAGGTTGTCAATGCAGCAGGTGACGACGTGCCGGTTTGCATGGCGCATCGCCGCAAAGCCGCCGGTCTCGTCGATCCAGCCCATGAGGCGTCCGCCAAACAGCGCTCCCGCTCCGTTGATGTCACTGTACTTGAGGACATGCGTTGTCTCGGTCCTTGAAAAGTCGCAGCTCCTGACCGGCCGGACCTTCAGGCGCTGCATCTCAAGATCGAGTTTCTTTTTTGTCTCTTCGAAGTCCCCGGTGTTGTCAATTTCAAGATCGCATCCTTTCCGGAAAGCCTCCTCCGAGAGCTGGCTTTTCATGATGGCGTCCACCTTCTCCATCGTGTAGCCGCGGGAGGCAGCAAGGCGTTTTCTTCGCTCCTTCTCGTCGCAGTAGATGTACCACATCTGATCCACGACTTCCTTATAGCCGCACTCGAGAAGAAGCGCCGCCTCCAGAAAGAACGCATCCACACCTCCCGCACTTCTCAGTTTTTCCACCTCGCTCTGGATGTATTCCCGTACCGCCGGGTGTATCAGGGCATTCACCTTCGACAGAAGCTCCCCGTCCTGAAAGATCAGCTTTGCCATCTCCTTCCGGTTGATCTCGCCGTCCGGAAGGGTAAGCTCTGCCCTGCTCTTCCCGCTGCCTGTTTCAAGAAGCGAAAGAATCGGCTCATACAGAGAGCCGCCTTTTTTCTCCAGCTGTTCCGTCGCCCGGTCCGCCATCAGGGTCCTGACATTGTAGTGCTTCGTCAGGTAATCCAGAACCGCGGACTTGCCGGAACCCACGCCTCCGGTGATTCCGATCAGTACCATCACTTTGCCTCGTACCAGTTGCTGCCGCTGTGGCAGTCCGTAAGAAGCGGCACCGCCATGCTGGCAGCGCCGGTCATGCCCTGCGAGAGGATCTGCCGCACGCTCTCCTCCTCGCCTTCTGCCGTCTCGATGAGAAGCTCATCGTGGATCTGCAGAATGAGCCTGCTCTTTGCTCCCGTTCTCTTCAGCTCCTCAAAGACCCGGATCATGGCCATCTTCATGATGTCCGCACCGGTCCCCTGAATCGGGGCGTTCATCGCAACACGCTCGCCGAACTGCCGCTGCATGTAGTTGCTGTTCTTCAGCTCCGGGATCGGCCTGCGCCGTCCGTAGAGCGTCACACAGTACCCGTTCTTCTTCGCCGCCGCAACCTGCGCATCGAGGAAGACCTTGATCCCCGGGAACATGCGGAAGTAGCTGTCGATATACTGCTGGGCTTCCTTTCGCGTGATCGAGAGGTTCTGGGAGAGTCCGAACGAGGAGATGCCGTAGACGATGCCGAAGTTCACCGCCTTTGCATCGCGCCGCATCTGGGGCGTCACCTCTGACGGATCGACGCCGAAGACCCTGGCCGCCGTGATCGTGTGAATATCGCTCCCCTGATTGTAGGCCTCAATGAGTGCCGGATCCCCGGACATCGAGGCGAGGATGCGAAGCTCGATCTGCGAGTAGTCCGAATCCGTGAACGTGTATCCCTCCATCGGCAGGAATACCTTGCGGATGGCTCTTCCCTGCTCGGTGCGCATCGGGATGTTCTGAAGGTTCGGATCCGCGGACGAAATGCGTCCCGTCGCCGTCACGGTCTGATTGAAGGTCGTGTGGATGCGCTGATCCGGTGCGATGTAGGCGGAGAGCCCGTCGGCATAGGTGCTCTTGAGCTTGGTAAGTCCCCGGTATTCGAGGACATTGGCGACAATGGGGTAATCGGCAGAGAGCTTCTCGAGAACGTCCGCTGCCGTCGAATAGCCGCTCTTTGTCTTCTTTGCGCCCGGCAGATGCAGATGATCGAACAGAACCTCGCCGAGCTGTTTCGGGGATGCGATATTGAATTCCTCTCCCGCCTCCTCGTAGATTTTTGCCTCGAGCTCCGCAATCCTTCCCGTCAGCTGATCGCCGTAGTTCTTCAGCTCGTCCGGCAGAATCCGCATGCCAAGTCTCTGCATGTCGGAGAGGATGTACGAGAGCGGAAGCTCCACGTCGGTGTAGAGATCCCACATCGCCATGTTCTCGAGCTTTTCCCGCACCATCGGCGCTGCAGCAAGCAGCGCCCCCGCGCATCGGACCGCATAGTCCGATACCGCATTCTCGTCTTCCAGAAGGCGCTGTGCAAAGCTCTCCTTTCCGAGAAGCTGCTTCCTGCCCTCAATCGTCTCGGACAGATACTCGGATGCGATGTCCTCCGGGGTGTAGTCGTTCTTTAACGGATTGCAGAGGTAGACGCCAAGCAGCAGATCAAAGATGCCCTCGAGATGAAGCCCTGAGGCAAGCTCCCTGTCGGTGACCCTGTAAAACGGCCAGGCGGGCTTTACATCGAAGGTGACAAGCATCGCCTCTGCAAACGGCCGGTGCTGTACGCCGTGATGGGATGTCATGTCGAAGGCCTCTGGATTTTTCGCCTTCAGAAGGAGCCGAAGATCTGACAGGAACCTCTCCCCGTCCTCCTCTGAGAGCTCCGATACAGGAGTCGGATCCTTCTTCTGTTCCACGACGGCACCGCCGCCCTCAAAATCAAAGGCAAGCTGTCCTGCCGTCTCCCCCTTCCGGTTCTGGATGCGCACATAGTACGTATCCAGGGGTGAGAGCGCTGCCGCAAGTCCGAGGAGCGTGGTCTTTCCCGTAAGATCCGGCGCGTCAAAGACCGGAAAGACGGAAACGCTTTTTCCCGAATGAAGGGCTTCCTCAGCCTTGTTCTGAAGGCCTGAAAGCTCCTCTTTCGTTGTGATCATCGTCTTCTTCAGCGCTTTCGATGTCGCAACGGCGCTCTTCGTGTCGGCTGCATCAAAGCGTGAGAGGAAGTTTTTGAAGCCAAGCTCCGTGAAGACCTGATACGCCTGCGGCGTGTAGAAGTTGCCGATCCTTGCCTTTTCCCTGTCAAGGTCAAGATCACAGTCCGTCTTAATGGTTGCAAGCTTCAGGGAGAGCCGTGCCAGATCCTCATTTGCCTCCAGGGTATCATGCAGTCCCTTCTTTGTGATCTCGGAGAGGTGCTCATAGACCCCGTCCACCGAGTGATACTTCACGATGAGCTCGGTTGCGGTCTTGGGTCCGACCTTCGGAACGCCCGGGATGTTGTCCGCCGTATCCCCCTGCAGAGCCTTGACCTCGATGAACTCCTTCGGGGTTACCTCATAGGCCGCCACGACATCTGCGGGATAATAATCCTCGACGTGCGTCTCCCCCTTCTTCGTCTTCGGGATCCGGATCCTTATATGCTCGTCTGAAATCTGCAGAAGGTCCCGGTCTCCCGAGATGAGGCTCACCTCGAGTCCCTCCGCCTCGGACTTTTTTGCGAGGGTTCCGAGGATATCGTCCGCCTCAAGCCCTGCCTGCTCGATTGTCTGGATCCCCATCGCGTGGAGAACGTCCTTGATGAGCGGCACCTGCTCTTTGAGCTCCTGCGGCATCGGCTTTCTCGTCCCCTTGTAGGCGTCATACATCTTGTGGCGGAAGGTCGGGGCGGAGACGTCGAAGGCCACGGTGAGATAGGTTGCCTTTTCCTCGTCGAGGAAATGAAAGAGAATGTTCAGGAAGCCGTACACGGCACCGGTGTGCACGCCCTTTGCATTCGTCAGATCCGGCATACCGTAGAAGGCACGGTTCAGGATGCTGTGTCCGTCGATTAAAACCAGTTTTTCACGCATGAGAAAATCCTTTTTTGAGAATCAGAGAAACAGAAAGAACAGAATGGCCACGGCCGCTGCGGCAAGGACCGTGACAAGCTCAAAGAGCAGTGCCAGAAGGGAGAGCCGCTTCCTGCCGTGCAGGCGCTTCCTCTCCAGGTTCACATAGCCCCCAAGCTCCTCCTGGAGATTGAAGGTCTCCCCGGTCTCCAGTCGCGGCACACCCTCATAGACCAGGTATTGGATGGAGAGCTCATCCCGGCACTGAGGGCAGTCTGCAAGGTGGTCGAGGAACTGCTCGAGGTCCCTGTTGCAGAGCCTGTCCTCGAGAAAGGCCGGAATCCGTTTTTCAAAAAGCTTGTGTTCCTTTGCCTGCGGATCGTCCGCGGCAGAGTACAGGCCATCCTTTGCATCGATGCGAAGCGCCATCCCAGGCCTCCTTTCCACTCCTGCATGTGCCTATTATACAACAACAAAAGACCTTCCACGTGGGTGGAAGGATTTCCACTCCCGTGAAAGGTCTGAACGGTCTTTTGATTCTTTGTTCTGTTTTGATTTACCAGGTGGTTGCAACATCGAGCTGTGTCGGATTGGTCCAGGCAAAGACGCCGGTGTCTACGACAATGCCGGTGCCGAGGGAGGTGGCGACAAGAGATCCCTTCGGGCGGGTGGTCAGGTTTGCGGCGACCATGACGTAGTTGCCGAACATCTTGACGCCGTCCTCACGGACCCAGTAGGGATATTCTTCCTCGGAATAGCCGAGGGCTCTCATGTAGGATACACAGAGGGACATGTTCAGGTTGTAGTAGGTTTCCTTGCCGCTCGGCCCGTAAACCGAGCCTGCTCTCTTTGAGAGCTTTGCGCCGGACCAGTTGGATAAGGTGTAGGCGCTGGTCGCAACCAGGTTGTCGGTGTCGGTATCCGTGGTTCCTGCCTTGCTGGCCACATCGGCAGCCACCAGGGTGTCATAGACAGAGGCGTTGTCCTCACTCAGCTGGGAAGCAAGATCACTGCTCGATGCGGCGTGAACACCGATCGAAGGCGTGACGGAAGCGATCATGGCGATCGCAGAGGCTGTGGCAAGGACTCTGCCGAACGATTTTACTGTCCTGTTCTTCAAAACGATTTCTCCTTTTCATGTGCGCCGGCAGCTCCTTTACCCCGTGATCATGGAAAATGGTTCTCACGAAGGCTCCGGGATCCATTCCCGGGCCGGCATCGACCTGCGGTTCCCGGCCGCATGTCAATTACGAGGAGAATATTACAGGTTTATTACATCTTTGTCAAACCGATGTAATTTTTGCCCCGGATCTTCGCAACTTTCCCGTCACAAATGCTGTCACAGACCTCGATTTTTCCCTGAATTTACGCCGTTTGCGGCTGTTTCGGTCAATCGTTTTGCGTTCCAGTTTTCAGATACTTTTCGAATCTGTTTCATTCCCATACATCAGATGCCACTCTGATTTTGTCAGTTTTTACTCGTTTTTTCGCCAGATTTCTCTCGATTTCCCGGTCCGGCCCCAGTTCCTGAAATCTTTCTAAACCGGGTTTTGTGCACTGTGACGGATTACGTGGCATTAACATTCCGCTATCCGTCAGAATGACGAACCGATTTTGGCCAAAAAGAAGGCAGGGCGGGGATCCCGCTCTGCCTCAACTGTTCGCAGAAAAACATTTTTACTCGGTCACCATGACCACCACGTGGACGGTCTCCTCATTGTATCCGTTGATGAAGCCAAGTACCGATACGCCCTCCTTCGCCCCCTTGACGGTGACGGAGTTGACGCCGTTTTCATCGAAGTCATCCGAGTCCCAGGACGCCGTGATGCAGTCGTTGGAGGGTTCCATGACGGTCTCATAGGACTTGCTCTCATCGGTCTCAAGGTACACGTAAACCTTCTTGCTCTTGCCCTTCTTCAGGGTGAGCACATTGGCGCTTGCAAAGAAGTCGCTGTTTGCCTTCGGAAGGCCGTCAAAGGCCTCATACAGGGAATCGTAGTTGTCCGCCTTCGCCTGTGCGGCGGTGAGCTGATCCTCTGTTGAGGACAGCTGATCCTGTACCGTGGAGAGCTCGTCCTGCAGCGTGTCCGTGAGGTCCTGCTGCTTTGAGAGGGCGCTGTTTGTCTTTTCAATGCTCTCGTTTGCGCTCTGCAGGGAAGACCTCGTCTTCGAGAGTTCCTGCCCTGCAAGGACAACTGCGCTTCGATAGTGATACACCCCGAAGGAAAGCCCTGCAATCAGGGCAAGATCTGCTGTTACAAGGACAGCCAGCAGAGCCTTCTTATGGCGTTTCTTCGGCGTTTTCTCAGCCGGTGCTGCCGCAGTCTTTTCCTTTTCCTCAGGATCCTTTGTATCCTTTTGTGCCTTTGGGGGCTTTGTTTCCGGACTCTTCTGTTCCTGTTCCGGGGTGTTGGGTTCCTTCTCACTCATAGGACTGCTCCCTGATCTTGCTGATGTCGTAAGGCGTTGCCTGGTAGACGTAATAGTTGATCCAGTTCGAGTATACCATCTGCGCCGCCGAGCGCCAGAGAAGAAGAGGGGTCTTTGCGGGATCATCGTCCGGGTAGTAGTTCTTCGGAAGATCCGGATTGAGTCCTGCCTTCACGTCCCGCTCATATTCCTTGGCCAGAGTATAGCGGTCGTACTCACCGTGTCCGAAGATGAACACCTGCCGCCCGCCGTGGGCAATGCAAAGGAGCACGCCCGCCTCATCGGACTCCGCGAGGACCTTCAGTGCACCGCAGGCGTGAATCGCCGTCGAGGGCACCTCGGTGTAACGGCTGTGGGGGATCAGGAAATAATCGTCAAAGCCTCTCACGAGGGGCTCCCTGCGGTGGAATACCTTGTGCCGGTAGACACCGCAGAGCTTTTTGGGCAGCAGCTGCTTCTGCAGTCCGTAGTGATAGTACACCCCCGCCTGCGCCGCCCAGCAGATGTGGAAGGTCGACTGGACGTGGGTCTTGCTCCACTCCATGATCTCGCACAGCTCCGGCCAGTAGTCGACCTCCTCGAAGGGAAGCTTTTCGACCGGCGCACCGGTGATGATGAGACCGTCGAAGTACCTCTCCTTCAGCTCGGAGAACGCATAGTAAAACTTGTGCAGGTGGTTGTAGCTGGTATGGACCGCCTTGTGCGAGGAGACCCGCATGAACGTGATCTCCAGCTGCAGGGGCGTGTTGGAGAGCATGCGCAGAAGCTGCAGCTCCGTGTCCTCCTTGATCGGCATCAGGTTGAGGATGCAGATCTGAAGCGGACGGATATCCTGGTGGGAAGCCCGAAGCTCGTCCACCAAAAAGAGGTTCTCGTCCTCGAGAATCTCCTTGACCGGCAAATCGTTCTGAATCTTGATCGGCACTTTCATGCCTCCTTTCCAAGCATGGCAAGGAAGTCATCCTCGGAAATGATGGGGATATTCAGCTCCTTTGCCTTCTTATTCTTTCCGGACGTCGAGGTGAGATCGTTGTTGATGAGGTATGCGGTCTTCTTTGAGACCGAGCCTGAAACCTTTCCGCCGTGATCCTCGATGAGCTCCTTCAATGCGTCCCGGTTATCAAAGTGGTTCAGCGATCCCGTGATGACAAACGTCTTTCCCGCAACGGGATCCGGCGATGCGCCCTCTCCTGCTGCGGCCGTCTGCACGGTCGCATCCTCCGTATCGATGGTAAGTTCCTTCATCAGGCGCTCAAAGGAAGCACGCTTTTTTTCGTCCCGGAAATAGGCGGTGAAGTTCCCGGCAAGCACAGGCCCTATGCCGTCGATCTTAGAGAGCTCCTCGCTTCCTGCCGCAAGCATCGGCGCCAGGCTGTTCTGATAGTGCTGACACAAGAGCCTTGCACCGGCAGAGCCGATCCCCGGGATGCCAAGAGCCGTGAGAACCCGCCTGAGGGTCGTATGCCTCGAGGCGTCGATCGCGGAAATGAGGTTCTCGTAGGACTTTGCCCCGAAACCGTCCATCTCCACGATCTCGTCCCTGTAGTCCGACAGATGATAGATATCTGCGAACTCGTGAAGGAACCCCCGCCCCAGGAATTTCTCGAGGCTTGCCTCGGAGAGGCCGTCGATGTTCATTGCAGGACGGGATACGAAGTTCGTGAAGGACTTGATCGCCTTTGCGGGGCAGTCCGGATTTTCGCACACAAGAACCTCGGATTCGTTGTCCTTCTGGATGTGCGTCTTTGCGCCGCAGACAGGACATGTAGAGGGAATCTCGAGAGTCCCGGACTTTGTGAGGTTCTGTGCAATCTGCGGGATGATCATGTTCGCCTTGAAGACGCTGATCGTATCGCCGATGCCAAGCTTTAACTGCCGGACGATGGAGACGTTGTGGACGGAGGCACGGCGCACCGTGGTGCCCTCGAGCTGGACCGGGTCAAAGACCGCGACGGGATTGATGAGGCCCGTCCTCGAGGCACTCCACTCCACGTCCCGAAGAATCGTCTCCGCGGTTTCATCCGCCCACTTGAAGGCGATGGCATTCCTCGGGAACTTTGCCGTCATGCCGAGGGACTCGCCATAGGCGATGTCCTCGAGAAGAAGTACCAGTCCGTCAGAGGGAACGTCGTTCTTCTTGATCGCCTCCTCAAACCAGGCAATGCGGTCCAGGATCGTATCCTTATCCACGAGGAAGTGCTGCACGACCTCAAACCCCTGACTCGTGAGAAACTGGAACTGCTTCTCTCTGGAGTTTTCAAAGTCCACGGGAGTGCCGTCCTCATTCACCGCGGAAACCAGGGCAAACGGGAAGAGGTTCACATGGCGGCGCGCCGTGACGGCGCTCGAGAGCTGCCGTACCGACCCGGAACAGAGGTTCCGGGGATTCTTGTAGGTCACGTCCTCAATTTTCCCTGCCTCGGCTGCCTCCTCCTCGAGCTGTTCATTGATCCTGTTGAAGTCCGAATACTTGATCACGGCTTCACCGCGAAGCACCAGCCGCCCCTTAAAGGGGATGGATGCCGGGATGTTCTCGAAGGTTCTCGCATTCGCCGTGATGACCTCGCCCTCGATGCCGTTGCCGCGGGTCAGGGCCTTGACAAGGGTTCCATTTTCATAAGTAAGAACCACCGTGAGGCCGTCGAGTTTCCAGGAAAGCAGTCCCTTCGCATCGCCGAGCCAGTCCCTGAGCTCCTCCCGGTCCTTCGTCTTGTCCAGGGAGAGCATCGGCTTTTCATGGCGCTCCTTCGGCAGGTAGTCGACAGACTCAAAGCCGACATTCACCGTCGGCGACCCCGAAAGGACGATGCCCGTCTTTTTCTCGAGCGATACCAGCTCATCGTAGAGCGCATCGTACTCGAAGTTCGACATGATCTCGGTGTTTCCGGCATAGTAGGCCTTTGAGGCCCTGTTCAGGGTCTCAATCAGCTCCTGCATGCGGGCGCGCTCTTTTGTCATTTCGGTTTCCATCTGCCCCTGTCCTTTCCCTCTACAGAAAACACTCTGCATCTGTGGCAGAAACCAACAGTATGCAGAGTGCATTATAATCGTCTTTGATAAATCTGTGCAATGGCCAGAAAGCTATTCATGTGGTGCAAGGCCGGCCAGACGGTAGAGGTCCTTGAGCTCCTCGCCCCGGATCTCCCGCTGCATCCCGGGCTTCAGGCCCTTGAGCGTGATGTTCATCACGCGGACGCGCTTTAATGTCTTCACCTCGTAGCCGAACACCCGGCACATACGCCGGATCTGCCGGTTCAGTCCCTGGGTCAAAACGATGTCAAAGGAATAATCGCCGAGGCGGTGAATCTTCGCCGGGCGGGTCTTCGTCTCAAGATCCTTCAGATAGACACCCTTCTGCATCTCGGCGAGCGCATGGTCTGCGATCTTCGTCCTCGTGCGGACGACATATTCCTTCTCGTGGGCATTGCTGCCCCGCATCATGGCCTCGATGAGATCGCCGTCGTTGGTCATGAGAAGCAGGCCCTCGCTGTCCCGGTCCAGCCGTCCCGCATAGGTCAGATGAATCGGATAGTGGAACGCCTCCTCCACGGTGATGTCCGCATGGGCATCGCGCGCCGTGCAGGTGACCCCGACAGGCTTGTACCAGGCAACGACAACCTTGTTGTCAACGCCCCTCACAATCCTGTCCCGGACCTTGATCTTTTCCTGTCCGGTGACCATCGTCCCCGGGGTTGCCGGTTCGTCGTTTACGGTGACCTCACCCATTTCCATGAGGCGGTCCGCCTCACGCCTTGAGCAGACACCGCATTCGGCAAGATACTTGTTCAGGCGGATCTTCCCTACAGGCTTGCCAGCTTCTGTGCTGCGTCGTCTTTCAGAATACACGTTTCATGCTCCCTGATATATGCGATTCTCTCCGATCCCTCATTGAGAATGGTGCCGAACTCCGACATCGAGAGAACCAGTTTTTCGAACTCCTGCGGCGCTGCGTCCTTCGTGCGGGTCAGAATGAAGAAATATTCCGTACTGTCATCATTGCGGTACAGGCTCGAGGTATACCCCTCGGCTCCCGCAATGGTCTTTGCCGCCTGAATGGCATTGGCAAGATAGGAAAATGAGATGACATACTCCCGCACGGCCATCTCCGGATCCTGTCCTTCCTCAGCCGGCTGAGCATCTCCCTGCCAGATCTGCATCAGGGATCTGTAGCGGTCCTCATGTTCATGCAGCATATCCTGCAGGGCATCACTCTCCGCCGTGAGTGTGAGGGACAGAGAACGATCCGGCAGCACCGCAATCCGCATCTGCGTAAATCCGCCGTCCAGATTAAAATTTGCCTCCTCTGCAGCCTCCACCACGATCTCCTTGAGCGAATTGATGGCCTCTTCCCGCTTCTGGAACAGATCGTCCAGGCGAATGCCGTGCGCATCGAGATCCTGAGCAGAGATGATGCAGTTGATGGTTTTTGGATTAATTCTCTTAAACAGCATACTGCACACTCCTTGTTACAACTTTCCCCCACCGGGACTATCTCCCGGTATCGGTATTATATCGCACGCAATGGAAAAAGCAACAAGGCCAAAGAGTGCCCGCTGTGCCCGAAAAAGAAAATATTGATAAACTTTCTCAACACGCAGGGAAACCGGGCAGGCAGCAGACCGTCCGGTTCCCCTGAAGTCATCTTGGGATTCTTTCAGAAAGCGTTCTTCTACTGTTTTGAGAGGACCTCCACCTGACTTTCCTTCCACGCCTTCATCTTCTTATGGCGTCTTACATAGTACAGAACAAAGAGTGCACAAAGGCCTGCCCCGACAAGTCCCAGAATCACGGCAAAGCCGTAAACTCCGGAGGGTGCATTTTCGATTGCATTGCTGTTTGCGATCATGTAGAGGATGTCGTGAGAGGCTCTTCGGAGGACCTTGTGTCCTGCCGCCGTCTTTGTCGTGTCATCGGTGAGCTTTAACTGTCCGAGGATCGTCAGCTGCAGATCATTTCCGGCGCGCAGGGCTTTGTTGATGTCCTGTGTGGTACAGGCCATGACGCAGTCCGTGATGACGCAGCCGTGGAAGCCCCACTCGTTCCGGAGAAGACTCGTAAGAAGCGGATAGCTCTCTGCGGTCGGCGTCGCGCCGATCCGGTTGAAGCTCGACATGATGCCGGAGACATCGGACTCCTTCACCAGGATCTCGAATCCCCTTGCATACACCTCACGCAGCGCCTGCTCGTTGAGCCAGGTAACGAGACCTCCCTGATCGCGGTTCGTCTCCTGATCGTTTGCTACAAAGTGCTTTGCGTAGACATACACACCCTTCGACTGTATGCCGCGGACCTCTGCGGCAACGATCTTGCCGGTCAGGAAGCCGTCCTCGGAGACGTATTCATAGTTTCTGCCGCCGAACGGGCTTCTGTGAATGTTAAGGCCAGGTGCATACAGGCCTGCAAGATCATGGGCAATCGCCTCACTTGCGAGCGCTTCTCCGACCCTTTCTGCCAGCTCCTGATTCCAGGTATAGCCGAGGACGCTCTGTCCGGTATACTGTGTTCCCTGATCTCCGGACATGATGTTGTTGACACCGTTGGGGCCATCGGAATCCGAAAGATACGGCTTTCCGATGCTCGAGATGGCGAAAGTCCCCCAGCCGCCGTTGCTGACAAGAAGCTCCATGTCGCTTAAGGAGAGCTGTTCCAGGAGAAGCTCCCACTTGGGATCATCGTAGTCGAGTCCCTTCATGTCAGAGAGCTTCAGATGGTTGTTCTTGTAGACAATGTCCTCGGTTTCGCTGTTATCAAGATCAGAGCCCGCAAAGGCTGCGATCTGCTCATCGGTTGCTTCCCTGGTTTCCGGTGCGCGCTCGGTCGGCATGGTTCCCGCAAAATCCGCACGGCTGACATGGGTGATGTCATCGCCAAAGCTCACATCATCGAACAGGTTCACCGCTTCCGTTTCATCGGAGCTTCTCTTCCCGTCGTTTTCATCATTGTAGATGATGTCACGATCCACCGTGAGCGTTCTGCTGTCGATGACGTCGTGGCTGTCGGACTGCAGGTTGATCTGGTACTCACCCTTTTCAAGGACATAGGCGCCGCCCTCTGCCTTGACGCCTGTGTAGTCATAACTTGCCATGTCCTCATAGTTCCAGGACAGGGTGATGGTCTGGCTCTCCTGGGGATCAAGAAGATCCGTCTTGTCAAATGCGGCAAGCACCACGGAGCTCTTCTCGATGCCGCCCTTCGTGTACGGCGCACTGTAGTAGGCCTCGACGACATCCTTTCCTGCAACGTCTCCGGTATTTGTCACCTTCACATCCATCGTGACCGTGCTGCCGTCTGCAGTAAAGTTCTCGATGCTCTCCTTGAAGGTCGTATAGGAGAGGCCGTAGCCGAACGGATACTGCACCACGTCGTCGTAATCAATGTATCCCTCTTCTGCCGCCGTCTCATAGTACCGGTAACCGACGTAGATTCCCTCGATGTAGTCTACGTAGTGGATCTTGGTATCGGAGGCATCTGCCGTGCCGGTTCCCGCAAAGAGCGAGGAGTTCTGATAGGTGGCATTCGTGTAGTCATAGCCGCCGAAGCTGTAGTAGCTCGGTGCGGACTCCACCTCGTAGGGGAAGGTATCCACGGTCCTGCCGCTGGGATTTACCGTGCCGGCAAGCACCTCGCCGATCGCATTGCAGCCGGTGGAACCGGGGCAGCCTACCCAGATGGCAGAATCAATCGCATCGTCCTCGAGGAACCCGAGCTCCATGGCATTGCTGGCGTTGAGGATCACGATGATGTTGTCAAAGTTCTTCTCCACCATGCTGACAAGATCGATCTCGTTCTGCTGCAGCTCCAGGAAGCTCTTTCCGGCATCACCTCCTGTGCAGCCCTCCATGTCCATCGGAAGAACCGACCCCTCGCCGCCGACACGGGAGATGACGATCACCGCGGTATCAGAAAAGTCCTTTGCGCTCTGCAGGAGGTCGTCGCTGTACTGATCGACGGGAACCTCGTAGTTTGAGAAATCCGTTCCGACAAGTCCCATGTCCGCCGTGCTCTGTGCATTGTCCTCATAGAACTGCACAAGATCCCCGTTCACCGCAAATCCGGCATTCTCAAGGCCCTGCACCAGCGTCACGTTCGTGGAGCTGTCTCCGGCGCCGGATCCCGTTCCGCCGTAAACGAAGTTCTTGATCCCTGCGCCGAATACGTTGATCTTCCCGGGATCGGAAATTGAAAGTGTTCCGTCATTCTTCAGAAGAATGATACCCTCCTCTTCCACTTCCTGGGTGATGTCGCGGGATGCCTGTGCGGTGTCCTCCATCTCCTGTGTACTTTCCTTTTTGGACAGGAAGTTATTGATGAGCCCGAAGTAGGGTCTCACAATGATAAAGATGACGGCATTCACCGCAATCACCAGTGCGAACAGGACTGTCATGAGACAGAACACAATCCTGCTCGGCCTGCGGAGTTTCCTTGCCTTTTCCTTTTTCTCCTTCATATACCGCTCTCCTCCATGCAAACAAAACATGAGCATCAAAACTTGAAAACCAGTGAAACGGCAGGTGGAACATTGCCTGCAATCCCCGCAGGCTGTTCCCTGTCGATGCGTTTATAACACGGACAAAAACGCTCGAACAGGCCCCTGGCAGAACCTGCAAAATCCCTGGCAGAATCGTCCTGACACTCAATTGACAGCACTTCCCGGAACTTTTATGCTCAGCTTAAAGGGAGGTTACAATACTTGAGGCTTGCAAGAGATGATAGAGAGTGCAGTAAACATCACCTTCAAATCTCTTGTAAGCTATGTATTGTACTAAACCGCGTACTTAAGT
>OMXP01000061.1 GCA_900315055.1 uncultured Lachnospiraceae bacterium
TTCTCGGCAGCTGTTAATTCAGACCTGCAATGGCAGGTCTATTTGTCGTGTTATCGGCTTTCCGGTGTCTACTTAACTACGCTTCCTTTGAAACATGCCGGACACCGCCTGTTTTTGGTGGCAGAAGAAAAGGGTGGCAGATGACCTGTTTCACGCAGGCTTTCTGCCACCCTTAACCCTCGGTGTTAATGATGCTCTGATGTCACATCTTGAAGCGGTACCCGACACCCCAGATGGTCTCGATGTACTGCGGTTTTGACGTATCGAACTCGATTTTCTCGCGGATCTTCTTGATGTGGACCGTGACCGTTGCGATGTCGCCGACGGAGTCCATGTTCCAGACCTGGCGGAAGAGCTCGTCCTTCGAATAAACGTGATTCGGATGCTCGGCAAGGAAGGTGAGAAGATCGAACTCCTTTGTGGTGAGGTTCTTCTCCTCTCCGTTCACCCAGACCCGTCTTGCGGTCTTGTCGATCTTGAGACCTCGGATCTCGATGATCTCGTTCGCCTCCTTTGCGGAGCCGACGAGCCGCTCATAGCGGGACAGATGTGCCTTCACACGTGCTACCAGCTCGCTTGGCGAGAAGGGCTTTGTCATGTAATCGTCCGCCCCGAGGCCCAGCCCCCGGATCTTGTCGATGTCGTCCTTCTTTGCCGAGACCATGAGGATCGGCATGTCCTTCTTCTCACGGATCTTCCTGCAGACCTCAAATCCGTCCGTTCCCGGCAGCATGAGATCCAGGATGATGAGGTTGTAGTCCCCGTTCAGGGCCTCCTGCAGCCCCGTGTCTCCCCGGTTTTCGATGTGGACCTCGAAGCCGGAGAGCTCGAGATAATCCTTCTCGAGGTCCGCAATGGCTTCCTCGTCCTCAATGATCAGAATTTTATTGTTCTTTCCGGCTTCTGCCATGTCAAAACCCTTTCTTTGCGGTCGTTTCTCACGCGGATTCCCGGTACTTTCTCAGCACGAAGTGCATGCAGGTCCCGACGCCCTCCCTGCTGGTTGCCCAGATGTAGCCGCCGTGATCCTCGATGATCTTCTTGACGATCGAGAGCCCGATGCCGCTGCCGCCCTGCGCGCTGTTGCGCGAGGAGTCGGCGCGGAAGAACCGATCGAAGATGTTCGGCAGATCGCGCTGTGCGATGCCGCGGCCGTTGTCCTCGATCTCCACCCGGATGGAATCCTGTTCATCCAGAATGCGCACATCGATGGTACCGTGCGCCTTATCCATATATTTTACACTGTTTGAGATGATGTTGTTGATGACTCGTTTCAGCTGCTCCGGATCCGCGATGATGATCGTGTCCTGCGCGACCAGGTTCGAGTAGTTCAGCTGAATGCCCCTCGATTCCAGATCCATGCCGATCTCGTCGACGCAGTCGCCGAAGTAGTCGTGGACGTTGATCTTCTGGAAGTTGTAGGGGATCTTGTTGTTGTCGATCTTCGAGTAGAGTGTCAGCTCGTTGATCAGGTTGTTCATGTCGCAGGCCTTGTTGTAGATCGTGCGGACGTACTTCTCCTGCTTCTCGGGCGTGTTGGCCACACCGTCGAGCAGACCCTCCGCATAGCCCTTGACGGACGTGATCGGGGTCTTCAGATCATGGGCGATGTTGCTGATGAGCTCCCGGTCATGCTTGTCGTTCTCGAGCTTCTCATCGGCGCTCTCCTTGAGGCGAAGACGCATGTCCTCATAGTTCTGGTACATCTGCCCGATCTCTCCGTCCTCCCCGGTGGGCAGGACGTACTCGAGATTCCCGTCCCGGATCTTGCCCATGGCGACGTTCAGGTTCCGGACGGGCTCGAGAAAGCTCCTCTTCAGCCATTTCACGAGGAGCAGGTCCGTCAGGATCATGATCAGAACGAGCAGGACAATCATCACCGTGATGTACCGCACCGGGAATACCGGGGCGGTGTCATAGCGCTTGAACAGGCTTCCGACCAGGCAGAAGGCCGCGATGAACGCTCCCACCGGCAGAAGAATCACGATGGTGGAGACGATCAGAAGTTTTTTGTGAAATGACACGGCTTCTCCTTTCTGACTATGACAGTTATTATAGCACACGCACTGTGAAAGGTCAGCCTGCGATGGATTACGACGTCATGGTTTAACATATTATACAAAAATTTAACACGAAAACGCCTTTCGGGAGGCAAAATAACCTTGACAGAAAAGGTCAAGATACATACAATAATGATAACAGTTATCGTTAAGCAATCGAAAGGAGACCGACGACACGAGAACCAGCAAGCAGAGGGAAGCGATCTGGGAGAGCCTTGCAGGCCGGCCGGATCACCCGAGTGCGGAAGCTGTGTATGACGCCGTCAGAATCCGATATCCGAACATCTCACTGGGAACGGTGTACCGGAACCTCCTGCTGTTTCAGCAGACGGGAAAGGTCCGGGCCCTCGATGTCGGAGATGGCGTCATTCACTTCGATCCCGTTCCGACCGAACACGAGCACTTTGTGTGCCGGCAGTGCGGAAAAGTGATAGACCTTCCGGTGCGGGATCCGGAACATGCCAAGGCAGAGGCCGCCGCGCATTTTGGCGGACAGATCACCGGGTATTCCGCATTCTACACAGGCCTGTGTGAGGACTGCCTGAGAGCGCAGAAAACGATCAACACAACAACTTCATAAGGTAGTACGTATTCAATTCGTTCAAAAGCTTCAGAAAATGAAAGGAGACAGCTATGAAATACAGATGCACCATCTGCGGTTATGTTTATGATGAGGACAAGGAAGGCGTCAAGTTCGCAGATCTTCCGGCTGACTGGAAGTGTCCTACCTGCGGCGCTCCGAAGTCCAAGTTCGTCCCCGTCGAGGAGGACAAGATGACCTGGACTGCCGAGCACGTCGTCGGCATCGCAAAGGACGCTCCGGAGGAGATCAAGGAAGGCCTTCGTGCCAACTTCACTGGTGAGTGCTCCGAGGTCGGCATGTATCTTGCCATGAGCCGCGTCGCATTCCGCGAGGGCTATCCGGAGATCGGCCTGTACTATGAGAAGGCCGCTCACGAAGAGGCAGAGCACGCTGCAAAGTTCGCTGAGCTGCTCGGCGAAGTGATCACGGATTCCACGAAGAAGAACCTCGAGATGAGAATCGAGGCTGAGAACGGCGCTACTGCCGGAAAGACGGAGCTTGCAAAGAAGGCCAAGGAGCTGAACCTCGATGCCATTCACGACACGGTTCACGAGATGGCACGCGACGAGGCAAGACACGGCCGCGCATTCCAGGGTCTGCACGATCGCTACTTCGGCAAGTAATCTGAAGAGAGTTTCATAAGAACCCCCATCCCCTTCTGCAGGAAGAACATTCCCGCAGAAGGGGATTTTTTATGTGGCCCCGCCGGAAACGGTTTTTGCCAAAAATGCGCCGCAAGGCCTTATAATGATGCGCAGGGTAATGGCAGGGGACCCCAGTCTGAGCCGCCCTTTGGAAGGAGTGTTTTATGAGAATCGGAGTGATCGGCGCGATGGATGTGGAAGTCGCCGCCCTGAAAGAGAAACTGACAAAGGCTGATGCAAAGACCATCGCGGGGATGACCTTCTGCGAGGGAGAGCTTGGCAGGAACACCGTCATCATCGTGCAGTCGGGTGTCGGCAAGGTGAACGCGGGCTGCTGCGTGCAGATCCTGTGCGACCTCTACCATGTCGATAAAATCCTCAACACCGGCGTTGCGGGAAGTCTTGATGCGAAGATCAACATCGGAGACTTCGTCGTCTCCACCGAGGCGATGTACCACGACGTCGATGCGACGGTTTTCGGCTACGCAAAGGGCGAGGTACCCCAGATGCACATGGTGACCTTCCCGGCAGATGAGGAGCTTCGAAAGGCAGCAGTTGCCGCCATCCACGAGAGCGCTCCGGAGTGCCAGGTCTTTGAGGGCCGCATCGTCTCCGGCGATCAGTTCATTTCGAGCCTTGAAAAGAAGAAGGAACTCTCCGATACGTTCCACGGGGAGTGCGCCGAGATGGAGGGCGCCGCCATCGCCCAGGCCGCAACCATCAATAAGGTTCCCTACGTCATCATCCGGGCGATCTCGGACAAGGCGGACGGGAGCGATGTCTGCGATTATCCGAAGTTCGAAGCCCTTGCCGCAAGGCACTGCGCGGCGATCGTCTCCGACATGCTCGAGAGCCTCTAGAGGTGTGTGATGGACTGTGATACCTGTGCCTATTTTCAGTGGGACGATGAGGAGGAAGACTACATCTGCGAGGCGGACGTCGATGAGGACGACCTTGCCCGCATGATGCAGGAGCCATCCTTTAGACGCCATTCCCGCTGCCCCTACTGGGTGAAGGACGACGAGTACGCTGTTGTCCGTCACCAGGCATTCTGATTGGATTCCCATGGTTTTTAATTCCTACGCTTTTCTTTTCCTGTACCTTCCGATCGTGCTGTTCGGCTGGTACTGGCTCAATCACCTGAGAGCCTGGAAAATCGCACAGCTGTTCCTCATCGGGGCATCCCTCGTGTTCTACGGCTGTTTTTCCTGGACTTTCGTGCCGGTGCTTCTTGTCTCCTGCCTTATAAACTACGGGATCAGCTACCGGAGCGCGCGCCTCGAGGCGGACGCCTTCGATGACGCGATCGAGGAGGGAAGGCCCGATCCCTTTGACAGGAGCGAGCGCCACCGGAAGGTGCTCCTTGTCTTCGGCGTTGTCTTCAACCTCTGCTACCTTGTGGCCTTCAAGTACGGGGTGGAGCAGCTGAACGGAATCCTGTCGATCCCGGGGATCTCATCCTTTGTGATGCCGGTGGGCATCAGCTACTATACGCTCAGCCAGATCTCGTTTGTCATCGAAAGGTGTCAGAACACCACCGCTCACGACAGCTTCCTCAACTACATGACCTGTGCCACCTTCTTCCCGAAGCTTGCCGAGGGACCGATCACGACCTACGACGAGATCGCGGCGCAGTTTGAGGATCCGGAGAAGAAATGCTTCCACGCGGAGACCTTCCTCCGGGGACTGTGCCTTCTCGTGTTCGGCATGGCCAAAAAGATGCTTCTTGCCGACACCCTGGCGCCGCTGTCCGATTTCTGCTTTCAGCAGGCCTACTATCTCGACACCCTGACGATGCTGCTGGGTCTCCTTGCCTATGCGATGCAGCTCTACTTCGACTTTTCCGGCTACATCGACATGGCCATCGGCGTCGCCAAGCTGTTCAACATCGAGCTTCCCGACAACTTCCGCCGCCCCTTTCAGGCGACAAGCTTCGGAAGACTCTGGCAGCGCTGGCACATGACCCTGAACCGGTTCTTTACCCGGTACGTCTATATCCCGCTTGGCGGGAGCAGGGCGGGGGATCTGAGGACCTGCCTCAACATCCTTGTTGTCTTTGTCCTCTCCGCCCTCTGGCACGGAACCCAGGATACCTACCTTGTCTGGGGCGTTCTGTGCGGCGTGCTGGTGATCCTGGCAAACCACTTCCTGCGCCACTTTGCGGACCAGGTGCGGAATCCCTTCGGGGTGTTCTTCCTCCGGGCGCTGGTGCTTGCGACCTGTGCCCTGGTGTTCTCCTTTTTCGGGGCACCGGACCTTAACCATGCGACCGCCCTCTGGCGGCGGCTCCTCGTCCCCACCTGGCGATCCGATGTCTGGCCGGGGTTCCTCTACCGCTGCGCGGGGCAGCTGGATCTTCCGGAGACGTATCTTCTGACGAGAGCGGTCCGCGCCCTTGCACCGGACCTGTCGGATCAGGTAAACCTCGAGATTGTCCTTGCCGTCCTCGCCCTGTGCCTTGTTCTTGTCTATCAGAAGAGAAATGCCAGGGAGATGGCCGAGAACATGCGCCTGTCCGTCGGGAATGCGGTGCTGGTTGCCCTTCTCTTTGTCTGGTGCCTCACATCCATGACCGGTGTGACGACGTTTCTGTACTTCAGGTATTAACGGCTGATGCAAAATGTGAAACTCAAAAATCCATACGTGCGCTTTGCGAAGGGCCTTGTCATCACGGCGGCGGTGCTGCTTGCAGCCGTTGCCGTCCTCACCTACGTGATCGATCCCTTCTACCACTACCACGCACCCTGGTTCGGATTGTCTGCCGTGCAGACGAAGAAGGAGTACCAGGTCCCCGGGGCACTGGAGCACCTTTCCTACAATGCCGTTATCTGCGGCTCGTCCCTTGTCGAGAACAATGACAACGCCTGGTACGATCAGGCGTTCGGGGTGCAGAGCGTGAAGGCCGTCCGCTCCTACGGGGGCGTTGCGGATCTTTGCTGGTACCTGGACCTTGCCTTTGAAAGCCATGACGTCGACATGGTGTTCTTCAACCTCGACGCCTTTGCGATCACCGGATCCCCCAAGACGACCTTTGAGGCCTCCGGCTGTCCCATGTACCTCTATGACGACAACGCCCTGAACGACATGCAGTACCTGTGGAACAAGACGGTCCTTCTGGAGGATATCCCGTACATGGTGATCCAGTCGAAGCAGGGATACGATGCGGGGCTCTCCTACAACTGGGCCGAGGGGAAAAACTTTTCGCAGGCCGGGGCCCTGTCCCAGTATCAGAGAAGAAAGGACGTTGCCCCGATGGAAGACGAAAGTGCGGAGGATGCAGATGTCTCCGGCAACATCGCCCTGCTTCTGAAGGAAGTGGAGCAGCACCCGGACACGCAGTTCCTGTTTTTCCTTCCGCCCTATTCGATGCTCTGGTGGGATGACAGTCAGAGGGCAGGCCTCTCCGAGGTGTACCTGCATGCAGAGGAGGAAGTGATGACTTCCCTCCTTTCGCATGACAATGTCCGCGTCTATGACTATCAGACGATGACGGACGTCACCTGCAACCTCGACCGGTACATGGACACGATCCACTTCGACCCGGAGGTGAATCACACGCTCTGTGAGGACATGGCGGCGGATTACCGGGGAGACGGGACGTCCCTCTACCGCGTAACCGCGGAAAATCTTTCCGCTGTCATGGAGAAGACAAGACAGTGCGTCGAAAAAGGAATGGAGACGGTCATCGTGCCGCTTGAGAAGAGCGATGCCTTTTTGTACGCAGAGTAAACAGGAGGCTTTCATGGAACAACAGATGCCGGTCCGGCTGTATGATGCCGGCGATATGGCCAAGGTGTACTGCGCAAAGTGCGAGGGCTGCGGAAAGTGCTGCCACGGGATGACGGACACGATTCACCTCGATCCGTACGATGTCGACATGCTGACGAAGGGACTTCGGAAGACCTTTGAGCAGCTCATGGGAAGCACCATCGCCCTGCACAACGAGGACGGCCTCGTGCTGCCGCACCTTCGCATGGAGGACGGGGAGAACGGGGCCTGTCCGTTTCTTGGAGCGGACGGGCGCTGCACCATTCATGCGATCCGCCCCGGCTACTGCAGGCTGTTCCCGTTAGGGCGCGACTATTCGCAGGAGACACATACCTTCCGGTACTTTGTGACCGACAACGGCTGCGACATGCCGGGGAAGATGAAGGTGCGGATCTCGAAGTGGCTTGGCATCCCGGATCTTCCGCGGTATGAGAAGTTTGTCACCGCCTGGCACTACTACATCAAAGATGTGAAGAAAGTGATGGCAGAAAGCGATGATGCCGCCTTCCGCGAGTCCCTGAACATGTTTCTCCTCAAGGTCTTCTATGAGACCCCCTATGACGAAAAAGAGGGGTTCTATTACTGGTTTGACAAACGCCTGGAAAAGGCAAGGAGCGTGCTTTGAAACGGGTGACGGCGCTTTTTCTGACCTTCCTGATGCTCTTTCTTGCCGCCTGCGGAAGTACGGAACAGGCGGTAACAACGTCCACTCTTTGGGAAGCCATTCCGGAGGAGACGAAAGAGGCTGCGGCAGAAGAGGCAGCCGTGGAGGAAGAGACGGCGGTTCCTTCAAAAGAGGAGAGCACGGAGGCCGGGACCGAAGCCGCGGCTGCGCAAACTCCTGAAACCACCGCTGAGGACACGACAGAAACAACCGGTACCCTCGATGCCCTGATGGCGGACTTCATGTCACAGCACGGCCTCAATGAGAGCAACTTCTCGGTGAGCTACAAAAATCTTGTGACCGGGGAGACGTACTATTACAATGAGCTTGCCATGTTCGACGGGGCAAGCACCTACAAGCTTCCCCTGAACCTTCTCTACTACGATCTCGAGGCCGCGGGAACCTACACCGAGGATTCGATCATCCCGGGGACGGACACGCCTCTGTCCGAGTGCCACTACCAGAGCCTTGTGTACTCGAACAACGAGCTCTCCGAGGCGATGACGAACGCCTACGGCTCTTATGACGTCTTAAAGAGCGACATGCGCCGCTATTACACGCTGACCGACGAGGAGATCGACGATTCCTACTACCACCACAACTACTTCTGCTCCCGCATGATGATGGACTGCGCGACCTACCTGTATGCAAATCAGGACCGCTATCCCGATGCCCTGAGCTTCCTTGAGCAGGCGCAGCCCGGGATGTACTTCCGCACCTATCTGCCGGACGTCACGATCGCACAGAAGTACGGCAGGCGGGATGGCTATGAGCACACGGCAGGAATCGTCTTTGCAGATACGCCGTTCGTGCTCTCGGTGTACTCATACCAGGCAGCGAATGCGGCCGACATGATCGGCCAGTGTGCGAAGCTGTTCTATGACTACACGATGGGAGAGTGAAGACGGAGAAACGAGGGGACTGACTGGAAAGAGTTGGAATATTGCGACTTTGAAGTGACATTGAAGTTGACATTGAAGTGACTTTGAAGTTCGTAGTGAAGTGCTTCAATGAAAAATGAAGCGGTATAACATGGTCCGGCAAGTCCTTTGATCCTCCGGCACTGTCCAGGCTCCTCCAGCTGTCCGGATTTATCTCCGGGACCGGTGCTGCTGTCTGCAATACTGTCCGAAAAAAGTGCATGATTCGGGGATCTTTATACTCCGCCCTCCCGGTCTTTGCGGCCGGGAGGTTTTTTCATTGACAGAAGTCGCGTATGGATGTATTTTTTGAGTGAAAAGAGCAAATAGTAAGATAAACCGGATTAAGCACGTAAATCTCACATATGCAAACGACGAATCGGCAACATACTGTATGCAGACACATACAGAACTAAAGTGGCTGCAGGAGAGTCGGGAAAGGGGGAGAACCTTGTACATCGGAAGAGAGAAAGAACTGCAGACACTCGCGGATTGCTATGCAAAAGACGGCTTCCAGGTGGTCCGCATCAGCGGGCGGCTGCGCTCCGGCAGAACCTCGCTGGTCCGCCATTTCCTTACGGAGAACGGGTACCGCGGCCTGTGGTATCAGACGGCCGGCATCAACCCGGCAGACGATATCGCCGCGCTTTCCGAGAGCGTCTCCGGTGCAGGAGATACGTTCCGCACCATCCAGTCGGCGCTGAATGCGGTTTTCCTTCAGTCCCTCCAGGATCGGGTCGTCCTTGTCATCGACGATTACCGCAGAATCCTCGACTCGACGCCGAACCTCACGCAGGATATCGAGGAGCTGATCCAGGTCTACCGTGAGTCGTGCCATCTGATGATGATCATCATCGACGACAACTGCGACGGACTGTTTGACAGCGAAAATCCGCAGGACATCGTGCTCAGGGAGTGGGACATGAAGCAGTCCTCGAAGATGCTCTCCTCCTTCTCACCGGAGGATCGCGTGATTCTCTACGGGATTCTCGGCGGTGTGCCGGGACATTTCGTACAGCTCAATCCGAACCTCTCCGCACGGGAGAACATCCTCACGAAGATCGCGGCTCCGGGTTCGGAGCTCTACTGCGAGGTCGAGCGGCATCTTTCGGAGATCATGCGGGAGACGAGACTCTACAACAGCCTGCTGTATGCGATCTCACGGGGAGCGGTGCGCATGCGTGACATCGTCGCCATGGCGGGGCAGCCGTCGGCGACCGTCAACATTTACCTGAACCGGATGCTGGAGATGGGCGTTGTCCGCAAGGATTACCCCTTCGGAGAGGATCCGAAAACATCCCGCCACACCCGCTACTGCATCCCGGACCGCCTGATGGCCTTCTATTTCTACAACTACCGGGCGATCCGCCTCGGACAGCCGCAGCTTGTCGAGCAGGGACTTAATGCGTACCTTGAGCCGGTGTTCTGCCAGCTCTGTCAGGAGTACCTGCGCACACGCCTTGGCGGGGAGAACGGCGCATGGTGGAACCGGGATACGAAGATGCCCATCGCGGGACACGCGGACGGCAGGTCGTATGCCGGGATGTCCCGCTGGACCGGCAAGCAGGGTGATGTCGAAGATCTCGAGGACCTGAAGAAGGCCGGCAGGAAGATGCCGGAGGACAACACCTGCTACTACCTGTTCGTGCGGCCGGGTTATTCAAAGGAATGCCAGGAAAAGGTGAAGACCTTAAATCACACCTTTGAGCTGGTCGACTTTGACGCGATGATGAAGGAGCTGTCCTGATCAGACAAGACGGCGATACGAGGAAAAGGCCGAGGGGATGGAATAGGTCGAATCAAGTTCCGTGCGGCCGGCAAGAAAGCAGCCGGTGTCTTCAAAGCGCTCCGTATCCTGCACCCTCACCTCACACTGAATCCCCGTCATGTGCCACTCGATGTGTGTGAACACGTGCTTTGCCGCAGGAAGGGGGATGCCTGCAAAGACGGGGCAAAGACCTGCCGCATCAAGGAAGGTTTTGAGGTCTGAGGATCCTTCGATGTTTGGAAATTCATAGAGTCCTGCAAGAAGCCCCTTTTCCGGGCGCTTTTTCAGGACAACATACTCCCCGCAGGTGAGGATCAGGACCGTCCGGTTCTCCACCCTGCGGGGCTTTTTGACATCCGGGACGGGGACCGACTCCTCACACCCTGCAAGGTGCGCCCTGCAGGTATCCGAAACCGGGCAGAGATCGCAGTGCGGGGCGCCGTTTGGAAGGCAGATGGTGGCGCCAAGGTCCATGAGCGCCTGGTTCCAGGCCCCGGGGCGATCCTTCGGGATCCTCTCCTGATACCAGGACGTGGCTTCCTTCTTTGTCTTCGGATCTTTCAGCGATGCTTTGCACAGCGTCTGCCGCGCGTACACCCGGAGAAGATTTCCGTCGACCGCAGGTACCGCCTCCCCGAAGGCAATCGATGCGATGGCCGCCGCGGTATAGGGCCCGATCCCGGGGAGGGCAAGGAGCTCCCTGCTTTTCCCCGGCATCACGCCGCCATAGTCGTCCTCGATCATGACGGCGGCCCTGTGGAGGTTCCGGACCCTGCTGTAGTAGCCAAGGCCCTCCCAGAGCTTTAAGTAGACGTCTTCATCAGCCAGGGCAAGGTCGCGAATCGTGGGGAGAGCTGCAAGGAAGCGGTTATAATAGCCGATCACCGCCTCGACCCGGGTCTGCTGCAGCATGATCTCGGAGAGCCAGACGTGATAGGGCGTCGGATCCTCCCGCCAGGGCAGAATCCGGCGGTTTTCATCGTACCAGGAAAGAAGACCGCTCATTTGTGATACGTCCTCCCGGCATTGATCATGAAGGCGCGGTAGATCTGCTCGAGGAGCAGCACCCGTGTCATGAGATGGGTGAAGGTAAGCGACGAGAGCTTCCAGCGGACATTTGCACGGGATACGAGTGCCTCCCCGGGCCCCAGGGACCCCGCGATCACGAAGGTAAGAGTCGAGCTCTGCAGCTGCCAGGAGGCAAGGCGGGATGCAAATTCCTTGCTGGTCCACTCCCTGCCGTGGAGGTCGAGGAGGATGACAAAGTCCCCGGGGCGGATCTTCTCGAGAACCCGCGCGGCCTCTTTGTCCTTGACCTGCTGCACCTCGGCCTCCCGTTCCGTGTGCTCGTTCGCCTCATCCTTTACCTCGATCACCTCGACCTTTGCAAAGGGAGAAATTCGCTTTGCATAGTCGTCCACGAGATGCTGGAGCGAGGCGTCCTTCATCTTTCCGATTCCAATCACTCTGATCTGCATGCTTACCTCCGATAACTTTTCCAGTCTAATCCATGATAAGATAAAAAGCACGCCGGCATCCGAAAGACCGGCAAAGGAGGTTTCCATGACCATCTGTACACCGGACTATTACAATGCCTTTCACTGCATCGCCGGGGACTGCCCTGCGACCTGCTGCGCGGCGGGCTGGGAGATCGACCTCGACGAGGACTCCATGGAGCGGTACCAGAGCACGGAGGGCGAATTCGGCGAGAAGCTCTGCCGCTTTATCCGCAAGGACGAGGATTTTTTCTTCTTCCCGATGGAGCACGGCGCCTGTCCGTTCCTGACCGGAAAGAAGCTCTGCAGCATCTACGAGAATCTCGGAGAGGACGCGATGCCGGTGACCTGTCAGGAGTTCCCCCGCTACTTTTCGGACTGCGGAGCCTATGAGCAGCGGGACCTCTCCCTTGCCTGCCCGGAGGTTGCAAGGATCTTCTATGAGGGACCGCTCTCCTTCGGGATCCGGACCTTTGAGGTCGAGGATGAGGACGGGGAGATGTTCTCGGAGGATGATGACTACGACAGTGAGCAGCTCCTTCTTCGCTGGCAGCTGATCAGGCAGAGGGATCAGCTGATCCGGGACCTCGAACGGCGGCAGGGGGATGTGTTTGCAAGGCTCGATGCCATGGGACTTCTTCTGCCGGACGATGAGACGATTCTTTCCTCCACGATCGCCGCGATGGAGCCGGTCAATGCGGACTGGACAAAACTCTCGCCAAAGCTTCTGTCCCTTCTGGAATCCGGGAAAAAGGAGGAGGCGGTTCAGGCCTTCTTCCGGGAGCCCTCGGTGAACCGGTGGATGGTAAAGAGCGCGAGTTACCTCATCTTCCGGTACTGGCTCGATGCCTTCCAGGACAACGTGGATACGATTCACGAGACCGGAAATGCCGACACGGAGCCACAGATGCGGCTCATTGCAAGGTCTCTAGAGATTCTTTCGCTCATGGGGGCGGTGCGTCTTCGGGAAAAGGGATCCTTCTCCCTGCAGGACATGATCGATACGGCGGTTCTCTTCTCCCGCCAGATCGAATTTGACGATGAGATCATCGCCGCCCTGTCGACGTCACCCCTGCTTTCTGATACAATCCCTGACGATGAAAATGACGATTCGCTGTTCTGAACAGTGTGCGGAAAAGGAGAAATGCTATGGATATCGTATGTCTGGACATGGAAGGTGTGCTGGTGCCGGAGATCTGGATTGCCTTTTCGAAGGCCTCCGGAATCCCGGAGCTGAAGCGGACGACCCGCGATGAGCCGGATTACAACAAGCTCATGAACTGGCGGCTTCAGATCCTGAAGGAGCACGGCCTTGGCCTGAAGCAGATCCAGGACGTCATCGCAACGATCGATCCCATGCCGGGTGCACGGGAATTCCTCGATGCCCTCCGGCAGGAGACCCAGGTCATCATCATCTCCGATACGTTCACCCAGTTCGCAAAGCCGCTCATGGTAAAGCTGGGGCTCCCGACCCTGTTCTGCAACAGCCTGGAGGTCGCGGACGACGGCACGATCACGGGCTTTAAGATGCGCATTCAGGACTCGAAGCTCAATACCGTGAAGGCCCTGCAGTCCATCGGCTTCCACACGATCGCAAGCGGCGACTCCTACAATGACCTCGCCATGATCAGGGCCAGCAAGGCGGGCTTCCTGTTCCGCTCGACGGAGCAGATCATGAAGGACAACCCGGACATCCCGGCGTTTACGGAATTTGACGACCTGCGCCATGCAATCGAAGGTGCACTCGATCGATGATCTGCTACTTTGCCCCGATGGAGGGGATCACGGGCTATGGCTACCGGAATGCGCACCATGCGCTCTTTCCGGGGCTTGATGCCTACTACACGCCTTTTATCGTTGCGGGAGAGCAGAGAAAGTTCAAGCGCCGGGAGATGGCGGACGTCCTGCTGGAAAACAACAGCGGTGTTCCCGTGGTGCCCCAGATCCTGACAAACCGGGCAGATGCCTTTGTCTTTGCGGTGGAGTACCTGGAGGATCTGGGCTACCGGGAGGTCAACCTGAACCTTGGCTGTCCCATGCCGACGGTGACAAACAAGAGGAAGGGCGCCGGGGCGCTGAAGGATCCGGATGCCCTTTCAGCCTTCTTTGATGAGGTCTTTGATGCTCTTTCCTCAAGGCAGACAGCGCCCTCGATCTCCATCAAGACACGGCTCGGATTTTACGGGGAAGAGGAGGTCGATCCCCTCTTTTCCCTCTTTGGAAAATATCCCTTCTCCAAGGTGATCCTCCATGCCCGCTACGGCGTGCAGGCATACCGCGGAACGTGCGATCTTGCGGCCACAGCGCGGGCCGCAGCGCACCTTTCGGTCCCCGTCATCTACAACGGGGACATCCGGGGAACGGACGACATTGCGAGGGTGGAGACGTATTTCCACCCCGCAGGCATCATGATCGGGCGGGGCCTTCTTGCAGATCCTGCCCTGTACCGGGAGATGACAGGAGGGAAGGAGCTTACCATGCAGGAGCTTCGCGCCTTCTCGGAGCTTCTTCTTGAGAACACGAAAGAGCAGCTTTCCGGTGCCGGAGAGGTGCCGGTGATCAACCGCATGAAGGAGGTCTGGGCGCACCTGTTCGAGCACCTCGAGGATCCCGCGCGGTGCGGGAAGGCGATCCGCAAGGCCCAGAATCTGCAGCAGTACGAGGCCGCGGTGCGGACCGTGTGGGCGAACTGCCGCATCCGGAATCTTCCGTAAATGGTCCGATATTTTTTGGAAACTTTTTCCGGATTTTCAATCCTGTTTCAGTATCGGCAGGTATAATAGACGGGTCTGAAAGGTTCTCCCCCTTAAGGACAGATTTCATTATCCAGGAGTCTGCGGCATATCACCGCGGGCTCCCTTTCTTTTGTGGTAAACTGGGCACAGGGAGACAGACCATGGAAGATCAGAAGGACAGGAAGAAAACAGAAAAGAAAAAGGGAAAGCGCGGGATCAGCTACTACGTTTCCTACGTGGTGACGGTCGCGGCCGTGGCACTTCTCATCTATGCGGGGGCGCATTTCTACACCGAGTACCGGGCGTATCAGATCGCGGGAGAGGAGTATAAAAACCTCGATGCCCTGATGCAGGTGGAGGAGAACGCAGGCAGCGCGGAATCGACGGCAGAGGAGACCACAGAGGAAGCGGACACGGAAACGACACAGACTCTGGTGGACGAAGAGACCGGCCTTCCGGAGGTCTCTGTACCTTCGATGGACATTGACTTTGAAGAGCTCTCGTCCATCAACAGCGACTTTGCCTGCGTCATCTATGTCCCGGCGCTGGATCTTACGTATCCTGTTGCCTACAGCAGTGACAATAACGAGTACCTGCATGAGACCTTCCAGGGGACGAAGAACGCCTCGGGCTGCATCTTTGTGGACAGGGACGCCGCACGGGATTTCACGGATCTCAACACCCTGATCTTTGGCCACAACATGAAAAACATGACGATGTTCGGCTCCCTGAAGCGCTTCTCCCAGGACGAATCCCTCTGTGACACCGACCCGTATTTTTACCTGTACTTTGAAGGAAAGACCTATCAGTACCGGATCTTCTCCTACTACGTCGTCTCGAACCGGGACAGCACGGTCTACGGGAAGGTGACAAACGATTCCTATGAGAGCTTCGTCGACAGTGCGCTCAAAAGGTCCCAGTATTCGTCCTATGACGATGCGGTGGATTTTTCAGGGCGTCCTCTTCTTGTGACGCTCTCCACCTGCTTTGGCACGGCGCACACGGAGAACTACGTGGTGCACGGAGCCCTCGTCGGGGTTCACACGGACGCGGACTCCTCCCGGTGATAGCGGCACAGATCGGCAAGGCAGCAGTCCCCGCACTTCGGGGACCTTGCCGTGCAGACGGCGCGGCCGTGGTCTACCAGACGATGACACAGATCATTCCCCTCTTCCGGGGGGATGATCTTTTTTAATGCCTTTTCGACCTTTGCCGGCTCCTTGATATCGTCCACGAGCCCGATCCGGTTGGAGAGGCGGATGCAGTGGGTGTCGGTGACGATCGCGGGCTTTCCGAAGACATCCCCGAGGACGAGGTTTGCGCTCTTTCTCCCGACTCCCGGGAGCTTTAACAGTTCTTCCATCGTATCCGGCACCTGGTCGTGATAGACCTCGTGCAGCATCTTCATGCAGGCGACGATGTCTCTTGCCTTCGAGTGTCCGAGCCCGCAGGGACGGACAATCGCCTCGACATCGGCGACGTCGGCATCTGCGAGGGCCTCGACGGTCGGATATTTCTCATACAGGTAAGGGGTCGTCTTGTCGACCCGTGCATCGGTGCACTGGGCGGCAAGGCGAAGGCTGATGAGAAGCTGCCAGGCTCTGTCATAGCTTAAGGTGCAGTGCGTTGCGGGATAGGCCTTTTTCAGGCGGTCGATGACGGCAAGTGCAAGTTCGGGTTTGGTCATGATGATTCCTCCGGTGCATATTTTAGCAGATCTGAAAACGTTTCTGCCGGAATCGTTTATAATGAGGGACGCTATGGAAAAAACGGTGAGAGCAAACAGAATGATCGCAGCGGCCCTTCTTGTCTTCCTGCTTGCAGGGTGCGGCAGCACGGAAGAGACGGCAGGGACAACGGGGACGGCAGAGGAGACGACGACAGATGTGACAGCAGAGGAGAACGCCGATGCCGCAACAAACGGTACGTCGCTGACCCCCTCTGCGGAGGAGGTTGAGAGGTATCAGGACCTGTCCTATGACGGGGATATCACGGTGCTGGTGCCGCAGAGCGCAGTCGACCTTGTTCAGAAGGAGGCGGACGCATTCCTTGCCGCCATCCCGGGGCTTTCCGGCGTCACGGTCACCGTGAGCGCCATGAGCGAGACCGATGCCGCGCACGCGATGCTGCAGGACCCGTCCACCGCGGATCTTTATGTCACGACGCAGGACTACCTGCCGCAGCTGGTATCCAGTGGCGCCGCAGCCGCCCTCCCGGACGATGCCGCTGCAAGAGTCCAGACCTCCGAGGATGAGCGGACCGCAAGGGCTGCAACCGTTACCGATGCGGACGGGAATTCCTCTGTGTCCGCCTTCCCGCTCTCCTTTGACGGAGGCTCTCTTCTCTACTATGACAGCAGCGTGATCACCGACCCGTCGTCCCTGTCCGCCATCCTTACGGACTGCGAGAGTGCCGGGAAGACCTTTGACGTTCTTCTTACCGGCGGGTGGTACCAGGCATCGTTTTTCCTTGCGACAGGGGCAAAGCTCACCTATACGACGGACGCGGACGGCACGTTTTCCCTTGCAGACAGCAGCATGGCCACCGATGCGGGGGTGACGGCCCTCCGTGCCATGTGCGAGGTCGCGGACTCCTCCGCCTTTGAGAACAACTTTGCGGCGGGGGATGCGGCAAATGCCGCGGCAATCATCGACGGCTACTGGGATGCGCCGGTGGCACAGGAAAAGTTCGGGGACCATTATGCCTGCGCAAAGCTCCCCTCGTTTACAGGGTCGGATGGACAGACGTACCAGATGTCCGGCTTTTCTTCCTGCAGGCTTCTGTGTGTCGTGCCGACGGACGACAGCGAAAGGCAGGCGGTGCTCTTTGCCCTGGCAGACGACCTCACGGGGACCAGTGCGCAGCTTTCCTACTACAACGAGCTTCTCTACGGGCCCGCGGACCGGGCTCTTCAGTGGTCGCAGCAGGTGCAGGGGGACGAGGCCCTGACAGCGCTCCAGGAACAGCAGCAGTTCAACGTGATGGAGGGACGCTATCCCGGGGACTTCTGGCAGCTTGCGGCAACGCTCGGGGACGCGGTCCTGAACAAAGAGGTGAACACAAACTCCTCCGACGAGGACCTGCTTTCCCTCCTTACCTGGTTCGAGGATACCTGCAGCTCCTACACGGGGAACTAGTACAGCCTTTCGTAGATAATAGTTTAAAATATTACTACACTCTTCTAATAATTGATACTGTAGTGATATTGTATTTACATTCAAGCGCCAACGATATACAATGCAAATGGCTCTTTATAGGCACTACACTGCCTGTAGTGTATAATCCATCTACAGGAGTGCGCCAGTTCGGCGCTTAGAATACAGGCAGGTGAAAGCCCTGCCCCGGTAAAGCCCAGCAAGCAGCCGGTACACAGCCTTGAAGCCAAAGCCG
>OMXP01000104.1 GCA_900315055.1 uncultured Lachnospiraceae bacterium
CGTATGCGGGAAAACCGCACGTACGGTTCTGTGAGGGGCAGTAGGCAAGCCTTTCACATGTGTTTTGAGAAAGGAGTGTCGAGACTGTCTACTCGACGGATTATCATGACAATCGAACAGTTGCGTAAGGACATGATGGCCGCCGCCAAGGCACGGGACAAGGAGCGCAAGGAGGTTCTCTCCGCACTCGTAGGTGCGGTCATGAAGCTCGCCATCGATGAGGGCAAGCGGGACAACATCCCGGAAGAGCTTGTGGATCGGGCCATTGTCAAGGAGCAGCGCGCCGCAAAGGAATCCATCGACACCTGCCCGGATTCCCGCCCGGAACTGAAGGAGCAGTACACCTACCGCTACAATGTCATCTCCGAGTATGCACCGAAGATGATGAGCACAGACGAGATCCGGCAGTATCTGACACAGAACTGCGCCGAGGTTCTCGCCACAAAGAACAAGGGCCAGATCATGAAGACCGTCATGCCGCTTCTCAAGGGCAAGGCAGACGGCAAGGACATCAGCAAGGTCGTGGCAGAGCTCACAAAGTAAACAAAAACAGTCATCATTATTAAGACAGCTTTTGGCAGTTCGATGAGAATCGGACTGCTTTTTCTTGTCCCCGGCCCCTCCTGCATGGTAAAATATTCCCGTTCATCTTTTTTCGACGGGGGTATATCCATTGAAACGCAGAGCCGTTTCCATTCTGAAAAAAGCAGCGCTCGCACTTGTGTGCGCCTCTGCCATTGTTGTCTCCGGCATTCCGCGCACCATGCAGGGCTCTGTTACGGGCACCGGTGTTCTTGCCAAGGCAGCATCCATTTCTGCGGCCGGAACCGCAGCTCTTGTCCGGGAGCTCTCCTATGACATCACGGGGAATCGTGTGTCCCCGTCTTCTGTCTCCGGCACCATTGAGACCGATGCAGCAACGACAGCCGATGTCGCTGCAGGGACCTTCCAGACCGGGGCAGTCTGCGACCAGTACATGTCCGATACCAACTATCAGGTGCTCATCAACGTCATCGGCGCCATCGAGACAGGCGGACAGATTTACGGTCAGCGGGATTACAGCATGTATGTCGGCCCTTTCCAGAACAGCAGCAATGAGTACACGATTACTCTCGGCTGGTGTTCCTTCTACGGCGACAACGCGCAGAAGCTTGTGCGCGACATTATTCTCTCGGATCCTGCAGGATATGTTGCCCTGGATCCGAACTGCCTGATCCTGCAGGCACTCACACAGAACTGGGTGAACACCCAGTACAGCCCGAGCGATACCGAGAAGCAGATCCTCATCAGTCTCATCACCTCGGACGTCGGAAAGCGCATCCAGGACCTGGACTTTCTGGAACTTGCCAAGTCCTACATGAACGACTGCATCAGCCGCTACGCGATCACGGATCCCGAGGCCCTCATGATGTACACGGAGATCTCCCTCCTTGGAGGCCTTGGCGCCTCGCACCGCGTGTTTGACCGCGTCGCCGCGACCGGAGCCAGCGATGTGATGACCATTCTCAACTGCCTGTTCCAGGACAATCCCGCAGGCACCCAGGTGGGATCGAGCATGTACTACCGCCGCCACCTCGTCGCCGCCTGCTACATCATGGCGTACACCGCGTACTGATCTTAAGAACCGAACAAAAAGACCGGGAGACAGATCCAGCTGGATTCGTCTCCCGGTCTTTTTCAATTTCCGGTCAGTTCCTGCCTATTCTCTTTCCGCTCCCTTCTCCCTTGTCTCCAGCGTGCTGTAGGGCTTTACCCTCTCGAGAAGCCTTGCCTTCTCTCCGCTTGTCAGAAGGTACATCATATCACGTGGCATCGTCAGCACCGCCTCCCGCGTTCTTGATGCGTGGGAGGCAATGAAGTCCGCGGTGCTGATGTCCTGGGAACCGAGGTAGAGCACGTGGTCGCAGTTGTTCAGGATCGTTGCAGCCTCTGCCTTCGTGTAGCGGCTCTCGAGCTGGGTGATGCTCTGGAGGATCAGGCTCACCGAGATGTTTCTCGATCGTATCACCGAGATGATCCGGTCGAAATCCCCGATCCTGGCTCCGGCGGCAAAGTCGTCCATGACAAGCCGCACCGGCACCGGAAGGGCTCCGTCTGCTCTCCCGTCCGCCTCCCGGCACAGGGCCTGCAGGGTCTGGGTAAAGCAGAGGTTTACGAGGGTATCCATCGCAGAGTCCAGATCGGAGATGTTGAGGAAAAGGACGGTTTTCTGCCTCCCGAGAATCTCCGGCTCGATGCAGTGCTCTGCGGACAGGATGGCGGACAGCTCCGGGGCCTCAAAGGCGGAGAGAACGCCTTCCGCCTGTTCCGCGATGCAGCTCCAGGTCCGGTCCACGGAGCGGATGGACTGTATGCCGGGAATCAGCTGCGCAAAGTGCGAGTCCGGTGCAGATTTTGCAAGATCCTCAAAGAAGGACAGGCTCTCGTCGATCGTCACGATCTCGTGGAGCCTCAGCATGTTCGGGATGGTCTGGTCGCACTCCTCCATGCAGGTCGTAAGGCACAGGATCAGGAACAGAAGGTAGCGCCTTGCCGCCTGGTCCCAGAACATATCCTTCGAATTCTTTACCGGCTGCAGGGCATTGGCGATGCTGAATGCGTCCTGCTCGTTGACGGAGCCGTCCTTTCGTCTCCGGATCTGCCTCAGGGGGTTGTAGCCAAGCGTTGAGTGCTCCGGCTCGACAAAGTCGATCACCTCCACCCGATACCCTCTGGCGATCAGATCGTCCCGGACCAGATGTACCAGGCGCCGCTTCGTGTCCGTGACGACAAGGCTTCCTTCCGCGTCCTGCAGGAGGGGAAGGACATATCCCCCGGTCTTTCCGCATCCGGAGGAGCCGATGATGCAGTCGTTGTTATTGAGGAGGGTCTTTCTGGTATTGTTACTGACCCGGACGCCCTTTGCGAGGAGCCGGCTCCCCTCTTTTATCCGGTTGTGGTCTGTCATGTCTGTCCCCTTTCTCCCCGCAATCAGGCGAGGTCTTTTGCAATCCCTGTTGCAAGTCCGAAGGATACCGCCTCCTCTGCCGTAAAGTAGGTGTCCTTCGCGGTGAGGCTCCGGATCTCCTCCGGCGTCCTGCCGCAGCGCTCTGAGAGGATGTGAACCAGCACCTCCCGTGTCTTTTCGAGAGATCCGAGGTACTGGGATATCTCGTCCGGCTTCATGCCGGCAAAAGAGCCGCCGCTGTAGGAGGGATCGTGAATCATGAGCTGTGCGTGCGGCAGAATGAGCCGCTCCTTTCCTGCAAGGAAGATCAGCGAGGCCATGCTGGCGGCAAGCCCCGTGCAGACCGTCCGGACGGAAAGTCCCGACAGCATCAGAGCATCATAGATGCCAAGCCCCGCATCGACCTCTCCTCCGGGAGAGGAGATGTAAAGCGTGACTTTTTTCTCCCCGTCCTCTCCCTGAAGGAACAGGATCTTCCGGACAAGATCCGCGGCGCTCTCCCCGGTAATCTGCCCGGTAAGAAACAGCTGACGGCGGGAAAGAAGCACATCGTCGACGGGAAGGAGAGTGTATCCTCCTGCGCTCTCCCGGATTGCATCTGCCATGTCTCAGGCCCCCTTTCTGTGAAAAGCCGAGGCGATTTTTTCCACCGCCTCTTTTTTCGAATTTCGGATTTTCCGCATCTCCTCCTCCGGATCGTAGGAATCCAGGTCAAAGGATTCCGGCTCCTCTTCCGGCACCGGTTCCTGTTGCCGAAGCAGTGCCTTCTTCGGGATATCCCGCACCGGGGCAAGGAACACCAGATCAAAGGTCCGGTATCCCTGAAGGACCTTTTCGCCAAACGCGTCGGCGCCCTCGTCCCAGGGATACCAGGGGGAGAAGATCGAATCCATGCAGAAGCTTCCGACCTCTGACAGGAGTGTTTCCCTGCCGAATTCGGTGTTCTGGTACACGAGATCCGCAAGCTCATCGATGCGCCATTGGGAGAAGTCGTAATAGAGTCCCCGGAAATAGTCCGAAAGGCGAAGTCTGAAAAACTCCTTCTGAACCCTGGCGTCCATGACGCGGTTCTTCATCATGCGCTCTGCGATCATCTCGAGATGCTGTGCCCAGACATGAAAGTTCTCGCAGCCCTGGATCTCCTCAAGAGACCGAAGCCCCGAGAAATCCTTCTCCAGTACGACGTCACCCGGCACGTAGGCAGCAAGCTCATAAAAGGGCATGCCGTCCGAACCCGAAGTCCCGCCGTCCCGGAACATTGCCGCGATAAAAGGCCCGGCCGTTGTGTAAAAGACCGGGGCTGTGTCTGTTGTCTTTCCCATGCTCTCACCTCCTTTGTGAGAAGGAGTGTACCGCAGGACGGAATCCCTGATATCAAGCTGGACTTAAAGGCAACAAAAAAAGATCACCGCCTCCGATGATCTTCCAACACAGACAAATGTTCTCTTTTTCTCAGTGAACCCAGCGGGCGCGGTACTCGGCATTGATTTCCGAGATCTCCTTCTTCCCGTCGATGTAGTCCTGGTACATCGTGAACGGGCTTCCGCCTCCGAGCCAGCAGGACGAGCAGTTCTCGCACCCGCCTCCGCAGTCCATGGACTCGCTGATGATCTTCTGTCTCTCTTCTCTGGTCGTATCCTTGATCAGAATGCTTCGAATCTCCATACCTGCCTCCTCTCAGATCGCGACCTCAAACTTCGCATCAAAGTCGTTGTAGGTATACCCTGTCATGGTAAACGAATTCGCCGTGAACTGATACAGGTCGTGGATCGTCGGATCCACGGCAAGCGTCGGTGCCGGGTGCAGGGGCTGTCTGATCAGCTCCTTTACGATCGGCACATGGCGGTCGTAGACATGACAGTTTGCAATGCAGTGGACGAACTCCCCCGGCTCGAATCCGTAGGCAGAGGCCAGCGCATAGACGAGGAGCGCGTACTGCATCGTGTTCCAGTTGTTGGCGGCGAGCATGTCCTGGGAACGCTGGTTCAGGATCGCGTTCAGTCTGTTTCCCGTCACCATGAAGGTCATGCTGTAGGCGCAGGGCGCAAGGGCCATGTCGGCAAGCTCATCGATGTGATAGATGTTGCTCATGATACGCCGCGATGCGGGATCATTCACCAGCTGATAGATGATCCGGTCCGTCTGGTCGAGAAGATAGATCCCGTTTTCGTCCTGTACGATCTTCTTCTCCTCCGGCGTTCCGCCGAAGGCCTTCCGGATTCCCTCCGCGGTCACGTCCCTGTAGCGTGCCTTCTCACCCATCTGATAGCCGTAGGCCTTGCCGATGGTTCCGTTCCCGTCCGCCCAGGCATCCCAGACGTGGGATCCGACGTCGGCAACTTTGTTCGACTTCTGCAGCCAGATCCAGGAGAGCTCCTTCCAGGCGCTCTTCCAGTAGGTCCTGCGAAGTGTCATGATCGGCACTTCCTTTGCAAGGTCATACCGGTGCACCACCCCGAAGAGTGCAATCGTGTGTGCGGGGGTTCCGTCCTTCCAGTGGGGTCTTACGTGCATTCCCTCATCGGAGACGCCGTGGTCCAGGATGTCCTCAATCGTCTGTATGAACAGCTCGTCTGCAAAGCTCATTTCTTCTTTCCTTCCGTTTCCGGGATCTGGTACTGCCGGCAGAGATCGTTGATCTCCTTCGTAAACTTCTCCAGATCCTTGTTGGTCAGCCCTCTCGATGCCTCGATCACCTTCTCCAGCCTCTTCTGAGCAATCTTGAGCTTTGTGTAGGAATCGGAGGCGGGCTTTGCCTCCTGATGCTCAATCTTCTTTCCCTTCGCAATGCGGATAAATTCTCCGGATACGAGATCAAACTGGGTTCCGGAGTAGGGTGCCATGGCCTTCAGGCCGTGCTCGTTCACCAGAAGATCCGCAAAGGTGTCCGTCACGCTGTCCTCGCCGTGGACCACGAAGACCATCTTCGGCTTCTCCTCAAAGGCATCAATCCACTCAAGGAGGCCCTTCTGATCCGCATGGCCGCTCATGCCGTCCATGCGCTGAATGCTCGCGGAAACGGCGATCTCCTCTCCGAAGATCTTCACCTTCTGTGCCCCGTCGAGAAGCCTTCTTCCGAGGGTCCCCTCCGCCTGATAGCCGACAAACAGGATCGTCGACTTCGGGTTTGTGATGTTGTGCTTTAAGTGATGCTTGATCCGGCCTGCATCGCACATGCCGGACGCCGAGATGATGATCTTCGGTGTCGCCTCGTCGTTGATCGCAATGGATTCCTCCGTCGTGATCGACAGGTGCAGGTTCGGGAAGGAAAGCGGGTTGATGCCCTTTGCAAGAAGAGCCTTCGCCTCCTCATCGTAGCAGGAATCACTGTTGTCCTCAAAAATCGAGATCGCCCGCACCGCCATCGGCGAATCCACGTAGACGGGGAAGGACGGGAACTCCGGAATCAGGTTCTGCTCCTTGATCTGCTTGATGAAGTACAGAAGCACCTGGGTCCTGCCGACCGCAAAGGAGGGGATGACAAGGTTTCCGCCGCGAAGAAGGGTCTCGCGGATGATGTCGGTCAGCTGTTCCACATAGCCGCACTTCGGCTTTTCGTGGAGCCTGTCGCCGTAGGTCGATTCCATGACGACATAGTCGGCACTCTTCGTATAGATCGGATCCCTAAGAAGCGGCTGATTCTTGTTTCCGATGTCTCCGGAGAAGACGATCTTTTTCTCAACGTCGTGCTCGGAGAGCCACAGCTCAATCGAGGCGGAGCCTAAAAGGTGCCCGATGTCCGTAAAGCGGAACTTCACACCCTCGCACAGCTCATACACCTTCCCGTACTCATAGGCCTCGAACAGCTTCAGGACGTTTGTCGCCTCCTCCATCGTGTAAATCGGCTCATACCGTCCGCTGATGCCCTGCTTTGCGGCCTTCCGGTTCCGGTACTCCGCCTCCTGCATCTGGATATGCGCCGAATCGAGGATCATGACCTCGCACAGGTCCTTCGTCGCCTCCGTGCACAGAATCTTCCCGCGGAATCCCTTCGCGTACAGCTCCGGCAGCATGCCGGAGTGATCAATGTGCGCATGGGTCAGGAACACGTACTGGATGTTCTCCGCCTTCACCGGAAGCGGCTGATTTTCATAGATATCCTTTCCCTGCTCCATGCCGTAGTCGACAAGGATGTTCTTGTCCCGGACGCGCAGGTAATGGCAGGAACCCGTAACCTCGTGATCCGCTCCCACAAACTGAAGAACCATCATGCAACCCCCTTTGTACTGAAACTGTCAACATGCCCCGGATCTTATTATACTCAAACTTCCCACTTGGGATGAGCCGCCAAAATGCTGATAAATAAGGCATTTTTGGCCTTCGATTCATCCCCTTGACGATAAAAAAAGCACCAGTC
>OMXP01000075.1 GCA_900315055.1 uncultured Lachnospiraceae bacterium
ACATCACACGAAGTGAGTTCCGTGGAGACTGGAACTATGTCATTGCTCCAACTGGGGTTTGCTAGTTACAAATGCACGAATTAATTACGCGCAGTTCCTAAGACGTTTTCCAAGATTCCGGACTTAAAAGCTTAACCTTTCTTCAGGCTCTGCCCTGCTGGCAGGTGAAATAGATGACCTGATACTCCGTGCTGATCTGATTCAGGAAGTCCTTTGCCCCTGCAAGTTTCTTATCATCCAGGTTAACAAACGGATCATCGAGGACAAGGAACGGCTTTTCCTGATCGTACATTGCCTCGATCATTGCCATACGACGGCACAGGCCGACAAGGTCCTGATACCCTTCGCTGAGCAGCCGGATATCATGAAGGCCGTTGTCCCGTACCTTAATATTCAGGTTGGCGTCGAGCTCATAGGACTGCTTTCCGCTCGGGTTGATCATTCCGTAATACTTCCGGAATGCGTCCTGGATCTGAGTCATGTAACGGCTGGAAAAGTTCTCCTTTGCCACCTGCAGGTATCCCTGTGTGAGTTTCAAAATCCGAAGCTTATGCTCCAGCTTCTGAATCTTCTCCCGGTCTGAAGCGGCATCTTCCTCCGCTTTTTCTGCTTCGTCCAAATTCTCGGCATCGGTCTGCTTCTTCTGGTTGAGCTCGCGGATCTGTTCCTGAATGTTTTCCATCAATTCCTGCTGAACATCAGCTGTCTGCTGCAACTCCTCCAATGTCGGTCCACCTTCCGGAATCTGCACGCTCGCAAGCTTTTCGAGATCCTCGCGATGTTGCTCTGCGAAGGTCTGCCGCTTTTCCGCTGCTTCCGCAAGAGCTGTCTGTGCGTTCTTCAGCGACTGTACCATCTCCTTCAGGGTCGTCAGTGCCTGTTCCGGATCGTCAGCCTGTATGCCCAGCGATTGCAGGTAATATTGCAGGCTTCCTCTCAGCTCCTGTTCCTTCTTCTCCTGAGCCTGCCGATTCTGCCGCTTTTCCTCGAGAGTCTGATAATGTTTCCTGTCATAACCGATCTGCTTCAGGTTCCCGGCAAGATCCGTTCCATCTGACTGCGGGAGATACTGTCTTACGTAGTTCGTGATTTCCTGTTTCCCGACGCCTCCGCTCTCCGATACGGTAGCTTGCTCCTGTTCTCTTACCCGTTCACACAGAGTCTGATAATCACCGATTTTCTTGATGACATCATCGAGTGCGGTTGCAACCTTTGCATCTGCCGTCCTGATCTGCAGCTTTTCAAGAAATGCCCGAACGGTGGCCTCAATCTCTCTGATCTGCTGTTCATCGTCCTCTGCCTTCTTCTTGCAGTCGTTGTACTGCTGCTGATATTGAGAGTAGAGGGGACTGACGATGTCATGTATCGGCGCCGACGCCTCCGCATCGGCTTCTTTCTGCATTTTCGAAGCGGCGTTGATTTTGCGGATACCAAAGATGAGGAGTATCACACCCGGAATGAGGAGCGGCCATGCGGCAATCCCGAGAAGCAGAAGAAAGGCACCGAGTACAACAAGCACTATGCCGAGTACTTTCGAGCCGCCGGCTTTGCGCTTCTTTTCCTTCGCCTTATCTTCCTGTTCCTGGCGTGCCCTTTTCTGGTCCTCCTCGTCTCTTGCCTTCTGCTGCTGCATGAAAAGCTGCATACTCTGGGCACTGGTTTTCTGTGTATTCGCGTCCTGTTGCAACGTGCTTCTCTGGTTCCAGCTGTCGATATATCCGTTCACCTCATCGACGTCCGGCACTCCGTCTGCAAACATCGCCTGCTCTGCTTCAAAACGCCTCTGTTCGTCCGGCGAGAGCTTCAGAGATGCGTGCTTCTCCTCAAGTGCGTGGATCCGGTCCGCTTCCTCCGTATATCGGTCAAGGTCCTCCTCCGCAGGTACGCCACCTGCGAATTCCTGGGACAGATTCCTATAATCCGTCTCTTCCTGTACGGAGAAAGCATAGTTCTCTGCTGACTTGTGATAGACCGGAAGGTTCTTTGCATCGGCGATCTTACGGGTGATCTCTTCTACCTGCGGCACAGGATCCGGCAGATCTTTCCGAAGAGTCTCTACCTTCTCCTTCATTTCTGCCTCCGCCTGCAGGCAGTTATCGTATTGAACCTTCTTCGCCTTCAGATCACTGTAGACACTCATCTTTCGGAGTGCTTCGCCTGTCTCCTCAATCCTCTTCTGAACATCCGCCTTCTTGGCGGTAAATTTCTCGAGCTGAGAATTGTCCTGATCGAGCATCCGTTCACAGATACTCCGGTGCTGTGCGGTAACCTCCAGGCTCGCAAGGTCGGTTTTCAGCTTATAGAGCTCACCGCTTTTCCGATCCGGCGTAAGCGAGTCCGACGCCTTCTTCAGCTTTGCCTGCACTACGTCATAGTTGCCCATATCAGCCGTTTCATTTGACACGTTGCCGATCTTGGCCCGAATATTGTCGGTCACACTGGTCGAACAATGCTGCTGTGCAAGGAACACTGTATTCCAGAACGAGTCGATATCCAGATCAAATATCTTCTCCCCCGGTACATCACCGAACTGATTGGTTGTTGTGTTCGTCGCCACATCATAGACGGCTAACGTGTCATTAATGGCTTTCTGGCCAAAGGTGCGCTCAATGCGGTAGGTCTTTCCGCCGCAGGTAAAGGTGAGCGTACCGCCATACGAACCATCGTCATTCCAGGGTCTGTAATGGAGGCGCTCGCTTGCTACCTCCTTATCCTTTCGGATCCCTTCACCCTGGAATCCGTAGAGCATGACAGAGATGAAGACCGCCAGCGTGCTCTTACCGGTGCCGTTATCCTCCAGGATCGAGTTGAACCCGTCCTTAAAATCCCTATCGACGTCCTGCAGGGTTCCAAAATGATCGATGTGACAATGACGGATGATCATTCCTCAATATCCTCCCCATTTAAGGCCTGAATCCCGCATCGAATGATCTCTGCCTTTTCCTGATCGGTGAGATCCTCTGCTCCGTTTACGGCACGGACAAATTCTCCCTTGAGAGTGGCTTCCTTTGCGTACTCTGCATAGTTGTAGGCAAGCCTTGTCCTGTCCTCGCACTTGACGAAGTAGTACGAATGCTCGAAGTTCTTGGCAATCAGGTCAAGATTCATCTCCCGCAGCACATCGAGCCGTCCTGTGAGCACAATCTTGATTTCGTCCATCTCTGAAAGACTCGTATTCTTTTCCAGAGTCTCCTTGGCTCTCCCGATCATCTGAATAGTGCTCTCACACCCTGTCACATCGACCTCCACCTCATAGAGATGGCGTCTTGCAAACGGGACAAACTCGTACTGTGCCCTGCGCATTGCCGTATCGATATCGATCAGAACATATCCATGCTCGCCTGTCTCGTCAAAACCTCTTCCCTCAAGACAGCCCGGATAGCACCATCTTCCACGCGGCGGCAGATCTCCTTCCTGATGCTGATGAATATGTCCCAGTGCCAGGTAATCAATGGCCCGGTTCTGAAAGCCTCTCAGATTGATGATCTCAGCGCGGTCTTTGCTCTCATACTCCGAGAGGACGCCGTGCAGCATCACGATATTGAACTTGGAAGGGTCCTCCTGCAGCAGACTGCTGACATTGGTGGAATTCTCCGGGGTCAGCACAACCCCGTTCACCGTGACCGCATCACCAAGATCATAGCTGGTCCAAGTATCGCCAAAGGTCTTCAGATTGGAAATCCCCGCCGGGATGTCCGATAGAAAGGAATCTCCCTCGTGGTTTCCCTGCAGGTAAAAGAACGTGATCGCAGGATACTTCCGGATGGTATCCAACACCGTATTCCTTGCCGTTGCGGATACCGACCTGGAGTCAAACAGATCTCCGGCAATGAGAACTGCCTGAACTCCTTTCGTTCCAGCATCTTCCGCCAGCCGGATAAAGTTATGCAGCAACTCGTCCTGCCGCTGTTTTGCCTTTGCAGGCGGCAGATTTGCCGTCAGCCTTGAATCCAGATGCAGATCTGCACAATGTATGATTTTCACTGCAACATCTCCCCTCTGCGATGGATCCCCTGCCCGTCAGGAGCCGATTCCATCCTGCAATACCTGTTTATCCGATCTCAATCTCCGCACAGATCTTCTTCAACTTGCCGTTCTCAAACATGAGAGCAAGGCCGTCCTCCGGGTCATACCGGTAATCGCACATCAGATCGACAACTCCTTTTCTCTGCTCCACAAAGATCCTCTTTGGGATGACGTAATAGAAGATGTTGTCGATATCCTCTTTGATATGATCCGGATCTCTCTTCCTGAGATACTTCTTGACCGGTGCAGGATCTTCGAGAAGCTCCGGTGCTTTTTCCAGAAAGCTCTTCAGCGTTTCTTTCTGCGCGTCGGTTACCTCTGCGCCGCCATAGGTGTCGTAGCCCACCTGCAGGTTAAACTGTCTGCCCCATACTGCTAGTTTTCTGCTCATCGAACTCACCTCCAATATTGCCGCTGTCACGTTTCTTGCACTCCGAACAGCCGCCCAGATGCCGAAATTTCTCATTTACCTTTTCCGGTATCAGCTGACAGGTTTTTCTGTCATTGCACTCATGCCAGGTATAGTGATTCGCCGTTCTCCAATCCTTGACATCTTTTGCTGTCCATGCTCTGCCGTCCCTGTTTTCCTTCGTCCACAGTTCTGCGCATTTGGCATCTGCCTGCTCATAGTTTCCTTCCACACTTGGTCCGCCCTGTTCCGGTGTGGTTGTCTGACGATACTCTGTCATGTGATCAATCTGGACGGTTGCTTCTGAACACTTGGAAAAATCCGGGATGCAATTGTCATACTCAACGCCGTCCATATGGTAAGGCTTCAGCGCCTGTTTTGCCTCTGCATCATCGGAAATGAATTTTGACTCTCCCCGATCTCCCTCCCAATGCCCGGTTTCGCATGGATCCGCCGGGCATCTGCTCAATCTTTCATTATAGGAAGAGTAAAAATCGCCTTCCTTCACTTCCTGCCGTGGCATCCGGGTGTCAAGCGGATCGGCCGGACTGTCCAGTCTTTCCGCAGGTGCGGTTTCCTTCACATCCATGGGCTTGTCGAACTGATCAAACTGACTCAGAAAGCTGTCCGGCGTGTTTTTGACGTCCTGCGGCTTTATGCTCACATCTTTGAAATGTTCCATTCCTACAGGACTCATCTCAGCCCTCCCTGCATCTGCCAGTCTTTCAAATGCTGCTGATCATTATTCATCACAAAGAGCCAGTAGTAGGTAATGATCGACTGCTCAACATCACGCCTTGCCTGGTCGTCCGTAAATTCCGCTCCTATGTTGACGAGCGTTCTCTCTGCGGCCCTGGTCCATTCTTCCGGCTTTGGCGTTTCTCTCGTGACCCTTTTCACGGTCTCCAGCACCTCAGGGAACAGGCCTGCCATCGCGGGTGCAAAACGCCTAATCGATACAGGTTCCGAAGGACGACGTAACAGGTTCAGAATCCAGATTTGTGTCGTGGACGGTATGCCGTACCGCTGCATGCTGATCTGGAGTTCCTTCAGCTTATCCCTGTCGCTGATCACCTCTCCTCTGCTGATCATCGTTGCGATCCGGACTCTCTCTTCGATGTGGTTATCCTCTGTTTCTTCTGTATCCGGCGTATAGACGTATCTCTGTCCGTTCCGGTCGAACTTATCCACGCGGCAGAGAATGGGCTCGATCCACTCGTTCTGATACACAGCCGCAACGCCTCTCGGCAGTCTGCCCAGCTCCCGGATCTGATCTTTGTTCAGGTTTGCGGCACTGCCCACCAGCTCGCGGTCCTCCTCGTCCGGCAGACGCAGAATGATCTTTGTGTTGGTGTTCCGGATCGCTGCAAGATCCAGCAGCCCCGGTGCCTGGTCGACAATTACGAAGCCCTCACCGTAGGTGCGCATCTCCGCGATTGCATTGGAGATCATCTCCACGCTCTTGCCGGCAAGGTTAGCCGACTCCGAGACCTGCTCTGTTGAGGTGCGCTTGAGCAGGTTGTGGGCCTCCTCGAGGACAGTGAGATGCTTCAAGTCCGCATTCATATCTCCGGATACCATCCGGTACTCCTGAAGCTTGATGATCAGCATGCCCATGAGCAGGGACTTCGTCTCCATCGATCCCACGCGGGACAAATCAATGATGACGTTTTCATCAAAGAGCTGCTCTGCCGGAATCTCGTCCTGCACAAAGACCATGCCGTTGATCCCGTTCGTCAGAGACTCCAGGCGCATCAGAAGGGAGCCCTTGTACGCACCCTTGTTCTCGGCGTCATAGTCGCTCTCATCTATGATGGTACGCACATTCCGGGTCACATCGGCAAAGGTCGGATACAGGTTCTCGCCATAAGGATTTCTCGAATGCGTGAGATCCCAGCCCGCATCCTCATAGGAGCGCTCGATCGCACTCTTTAAGACTGCAGGCATTGCTGCATACATCGGCCAGCAAACATTAAAGATCTCCACCAGACGGTCCAGATGCTCGAGAATATGAATTCCCTTCGGGAAACTGAACGGATTAATTCTGAGCATCGGCGACAGATCCGGATTCGTCCCGTAGACGGAAACGTCCGAATCCATCCCGAACATGTTTTTGTATTCACCCTTGGCCGGCTCGATGACCAGGAACTTCACTCCCGTTCTGCCGACGTTGTTGATGATCTGATAGATGGTGTTGCTCTTGCCGGATCCCGTACTGCCGGTGACAAACGCATGCGATGTCAGCGACTGCAGGGAGATCTTCACGTCCGTATCCTCGTCGTGATACATGTGGAAGACATGACCGAGCTTGATCTGAGTACCTTGGTCCAGTGTGTCATAGGTAACAACGTTCCTACTGAACTCCGTGCAGGGGATTACCGGAAGACCGGTAACCGACTTCTGCGGGAAGTTCAGAGAGTAAGCCAGTTCCTTGCCGGACAGCGGTGTTGTTGCGGTCACGACAGAAGGATAGACCTTAAACGTCTCATCATAATCCGTAAGCTCCGGATTGAGTCCGAATACCGGCTGTCTGAGATCCTGCAGATATGCATAGATCTCTGCAACCCTCTCCCGTTCTTCCTGATCTCCGGTGTCCCCGCGCCACAGGTTGATGGCCGCATGGGACATATATGACTTCTCACCCTGGGTCAGGGCGACATAATCATGGGCCACGTTGTTGGCCACATTGGAATCCTCAGAGATTACATACGCCGCGAAATCCCACATCCCGAGCGCCGTGCTCATCTCATAGCGCTTCATCTGCTCCTCAAGCAGCTCGAGGGCGTGTTTGATGTTGTAGTTGGTGTAGTTCTGAATAATCCCCTGGCCGCGCCCGATGGTCGTTGTCACATTCGAGGTGCGCGCAAAGTTGGCGCCGAAGTTAACGCCGTAGTTCACAGCCTTGAAGATTCCGCTCGTCAATGCAGTAGACTTTGTCACAGCCTTGCCGAGAGTCCTTGACAGCGTATTTGTAAGAGACCTGGTGGTCGCCTCTCCTACCGTATCCGCGACACCTTTTTGCATGGCGTGGCTTGCCGCGTCACTGACTGTGTTTGATACACTCTCAGAGATGTTGCGGGAGACGGTATTGGCAACACCATGTGCTGTTGATTTGGCAGTTGAAGTCCCTTTCTGCAATGTCTCAGCGCTATATTTGGCTCCATTTACACCTGCTTTAAATACTTCGGGTCCTACAGAAATATCTGCTCCGACTGAACCACCGTTCATTTCCCCAGTAGCTTCACTCTCTGTTGTACCCACTGTCTCTGTTGTGTTAACTGAGTCCGATGTGCCTTCGCTGCTCCCCTTATTCGTCCCGCGTCCTGTCTGATGCGATGTTTCATTCGATTCTGATGAGTTCTTCGTATGCTGTTTGGAATGCTGTTCCGCGTCGGATACTGCCTGTGATTCCCCGTTCTGCTCCGAATTCTGCTCTCCCTGCGTATTGGTCGTGGACTGATTCGTTCCGTTCTGGATTCCGGCACTGACACCTACGTTCACACCGAAAGTGGCGGATGATCCGACAGCGTTCTGTTCGTTATATGTGTAGTTGGTCTGCCATCCCGCATAGGGTGCAAGACCGGAATAGATCTCTGCAAGGCGGAGTTTTCTCTCCTCAATGTCCAGGATCGGCGTTGCCATGAGGATCAGCGTGTATTCCTTCTCCTTCCGATCCGGAACATTGCCGTCGAGCAGTTTCTCGATGGTCTGGCTGATGAACTTCTCGGACTTCTCCGTGGGGATGTTGCTGGCAGTGGCAACACTGAACTGACCGTCCTTCTTCAGGAACTTCGGCGTTCCGATCTCTCCATCCGAGACCTCTGCTCCGGGGAAGTTGCCATGCAGGGCATCGGCAAGTCTTGCCTCCATGTTGTTGGCATCGACGTTGTCCTCTCCGTTGTCGGTATCCGTCACGGACAAATACACCTCCGTCCCCTTCATGGTGCGATGGAAGATCAGTGCGATGTTGCAGTTCTCATTCGAGAGCACCTCGTAGACGTTGACCAGCTTTTCGAGGTTGTTTTCCTTCTTGTCCGTGACCCATTTCGTGATCTGGAAATAGCGGATATTGTGGTCGCGGTGAAACGGTACTCCGTACTCTGCCGTCCGCTCTGCGGGCACATACAGCTGGGAGAGCTGCGGCAGGTACGCGTTGTAGATCTCCACTCCGCAGGCCGCAAGCAGCCGATCCGTCATCTCTTCTGCGCGTTTATCTTTCGGATCCGGCATCTCCTGCAGGTATTCCCGCCGCTTGTCATCGATGGCTTTGAGCTGTTCAGGGCTCAGCTTTGCCGCCTTTGCGACCTTGTCCGCCGCCTTCTGATTGATCTTCGAAACAACGTTTTTGATCCCCATGATCTCCCCCTTATATCTTTGACCGGTCTGTTACCGGTTCTTCCACTCGAGCATCGACGAAATATCCTGCATCTTCGTGCTCAGGCCTTCCCGCATCGTCGACAGATGCTCGATTCTTGCTGTCTCTGCCTGGATCTCTTCCGACATCTGCTTCAGATCCGGGTTGTACTCCGTTACATGCTCCTGCAGATCGGCGATAAACTGATCCTTCCAGCTGTTGAACTGAGACCGGTGCATCACACTGACCTTTGCCGCGGAAGAATGGATGGTATCCCACAGGGATTCCGTATACTCCGCCGCCATCTTTTTGAGGTTCAGTGTCACATTCAGGAACTTTCTGAACTGCGTCACGTCGTACTGCGGAATCGGGATCTGCTCAAAGTCGACCGGCTGGTAGTGATAGATAAAGTCGGAGAGCTCGTGTTTCTTGTTCTCATCGATAAGATCCGTTCCCATGACCTCCTCGACGAGCCGGTCTCTGAGCTTGTTGTTTTTATCCCTCCAGAAGGCCTGCGATTTCTCCTGCATCTCCTCCTGCGCCTCGTGGGAACACTGGCTGATCCAGTTGTTTGCAGCTTCGGTGACGTTCTGGGAAACCTGTGCATCGACGTTTCGTCTTGCCTGGAGATCCTTTCCATAGGCACTGACCACATTTTTGGCGTCCTTGCCAAGTCCCGTGAGGATGTGTCCCACCTTCTCGAGCTTCTTTGTTCCCGTCGAAGCATCCTTAAACGCCTGTGCATTCGCACTCAGGTTCTGCCGAAGCCCCTTGGCTCCTTCACCGATCTGCGCGTGGATATCATCATAGCCCGTCTCGTCCGCTACCTTCTCGGTCTCCTCCTCCTGACTTTCCTTCAGCATGTCCTCCGTGAGCGGCTTGTAGGTGTCCTTCTCCCACATCATGACCTCATTGTTGTACATATGGCCATAGGTGCTCATGGAGCTGTTGCCGACTGCTTGAAGGTTCTCGTTCAGCTCGTTCTTTGCCGTATCGAGCCGGTTCTGCAGATCCGTCAGATCGTCCTGCTTTTTCTTTGTTGTTGCCTCGATATCCTGGTCGGTATCCTCCACCGCCTGTTTCAGGAACGTATAGGCCTGCTGGCACTTGTTGTAGGAGGAGTACTGCACCGCAAAGGTCTGAATCGCATGCTCGATGCTGTACATCCCACAGTTGGCATACAGCCGATCGCTCTGTCCGGCCGCCGAGAGAATGGCCTCCGTCTTCATCGGTTCCGGGAGAATATTGTCGACAAAGAGCTTCGTGTAATACCGGTTCCCCGGATCCGAATAGCTTTCCTTCTGCTGATCAAAGATCTTCCCGCAGTGCCTGTCGATGAAATGTCCTCCGGTCTTATATCCCAGACCGAGGATAGACGAGACGAAATAGATGCCGCCGGAGTACAGGGCGTCCGGAATCCCCTGGGCCAGGATCTGGCTCTGCTCCTTATCCGACCAGCCCTCCGCAGGCAGTGTCTCCTCGTCCGCACGGTTCACGACGATGAGGGTGAACCTGCTGTCCAGTTCTGAGATTCCCTTGAAGGTTTTCTGAAGCTCGTCATTGTCATTGGTATCGAGCTCATTCCAGGTAGTGACGAAGATCGGAAGGCCGTTGGAAAATCCCTTCAGTGCGTCCTTCAGGATCCGGAGATGATTCTGATGGGACGAGGAGTTTGCGCCCGGCGTGTCGAAAATGACAAACCGCCGGTCTGTGCTCTTCCACATGGGTCCTCTAAACGGGATCTCCACATTGATTCTCGTGGAGATATCATCCGCAGAGCCTCTTTCCCCGGTAATCCAGCTGTGATCCTCCGCATTCAAAAGCTCCAGAGTTTTCCGGACAGGGCTGCTCAGATCGGTACTTGCAATCTGATCCAGTTCTTTTGAAAGTGCCTTTTTCAGCGCGTTATCCGGTGTGTCCTCACTGAAGGCATACCCAGAATCCCCGACATCTCCGAATTCCAGGCGCATGTGATCTCCGAGGTACTCAAAGCTCACCGCAGCTCTCTCACCGTCTGTGACCTCCTCGATCTTCATGATCTTGGCTGTCATCGGAGCAGCGGCACTTGGCATGACCTCAGCTCCGATCAGGGCGTTGATAAACGTCGACTTGCCGACACTGTAGGAACCCATGATGCAGATCGGGATCACCTCGGCGGATGCGTCCTTGAACTTGCTGATCTGGTCCTCTACCTTCTCTCTGGACTCGTCGGTAACGCCCTCTCTGATAAGCGGCTCGATATCCTCCCGGAAGATGGTATTGATCTTTGGCAGGCAGTTCTTTGCGCTCTCCTTACGCCTCTGCCCGTGGATCAGTGTGACCTTATCCTTAAAGGCATCACCGCTGCAGATGACCTGCATCGTGCGAAAATCGTCATCGGTTCCGTCAAACTCGATCTCGATTTTGCCGCTGCTGCTTCGGTATTCGTTATAGATGGTTGAGACGATGTCCTCCGCGTGAAACGGAAAGAACCCGTGGACAATCTTGTCCCGGATCAGTTTGCTGTCGGGACTGTTTTCCGATGTGATTGGTTCCCAGACTCCGGAATCCTCCTCGGACTTCCGGATAAAGAATTGCGTACTTTCCTGATAAGGATCGCAGACGACCTTTATCCCCGTCATAAAGCCTTCTCCCCTAAGTATTTTTCATGCCCACAGCGGGCGAATACTGTCTTCCCCGCTTTTCCCAAAGTAATTCATACAGGGGCTATTATCGCATATCTTTCAGTCAAAAAGGAGACGCGCCGCATCATTCGGTGCGCATCTCCCCCGATCCCCCATCTGCTTCCTGAGATTTATGATAGACTTCTCTGTTTTTCGACGCGTGTCGTTTGTTGCTCAGTTGTCCGGCAAAAATCGGCACATATCAGATTCCTGCCTTAATCCTTCCGGAACCCCTCTTCCTTCTCCAGATCCTCCATCATGTAGTCGAATCGCACCAGCTCCACCCTGTCGTCCATCTTCAGGGACCTTCGGACGCACTCGTACGTATACCCCGGTTTGTAAATGAGGAAGCACCGATCACTGTTTCTGCTTCTTCGGACTCTCCGGACCATGTTGAGATCCTCTCCCTTGGCCACGTCTCCGTTCCAGCGGGTAAAGGCAATGAGACTCTTTCCGTCCCCGTCACGCCCTGCTACCGGGATATCGTACTTGAAGTTCCACCAGATCCCGTACTCCCCGCCAAAGCGGAAGCGAAGGTAATCGGCAGCAAGGTCCGGAAAACGCTTTTCGAGGTACGCGTTGAGACCTGCCATGATCTTCTCCGGTTCCTTCCGTTCGTAGTAGATCAGGTTGGTGAAGTAAAACCTCATCAGAGGATCCGGGAAGCGGTACCTGGTGCGGTTTGTCGTCTCCGGATCCTCTCCGTAGGGATAGTGCTTTTCGACAAGCTTCATCTCCATCAGCCGGTTCATGTTGGAATTGACGGTGGCCGGCGGCCACCCGGCCGCATCGGAGATGTCTTTCATGCTCGAGGTACGGGCGGTTGCGATGGCATACAGCTGCGGTACATAACTGTCTCTTGCCCGCATGATGTCTGAGAGATGGAGTCTCGGATCGAAGTACAGATCTGATCCCGGGGATGCCACCTTCTCCCGGATATTCTCCCTTGCAGAGAGCTTCGGATCCAGCTCCATAAGACGCCCCGGCCTTGTGCCGATCACCATGTACAGGATGGCGCGATCCTCCGGTGAAAAGTCGGAAAGCAGCTTCATGGCATGTTCGACAGGGAGGTCTCCCAGCTCAATGTCCTTCGTCTTCGCAAACTCGAACAGACCTTCCATATCTTCATCGATGAGGATCAGCATCAGATGGCAGGTCTTTTTATAGTCCCTGATGAGATCTGACGGAAGGCGGTCTCCATGTCCGGGAATGCGTCCGGTTTTCCCTCGATGCAGCGGCCGATGGCCTGAAGATCCTCATCTGCCCGAAGACCGGCCGGAGAATACCAGTAGACTGCATTCCCGTACTGCTTGGCAAAGCGGCGCACCAGCGTGCGCTTCCCGGTCCCCTTTGCTCCGCTTACCCGGACCAGTTCAAAGCGTCCGGTCTCATAGCACTCCTGCAGGTCCTTCATCTCCTTGTCTCTTCCGAAAAAGCGTTGTTCTCCCACTCTGCGCTCCTTTCTCTTCAGCCTGCCAGATGTCCGATGACAGATCCTGCAATCTTTACTGCTGCCGCCCCTGCGGGCAATGCCAGGAAATACAGAAGACAGCTTCCCGTACCGCCGCCCTTCTTATCCTCATCCTCATCACCCACGGTCTCGTCGAACAGCATGAAGTCCAGCAGATCATCGTGTCCGTTGTCTTTTTTCATACATCATTTTCTCCCAAGTCGGAGCTTTGACGCAACATATTGTTTTTGTTGCCCTTTTCAATCATTATAAAGGATCCGCGCATTTCTTGTGGGGTGGTTTTTGGCCAATTGAAGGTTGAAAATTGGGCGTTTGCGGGGTTTTGAACCTGAACACGAAAAAGCGGCCCCTTTCGGGACCGCCAGAATCCTATCATGCCGATTTTTGTTTCCGGATTTTCCGCAGCAGGATGTGCTTATATCTGTATCGGGCGCCCTTTCAGGGCTCCCTGAATGGTCGATCCTCTTTCCCCTGCTCCTTACTGATCAATCTTGTCAATCAGCACTGCCGGGATTGTGATCGTGCCTCCCATGGTGGACTCATAGCTGATCAGTCCCGCGGACGTGCCGTAGATCGTGATCTCATCGTCCTCGAGAACACGGGAGGTGACGATGCTGCTGTCATATTCGCCCAGGAGAACCGTATCGTAATCATCGTTCACGGCGAGCCTGATCTGGACCGTGCCGTCGCCCTCGATCACCTGCAGAACCTTCCCGTAGAACTTGACCTTCTCCCCTTCATAGTCATCAGGGTTCCGGGCGAGGTTGTCGTAGGTGATGCCGGTATCGTAGCCCATCTTTTCCTTCGACTCGGCAGCGGCGGCTTCCTCTTCCTCTTTCTTCTTCTTGGCGGCCGCCTCTTCTTCCTTTTTCTTCTTCTCAGCCGCTTCGGCCTCTGCCTTCTCCTGCTTTGCCTTCGCCTCTCTCGCCTCGGCCTCTGCCTTGTCGAGCTCCTCGTACGGCTGCATCTTCTCCTTGTAGGCATCGTACTCGTCCTTCAGAGAGCTGTAGCTGTCCGAGAGCTCCTCATAGGTCGACTCGAGCGATGCGTAGTCGTCCGACAGAGAGTTATACGTCGACTCCAGAGAGCTGTAATCGCTCTTGGATGTCGAGAGCTCCTGCTCTGCCGACTCCTGAGCGGATACCGCGGCATCGTAGTCATCCTGACTTACACCGCAGCCCGTCATCCCCAGCATCGCAGCCGCAAGTACCAGTGCAACAACCTTCCTGTTCATAACCATTCCCCTTTCGAAACTTCCAGGCTTCCCGTTTCCCGCGGCAGCTTCCCTTCCCGCCGCAGTGCCTGTATATCTTCAATTATAGAGGATTCGAATATTTCATGTGGGGCGGTTTTTGGCCAATTGATGACGCAAAATCAGGCGTTTCCGGCATTTGGAGTCTGAACGTCAAAAAGCGGTCCCTTTCGGGACCGCCTCGATCAGATCATATGGATGTTCTGCTGATGTTCGTTTCCGGATTCTCCTCTCCGGGTTTTTAAGTCTTTTCCTTTCTGAGTCTCTGATTTCTCCTTCTCAGGATTCCCCGTGCTGCCCCTCCTGCTTCTCCTGTTCCTTTTCTGCAGCCACGGTCCCCGTAACCGACCCTGCAACCGCCCCGATCGCTGTTCCCGCAATCGACAGGGCATTCAGGACAAGCCTTTGATCCAGCATCCCGAGGGCATGGACAATCGTCAGTCCGACAAGACAACCAAGCTCTATACATAGGCCGTTCCCCTTTCGCTTCTGATCAACTGTGACAGGTGAACATTGTAGCGCTGGGATGAGAGCTGGATGTAAAGCCCAGCTTGAATCGGCTTTATTCTTTTTCCATTTTTTTGCTGCCGGCTTCCTCTTGTCCTTCTCCGTTTTTTCTCTTCCTTCGTTCTCTTCTTTTCAGGTTTTCCGGATCAGTGGATCTGCCTTACCAGTGCCCGGTACTGATGTTCCCTAAAGGATACGATACTTACCCTGTCCCGGCCGTTTTCCTTGCTCTGGTAGAGGCCGCCATCTGCCTGCATGAGAAACTCCTCCATCGAGGCACTGACCGGCGGCGTACCGATGCAGATACCCTGGGAGACGGTAAAGAGCGGCAGCCCTTCTAGCTGTGGCTGAAGGGCTTCCCGGATGGACGCTGCATGGGCTTCCATCCCCTCCTTTGTCAGTCCCACGTACAGGACCACAAACTCGTCTCCTCCGTAGCGGAACGGGAAGCAGTGGCTGTCCGCTTCGTTCTGCAGGACCTTTCCGAGTCTTTTCAGGCACAGGTCCCCGGCCTCATGGCCGTACCCGTCGTTGATCCCCTTGAAGTGGTCGATATCCAGGATCTCCATCCCGAACAGGGACTTCTGCTCCATCATGTCGAGGAAGTGCTGCTGTCCCTCTTCCTCGAGACTTCTGCGGTTTGCAAGGCCTGTCAGAGGATCGGTCCTTGCGGCAAGACGCATCTTTGCAGCCTTCTGTTTCTCCTCGTCGAGCTGCTCCTGCATCTCGAGATAGTAGTGAAAGTTCCGGTTGGCCTGCTGCTGTTCCTGATCGGCAAGATAGAGCCTTCTGTAGAACTCATCAAAGATCTCATCCCGGCTCCTTCCCTCGAGGAAGCACAGATCGAGACGGTACTTCGAGACAATGAGCTGATAGTGCGGATACGAAGTCTTCGAAAGGTCCGTCTCCATGACATCGATCACATGAGCGAGAAGGTCTCTCTGATTCGTACTCCTCAGGTTCTCCATGAACTCGAGGATCCAGATGATGTAGTTGTTGCGGTTCTGTGCCCTGTCAAAGCACCGGATGACCTCCGCGCGGTCTTTGTCCGCGCTTTCCGGATCGAATTTCTCGTCGAAGAAGAGCCGCGCGATCATCTCATCGAGCCCCTTCGGGATGTCAGGGTATTCCTGATGCAGGGCCTTGAGCTGCTTCCAGGCATTCTTTGCCTCCTCGTCCTTTTTCAGGGCAAGGTATGCCCCTGCCTGCTGGGTCAGGAGATTTGCGATGTTACCCGCACGCTCCTTATTGTCTTCTGTCTTCAGAAAGAGATCCATCGCCTTCTTCGAGATGCGGATCAGGGTCTCATACTCTTTGCCTGCAAAGCACGCCTCGCAGTAATTGGCTCTTGCAAGGGCCGAGATAAAGGGAAAGCCCTTTGCATCGGCATCGCCCATTGCCTTCGAAAACATGTTTACGGCAAGGGCCATGTCGCCCTGCGTCGCAAAGAGAATCCCCATCAGGTTGTAGCAAAGGCACACCCGGTACTCATTTCCCGTCTTCTTGAAGGTCTCCATCGACCGGTTTGCATGAAAGAGCGCCTCGCTCCACTTGCAGAGATAAAAGCACGCAATCGAGGTGTGGAAGTCGGCATAGGCGGCCGCTTCTTCCTCCTTCGTGCGCAGGCTCTCGTTGTAGAGCCTGATCGCCGCATCGAGGTATTCCTGTGCATCCCCTCCCGCGATTTCCTGGAGATGTTCCACTGCTTTCCGCGCCGAAGTGGAAAGGCGCTCCATGGTTTCCCTTGACATGATTCCCTGTATCTCCCCGTAAAGTCCGGACAGCATGCCTGCTGTCCCTGTCTGAAGTGTAGCAGAAAATTGGGGGATGTTGTCTCAATGCGAAAATTTTCATCCTCCTGATCCGCACTTTGTTCACACAGTACGGCCTGCCGCTTCGTGTAGTATCATGGGTTACGGGTTCTGCAGGAAGGGCTGCAGGAGGATCTGCAGGAGAAACGAAAGATCAGAAAACAAAGCAGGCAGGGCTTCTGCCCTGCCTGATGATCGTACTTCTGTTCTGCTTTCTTCTGCCTGTGTCTTCTGTGCCTGCTTATCGCGTGTTCCGTACTGCTTTTACGGCCTGCTGCCTACTGGAGGTTTCCATGAAAACCATTCGCGTATCTGCCGCTGTCATTACCGACAGGAACGGTTCCATCTTCGTCACCCAGAGAGGGTACGGAGAATACAAGGACTACTGGGAGTTTCCGGGAGGAAAGATCGAACCGGGAGAGACACCGGAACAGGCTCTTGTCCGGGAGATCAGGGAGGAGCTGACCGCTGTCATTGAGGTCAGGGAGCACCTTGCCTGCATCGAGTACGACTACGCCGCGTTCCACCTCTCCATGGAGTGCTACCACTGCACCATCAAAGAGGGATCTCCGGTCCTTTTGGAGCACGAGGCCGCGCGCTGGGTCTCTCTCTCCGATCTTCCCTCCATCGACTTTCTTCCCGCGGACCGGGAACTTGTCCAGAACGTCCTTCTTTCCGGTGCCTTCTCTGCTTCTTAGTGAATCTGCCGGATCAGTGCCCGGTACTCATGCTCTTTGAAGGGCACAAGGTTTACCCTGTCACGGCCCTCTCTCTTGCTCTGGTAGAGCCCGCCGTCTGCCTGGAACAGGTACTCCTCCATCGAGGCGCTGGCAGGCGGTATGCCAAGGCAGATGCCCTGGGAGACCGTAAAGAGCGGCAGATCCGCCTCCGGGGTCCGGAGGGATACCCGGATCGATGATGCATGGGCTTCGATGTCTGCCTGTGAGAGGCCCACGTACAGGATCACAAACTCGTCCCCGCCGTAGCGGAACGGAAGACAGTGATGATCCGCCTCATCCTGCAGGACCTTCCCGAGGTGCTGCAGACACAGGTCTCCGACCTCATGGCCGTAACTGTCGTTGATCTCCTTGAAGTGATCGATGTCCAGGATTTCAATCCCGAACAGGGACTTCTGCTCCATCATGTCGAGGAAACACTTCTGCCCCTCTTCCTCGAGACCTCTTCGGTTTGCAAGGCCTGTCAGAGAATCGGTCCTTGCGGCAAGGCGCATCTTTGTGGCCTTTCGCTTTTCATCCGATAGCTTCTTCTGCAGCTCCAGATAGTAGTGGAAGTTTCGGGTCGCCTGCTCCTGTTCCTGATCGGCGAGATGGATCCGGTGATAGAGCTCCTGCAGGATCTCCTCCTGACTCTTTTTCTCCTTTACGCACAGGTCCAGGCGGTACTTGGAGACGATGAGCTGATAGTGCGGGTAGGATGACTTCGAGAGGTCCTTCTCCATGAGGTCGACCACATGGGCGAGATATTTCGTCTGATCCGTGCTCTGCAGGTTCTCCATGAGCTTCAGGATCCAGGTGATGTTGTTGTTGCGGTTCTGGATCTCATCAAGGCATTTGATGCACGCGGCAAGATCCCGGTCCACGTTTGCGGGGGCGAATTTCTCGTCATAAAAGAGACGCACGATCTTCTCGTCAAGTCCCTCCGGAAAGTCCGGGTGCTCCCGGTGCAGGGCATCGAGCTGCTGGAGGGCAGCTCTTGCCTCGTCGTATCTTTCCAGGGCAAGGTAGGCTCCTGCCTGCTGGATCAGGAGCGTGGAGATGTTGAGCATGCGCTCTCCGTCGTCCTTCGTCTTTAAGTAGAGCTTCATCGCCTCCTTCGAGACGCGGATCACGGTCTCGTACTCTCCGCCGGAGAAGCACATCTCACAGTAGTTGGACCGTGCGAGAGCCGAGAGAAAGGCAAAGCCCTTCTCGTCGGCATCATCGATGGCCTCCGAAAACATGTTTACGGCAAGGGCCATGTCGCCCTGGGTCGCAAAGAGAATCCCCATCAGGTTGTAGCAGCGGCAGACCAGAAAGTCATTGCCGGTCTTCCTAAAGGTCTCAATCGAGCGGTTTGCATGATAGAGCGCCTCATTCCATCTGCAGAGAATAAAGCACGCAATCGAGATGTGATAGTCCGCAAACGCGGACAGTTCCCTGTCGCCTGTCCCTGTGCTCTCGTCATAGAGCTGAAGTGCCGCGGAAAGATATGCCTGTGCATCCCCTCCCGACAGTTCCCGGAGATGCTCCACTGCCTGTCTTGCCGATGGCGACAGATGTCCCAGACTTTCCTCTGCCATAGTCTTGTCCCTTTTTCCCTTCGGGTTCTGACAACATTTCCTGTTGCTTTGTCTGATTCAGTGTAGCAGAAATTCCGGGGACAGATGCCACAACGATGGGAGGATTTTTAACCGGTTTTGAGCAGGATTGGCTCTTTGTTCTTCCTTCCCCGCATCGCTCTTTAGATCCCTCCTCTCCCCCGTCCCTGTCGCACCAGCAAAAGCTCCCCGCAGCTGCGAGGAGCGTCCTCATTTACAGATAAATCTTCGAGAGGATGGAAAGCATTGCCCTGTCCGGAAGGAGCCTTGTGAGGAACACCACGGCCTTTCCGCCTGCCCCGACCGCGGTCCTGACCGGCGGGTTCTTTCTTGTCGCACACGACAGGACGACTCCTGCCACCTTCTCCGGGGAGTCGCCGTTTGTCTCGTCGTGTTCCATCCTTGCAATGCTTTTCCGGAACACCTCTTTGTAGGGAGATGCCGCATCGTCAAAGCGAACCCGGTTTGCGGTAAAGCCGGTCTTCGTATCCCCGGGCTCCACGACGGAGACCTTTACGTGGAACCCTGCCATCTCCATGCGAAGGGCCATGGCAAGGGCCTCGAGTGCATATTTGGAGGAGCTGTAGTGGCTCTGCATCGGGATCGGAACTCTTGCGGCAAGGGAGGAGATGAAGATCATGTGCCCGCCTCCCTGTTTTCGCATGAGGGGCAGCACCGCATTGCAGGTGTTCACGGCGCCGAAGTAATTGACCTCCAGCTGCTTCTTAGCAAGGTCAGATCCTACTTCCTCGACAGGTCCCGCAATGCCGTTTCCAGCGGCAAGGACGCAGATGTCGACTCTGCCGGAGGGAAGGGAAGTCAGAACCTCCCGGAGCGATGACAGGTCCGTGACATCCGCTGTCTTTAGGGTGATGCTCCCGGATCCCTGGAACTCCTGCCTCTCCCCCGCCGCATGCCTTGCAATCCCGATGACAGAGGCGCCCTCTTTTGCAAACGCCTCCGCACAGGCTCTCCCGATCCCGCTCGTTGCCCCGGTCACAAGAACAGTCTTACCTGAGAACCTCGGGTTCCTTCCGGTCACCACAGCGGGCCTCCTGTGAAGTGTATGGTGATTTCACCGTCATGGGGATCCGTATCATCGCTGCCATTTCCCGTATTGTCGTCCCCATCCTCTGTGTCTGTTGTGTACTTGGCAATTGCGTGACAGACCGCTTCTTCCGCATCATATCCGCTCGCCAGACAGGCAATGGCATCGGCAAGAATCGCAGAATGAAAGATGAGGTCCTCAAGCCGTTTCTCCAGGGCGCCGTCGGACGGATAGCCATCATAAACATCATAAAAGGTTTCCAGACAGACACAGCCCGTCTCTTCACTGAACCTGCTCTTCGCCTCATGAAACACCGTGTTCAGTAAAACGGCGATTTTCTCAACTTCCGTTATTCTTGCGGCAACCGTACTGTTAAACGGGCCGATCCTTACCAGAAACATGTACCTGTCCTCGTCCAGCACGCAGATCTCCATCTCCAGGCCGCTCTTCATTCTCTCGAGCTGCAGCTCATGGCCGCGAATGCGAAAGGAGAACACGTTATCGGCCGGTTCCGTAAAACTCCCGATGACCTTGCTGTTCCTGAGGAACTTTCTGAGATGGTTTTTGAGTATCAAAATGTTTCCTGACATGTGCTCTTTCTCCCTGATCTGTTCTGACGCTGATATTTCGCTGCGGTCTGTAAAACCTCTGCCGTTCTTTCTGCCCTATTCGTCGCTTCCCGGGAACTTCAGAACGGAGCCGAAGGGCAGGTCGTCGTCTCCGTCTCCCCCGTCCCCTTCTTCGTCGTCCCCATCCTCTGTGTCTTCGTCCCCGTCCCCGTCGTCCGCATCATCGTCCGGGTAAATCAAATCCATGGCCTCGTCCACGGCATCCTCGATGTCCTCGCCCTCCAGAACGGCGGCAACGGCGGCTATGCAGACGGAAAAGTCATCGAGCACGTCGACGATGCGAAGCTCCAGGCCGTCATCGGTGGGAAGCCCGTCAAAGGCATCATAGATCGCGTCAGCATGCAGGCACCCCGTCTCCTCCTCATACTGCACCCTGGATACCATCACGGTATGTGTCAGCAGGTCCGCAAGATCCAGCATATCATCCGTTCTTTCATCGTTCGGAGGCAGGATCGGTCCCACGGTGAAATCGATGACGTACCGGTCCCCTGCCAGGATAAAGAACATCGATTCCAGCAGGTGTTCCGCTTCCTTCGGGAGCATTCCCTCGTCATTGACCTTGAAGAGGAACGTATCGCCATCCTCCACGAACGTCTTCCCGGTGTTTCTGAGATATTCCCGGATCCTTGTCTTCAGTGCCGTCTTTTCCATTGCTTCTCTCCTCTTTGTCTGGTTATTTCACTCGGTTCCCGGGAAGTGCAGAATGGAGCCTTTGTCCGTATCGCTGTCTTCACCGCTCTCCAGTTTTTTCACGTATTCGTCGAAAAGCCGGTCGAGTTCGTCCGCCTCCTCCCAGTCCTCATCGGCGTCGTCTTCCCCATCGTCCTCATCGTCCTCATCATAGAGACCGATCTCCCGAAGGAGCTCGTAATACGCATCATCTGCATCGCCCCCCGCAAGGATGGCATTGATGGAAGACTCGCAGTCAGAAAGCTCCTCAATCAGCGCGTCCTCGCGCTTTTTAAGAGCCCCGACGGACGGCAGACCATCGAACGTATCGTAGTTTGCCGTTGCATGGAAAACGCCTTCCTCATCGTCAAATTCGGCGCGCAGGATGAACATCGTGTCGGTGATCCGGGCCGAAAGATCCATCATATCGCTTGCCCTGCCGTCAAAGGGAGGAAGGATCGGTCCGAGGCAGATCTCGAACTGATACTGATCCCCCTCGATGACGTGAAGGTACTGTCTGATCTTTCCCGCCTTCCCGCCGACCGTCACCTTAAAGTCCTTCCGTTTGTAGGCGAAGGAATCGCCGTCCTCCTCGAAGGAGTATCCGCTCGTCTCTAAGTATTCCCGGATCCGGTCTCTGAGCGCATTCTCATTCCCGTTTTCATTCCTGTTCTGTTCGTCCATCTGATCCTCCCTGTGTTCCGTACGGATCCTGCCTCTTCACCCGTTCTCCGTTTATCCGCAAAAAGATCTCCTCAGCCCTGATCCAGCCAGTGACACTCATAGTTGCCGCTCTTTTTCAGGATATCGAGAGCCGCATCTTCGGCGCGCATCCCGCGGAGCACGGCGTTGATCGAAGACTCGCAATAACCGAACTCCTTGACCAGCGCGTCCTCGCGCTTTTTGAGAACTTCAAGGGATGGCAGGCCCTCAGCGGTATCGAAGTTTGCCCCTGCATAGAAGATGCCATCCTGGCCGTTATACCAGGCCTTCATGGTAAACAGCGTGTCGGTGATGATGGCAGCAAGCTTCATCATCCCGCTTTCCCGAAAGTCTCCGGGCGGCAGGATCGGTCCGAGACAGATCTCGAACTGATACCGGTCTTCTCCGATGACGTTGATGCTCATATCGATCTTTCCCGGCTCTCCCAGGATCTTCATCCCGACGTCTTCCCTGTCGTAGGCGAAGAAACCGTTGTGCTCCGCGAAGGTACTGCGTTTCTCCATCAGGTATTCCCGGATCCGGTCTGTGAGTGCTTTTCTGCTCTGCTCGTCCATCTGGTCCTCCTTCTGTTTCGTGCTGATCTTCCGATCTGCCTGCTTTTACCAGGGCTGATTCTTATCCCAGCCCTTCTGTTTCCAGTAGTTCTGATCCCCTTCCTTCATGTGGGGGAGAATGATCTTCCGGTAAAACTTAAAGAAGATCCTTGTCTTCAGGGCAGGTTTTACCCGTCCCTCATGTGCCCTGATGTCGGACACGATCCGGTCCACCTGCTTTTCTGCCTTCTGCTGTCTTTTCGGTGTCATCTCCTCATACGATGCCGCAAAGGCCGCAATCCCGATCGTGTGGATCCTCCCGACGCCCCAGAAGAACAGGGAGTCGGTCATGTCTTTGAGGGCAGGCTTCATCCCGCCTCCCGCCGCTGTCACAACCGCCACCGCCTGTTTGCGGAACATCTTTTCCTCCGGCCGGTGCAGCATCCATCTCCAGCTGTAGTGGTCGAGAAGGTTCTTCATGGCACCTGTGGAATGGTACACATACACGGGGCTTGCAAGAATCAGCACATCGGCTTCATCGATCGCCTGTGTAATCGGCATAAGCTGCCTTGCATGGGGACAGAGGGTTTCGCTCCTTCGAAAGCACAGCCCGCACCCCGTGCAGTACAAGGAGAAGTCCTTTGGAAGAAACACCTCGGTGACATCGCCTTCCAGTCTGTCCGCAATCATTCTTGCGAGGTGATACGTTGTCCCCTTTCGATTCGTTCCAAGAATCAGCGTGATCTTCATTTGATCCTCCTCCCACCATCATGCACCATTTATCCCCCGTTGCATAGAATTTTCATATAAAAACTTCTTCAGGGGCTTTATACTGGAATCCGGGAGGGTAAGAATCTTATGGACAGAAAATATCAGATCGATACACCGGAGAACAGATCTTTTCTGAAAGACAGTGCAGAAGGGCTGTTATCCTTCGGACACCGCTTTCCATCCCCCAGGGGAAGCTCCTATTACCTTGGGGATGACGGCACTCCCTGGACGGACCGGCCAAGAGAAACCTGGATCACGGCCCGCATGACCCATGTCTACAGCCTGGGTGAGATGCTGGGACATGAGGGCAGCCATGACCTCGTGGAAGCAGGGCTTACCGGTCTTCTGGGAGAGCTGAAGGATACAAAAAACGGCGGGTGGTATCCGGGTGTTACGTCAGAGGGAAAGCCGCTTCCGGACAAGCAGTGCTATGCCCATGCCTTTGTGATCCTTGCAGCAAGTTCCGCAATGCTTGCAGGACACGAGAGAGCAAAGGCGCTCTATGCGGACGCCACCTCCACCTTTCTTACAAGGTTCTGGGATAAGGAGCGGGGTCTGACCTATGATACCTGGAACACCGAATTTACGAGACTTGATCCCTACCGCGGCATCAATGCCAACATGCATACCGTGGAGGCGTTCCTTGCCGCTGCCGATGCGACAGGGGACGAGACCTTCCGCAGGCGTGCCGGCAGGATCACGGACCATGTGATCTTATTTGCAGAGAACAACGGCTGGCGGATCCCGGAGCACTACACCGCGGACTGGGTGCCGGATCTTGACTGCAACAAGGACCATCCTGATGACCAGTTCAAGCCCTACGGCGCCACCCCGGGACACGGGATCGAGTGGGCAAGACTCATCACCCAGTATGCCCTGTCAACATATGACACAGACGAGGAGAGAGCGCCGTACCTTGACGCTGCAAAGGCGCTCTACCGCCGTGCGGTAACGGATGGCTGGAACGCCGACGGGGCGCCCGGCATCGTCTATACCACCGACTGGGACGGGACCCCTGTCGTTCACGACAGGATGCACTGGACCCTCGCCGAGGCGATCAACACGAGCTCCTGCCTGTACCACGTGACAGGAGATGCGGCCTACGCAAAGGACTATGCTGATTTCATGCAGTACCTCGACTCCACCGTCATGGACCATGTGAACGGATCCTGGTTCCATCAGCTGGATGCCGCAGGACACCCGCTCACAACGGTCTGGCCGGGAAAGTCGGATCTCTATCACGCCCTGCAGTCCATGCTGATCCCGACCTATGACCCGAAGGTCTCCATCGCACGGGCGGTGCGGGATCAGAAGCTGCTCTGACAGGCACAGACAGCCAAGAGTGCTGAATAAAATACAGAACGATAAGGAGGAAAAGCCATGGATCGTCATTATCATCACTGGTACGGGCCCCCTCGCATGGGCCCCGGCTGGGGACCGCCCCCGCCGCCTCCGCAGAGGGGGTGCTGCGGCACCTGTCTTCTCTGGTGCATCCTGGTCCCCGTAGGAGTCATTGCCGCCATCGTGGAGATCGCAAAGCTTGTCTGATACGACACCGGACAGAAACAGAAAGACCGGCTGCCCGCCGGGGATTCGTTCCCCGGCAGGACAGCCGGCCTTTTCCTTTGTGTTTGTGTCTTTAGCTTGTGTCTGTGTCTTCAGCGGTCAGCCATTAGGTCTTATCTGCTGCCGTTCTTTCTCTTCTTTCTGTAGACCACGCTTCCGGTCAGACCGGATGCCGACAGGAGCATCAGGATCAGGTACAGCGGCAGATCGGAGTCATCACCGGTCTTCGGTGTACCCGTCTCACTCATGCTGTCTGTCCCGATCTCGTCCTGATTGTCGGAGCCATCGTCCTCGAACCTCTGATTCGACGTATTGTCCTCTTCCTCATCCGAGAACGTCGGAGTGTCACTGCCGGTGCTGCTTTCGTGGCCCGGCTGATCGTGATCGTCATTGTCCGGATGGTCCTCATTGTGACCGCCGTTTTCATCATAGGTGTTCGTAAAGACCAGGTTGTCGTCGTCCAGAACCTCTGCCTTCAGTGTGCCGTCCCCGTTATCGTAAATACGAATCCGGATCGTGTATACCGTGCTGTCGTAGATGATGTGATCATCCGATCCTCTGACCTCGTACACCTGATACGTGTGCTCACCGATGTCATACCGTGTATACGGCAGTTCCAGGGAAATTCTGCCATCGGCATCATTGACAGCCTCCGCTGCCGTTGTTCCGTCCTCCGATACCATGCGGAAGGTGAACTCGCCGTCTGTGAGGGCCCTGTTGTTCAGAACCTTTCGTGCTTCCACGACTGCCGTGCCCTCGACCTGATAGCGGTTGGTAAAGGCAAAGCCGGTCGTCTGATCTGCAGTAACGCTCAGGGCATCTTTGCCGTTATCGGACACCGTGACTCTCACCCTGTACGTCGTGCTGTCATAGATCACACCGGGCACATTGCCGGGGACCTCACTTACCGTGTAGGTATGGGTACCGATATCGGAGCTGCCGTACCAGATCGTGCTGAATGTAATGTTCCCGTTCGCATCGTTGGTGCCGGTTGCTGCAACCCGGCCGTTTTCGTCCACTGCCCGGAAGCTGAACTCCCCGGCCGTGAGCTTTCCGCCGATCAGCGCCTTGGTGCCTGTCAGCGTGAGGGATCCGGCCTTCTGTGCCGGTACCGGCTTTTCGGGCTTTGGCGAATTGGTGATGATATAGCCGCCCTTTCCGTCGCCCGTCACCGTGTAGTTGAAATCATTCGTATTCTCGCGAACCGTGTAGACAATCTCGTGACCGTCCGCACTGTCGTATCTGACAAGATCGCTGAAGCTTCCCTTCCATCCATTTCCGTCTGTCAGAGTAAGGATCTTTCCGGTTGCCATGCCGTCTGCAACCAGTTCCACGTCTGCATGGCTTCCCTTTGCGCCGTCAGCCCATCTCTTCTCAACCGGAATGCTGATGGTCTGTGGCTTATCGGAAACCGCGATGACACCGTCTTCTCCGCCGCTTAACGTGTAAGTTGTTGTGGTGATGTACTTTCTGTCTGCACCGGATCCCGACCAGTCGCCCGATACGTCTTTGGTCAGCGTGATCGTATGCTCTGCCGGATCAAGCTCATAGCCCGCCGGAGCCTTCGTCTCCTTCAGGGTATAGGTCTTGGAGGATAACGTTCCAAGGCTCTCAAGAAGATCAGAGCTTCTAAGGATTGCCTGGCCGTTCTCTCCTGTCGTATAAGTCTTTACGGCATCACTGCCATCAAACAGGGTGAACTCCGCACCTGAAAGAACCTTTCCGGTCCTTGCATCATGCTTCTCAATCGTGAGCGCTGCCGGAATCGACACAGCTCCTGTCTCTCTTTCGTCCGAGACCGTAATCGTGCCCGATGCTGCGCCATTGAGAAGACAGGTCGTCGTTGTGACAAACTTCCTGTCTTCACCGGTCCCTGACCAGTCACTCGTTACGTCCTTCGTCAGCGTGATTGGATGCTCTGCCGGATCAACCCTGTATCCATCCGGAGCTGTGGTCTCCTTCAGGATATACGTCTTTGAGGACGAAGTGCCCAGGCTTTCAAGCAGATCAGAGCTGCTGATAACCGCCCTGCCGTCATCGTCTGTCGTATAAGTCTTTACGGCATCACTGCCCTCGAACAGAGTGAACACGGCACCGGAGAGTGCCTTGCCGTCTGCTGCATCGCTCTTCTCCTCTAAGAGAGCACTTTATGCTTTCTTAGGATTCATTGTTTCAAGCAGCTTTATCACTGCTTCTTGTTGTTCAATTGTTATCTTTCTAAACAGCTTAACAAGTGATGTTTCTATGTCCGAAAGATTTGTACCCAGTATTTCATCGTTCCCTGTCAGCAGGTATTGGGCTGTTACACCAAGATAGTCTGCAATCTGATTGATGTATTTCATGTAGGATTTACTGTTCTCGTACTTCCATCTCATGAAAGAATTCGAGTTCAGTCCCAAGTCCTCGATCATCTTTCTCTGTGTTATGCCCTTTTCTACTCTTAAGGCCTCAATTCTTTCAACAATTTCATCACATCTGGGTTCCCTACTGGCAGTACGCATAATTATTGTTCCTCCATTTGGTACTTTTAAACATTTTTATAACACCATTTAGATGTTATTCTGTAGTCAGAGCCCGAACTCTTCTTTAGCGTCATCGAACGCTCTATTTCAGACTGGGCCGGCGGTACAGCGAGTTATGTCATGTGGCTGTTTGAGCACCTAGAGGAGATTTGTCTTCATATACCGCCATCCTGATTATACTTTGAATCAAGACGGCTGTTGGAAAGACCTGCGTAATGCATTGTTTTGTGTACCCCCAGGGCAGAACTCGTCAACAATCCTGGAGGTGTATTATGTCCAAAAGTAGTAAGAAACCCGATTCTGATCCTCCTTCCGATGGATCAACTGCTGTCGCAATCCTTGAAGAAGGGATTGAGATCCAGCACACCAAAGCGTACGGCGTCGGTATAGACTGCCATTCGAGATTCATACAGGTAAGCGTTATCGTCAAACGCAACCTGCATACCTATGAGTACCGATTTGAATTCGGCACTGATCTTCCATCTCTCGAAAAAGCGAGAGAAAAGACGATTGAAACCATCACTGCCAAATCAGATCCGCCAGTTCCTGTCTCTGCGAACTCTCTCCATTACTGCATTGAATCAACAAGCACTTATCATCTGCCGGTGATCAATATCTGGAAGGGTGTACCCAGCGTCGTAAATCCAATGCTCGCAGGTGCGACAAAACGGAAAACAGACGTCCTTGACGCACAACTTCTGGCCATTCATGACCTGACCGGAATCTGGCGTGAATCGAATATCCCGTCTTCTGATGTTCAGCAGCTCCGCATGCTGATCGCGGAAAGAGATCAGTTCCATAAGAGTGCGATACGAATCAGCAACCGCATTAACAATGATCTTCTGAAGCTCGGTTATACCATCGGACGAGATGGCAGTGTCATGTTGGTCGGAAAGGTACGTGAACTTCTCGAAGATGAGCTGTCTGATAATCCTTGTCCGAACGCAGACTACCGCCCGCAAGGTGGCATTCCGGAGGACGTCCGTATCCTTTTTCGTGAAAACCTTGAAAAGCTGGATCAGAATCTTGCCAAAATGTCCAAATATGAAAAGCTCATTGCCAGCAAAGCCAAGTCTATGTCATGGGAGACCGGTAACGGCGTCCTTTCAGGAAAAGAGATGATCTGTCTTCTGTCGTCCGTGCCGGGAGTGGGCGAGTGGACCTCCATTATCTGGCTTTCGCTTGTCATTACTCCAAGGCGATTTCCAAACGAAAAAGCTTTAGCTGCTTATTGTGGTCTGGATCCCAGCCTTAAAATCAGTGCCAAAAAGGTCACCAGCACCAGAAAACGTGGCGGCAACAAACAGCTTCATACCATTCTGAACCGTTCTGCCAGTCGATTGATGAGTCATCATTCCGAGCCATTCGGGCAGTGGGGGTTCAATATCTACAATCAAACCGGGCGCTGGAAAAAAGGCACTAACGCTGTTGCCCGTCGTCTTGCGGTAGCCTTGTACTACGTGCAGAAGAACGGTGAACCATTCAGTTACGATAAGTATTCTCTCTCAAAGGAACCTGAGGTCATTGATATGACCATGGTTCAACTGGTTCAGATCAACCCAGCCTTCAAAAGATATGTTGCGCCACTGGCATCAATGCATGTCGGAACGACAAAACAGATGGTCCATGCGTTTTCCCAGTGTCAGCTGAAGGATGTCCGTGGCTTAGGCAAGAAGTTCTTCGGCCTTGTTCGAGAATTCATTCACGATCAAGCCGATTATGTCAATAAATGATTCCAGTGCAAAATCAGGTACATAAGGCTTGAAACTCTGTGTTACATTTGTTATAATACAATTATAACATACTATGTTGGGGGTATTGTGCCCA
>OMXP01000020.1 GCA_900315055.1 uncultured Lachnospiraceae bacterium
TCGCTAGGAATGTTCCGAAAATTGATTGATTTCTCAATCCGAAATTTTCGGGGTTGCATTTCTACTTGATTGTCAGATATTCGATTTTGAAAACTGCATCTTGGCGAAGCAGCCAGGCTGCTTGCTGTTTTTGTTCTGGCACATGTTGTTCTGTGCCGCAACTCCATTACCTTACCACTCTCTCTCGAGTCTGTCAACAACTTTTTTCATTTCTTTTTTCAACCTCTCGGTGAAAAAGCCTGAAAAACGTTGATTTATAAGGATTTTGGAACCTCGCTTCCTGCGCGGCGATCGTTATTGTATCATTGACCTTTCCCCAATGCAAGCACGAATTTTACTTTTTTTGAGCCTTTGCTTAACCCACAAGATACAGTACCCAAAGCACTCTCTGATCCCATATCCTGTACTCTCTTGCGTACTGTTTAAAAAGAATGGAGCGGTCTCCCGCTCCCTCTCAGATCAGTATGAAGTTTCGAAGCAGATATTCGATGAGGTAGAGTATCGCAAATCCCTCAATGAAACCGATCACGGCACCAAGGCCTCCATCGAGCCATCGGATCAGCGGCAGTTTTGCAATGAAATTGATTGCCTCGAGAAAGCCGTGGATCAGACGATAGCAGATGATAAAGATAATCAGAACAATGACAGTCCAGATGATCCCGATGATACTGTTCCTGGTAATGTTCTTCAGAAGCCCCGAGAGCAAAACCACAATAATCGCCGAAAAGATCAGGGAGAGTACTGCCGAGATCTCATGTGCAAATCCCTTGTGGAAGCCACGCGCACAAAAGCCGATTTCCAGAAGGATGGAGACCGCCACAATCAGAATGACATACAGATTCATGTTTAATTTCCGTCACTGCAGCGTCATCAGTTCCACTTCGGAATCCGTGACGATGATATACCGGCTCATGGAAGATTCCTGGGGAATGACCGCGCGAACCTTGCTGTCGAAGTTGCCCGAATACCTGGCTGTCCCGTCGACGTTGTAGACAAGCAGCGTGTCATCGTTGTTGATGACGACGCGGTCGCCGCACAGCTGAATGGCTGTGTACTCCAAGCTGAACGGAATCTCACCCACGACATTTCCCGCCCTGTCATAGACCCTGAGCAGGTATTCATTTGCGCCTGTGGTATCCGGCACCAGGATCGCGATATAGCTGCTGTTGCTGTAGACGCCCTTGATCTCTTCCTGCACCATCGCCGTGTTGGTGTTTTGGGGAATCTCCGAGCCGTCAAAGAAGGCAATGCGCTGGTCCGAGACGGCAACTGACGTATCGTCGTCAAAGAACGCCATGTAGGCAAACACCTCGTCGTCAAAATTCGTGCCGGAGACCATGTTATCGGTATAGCTCTTGCCTACCGCGCCGAAGTTATAGAAAGCGATCTGCGTCTCAACATTTCCCGTGCCCATCGTCAGATGGGAAATCGCAACCATCTCCCCGTTCGGAGAGATGGCAAGGGAAATCGGGTAGCCGGTCTTGTCGATGGACATCTTGCCGTAGCTGATCGTCTCACCGCTGACATTGTAGAGATAGAACCAGGTATTGTCGGTATCGTTCAGGATCACCGCCGTCTCCCCGGACTCGGAGACCGCAAGTCCCCGGATCGGCAGATCCGTGCTGACAGAGCCCAGCATCGAAGTGCTGTTGAAGATATAGACCGTGCTGCCGTTATAGTCCGCAATCGCGAGCACACTCCCGGAAATGGCAACAAGCGGCTGCTGCATCTCAAAGGTCTGGTTCCAGAGCATGTTGCCGCCCTGGTCCATGCAACTGATGCCGTCCGCACTGTAGGATACGATATTGCTCCCGAGGGCAAGGTACTGCGTTCCGAAATACTGCTGCGTCAGATCACTCGACTCGGAGCTGTCCGCATTGGCTGTCTCCACGCTGGTCAGATCCGTGATCTTCGTGTAGTCCGCACCGGAAAAGGTCCTCGTTTTCGACTGCAGAAGGATCGCCGCAACAAGCAGTGCTACGGCACCTACGAGAATGACAATCTCGAGAACACGCGGTTTTCGCGCGTGACGGGCAGTCTTCTCCTTTGGCTTCTCCTTTGGCTTCTCTATTGGCCTGTCGTCGTCATCATAGTATCCGCCGCCCCGGCTGTCTGTATCGTCGTCATCATAATAGCCGTCGTCCCGGCCGTTTGCGTTCCCGGATTTCTGATTCCGGTACCTCGAAAAGTCAATGACCGCCATGGGCTGCTCTTTCTGAATCCTTACCGGACTGAGAATTTGTACTTGGTCGTCGCATCATAGTACTCATTTTCCCCGAAGACCTCCTTCGGGAAATTCACATGGTTGACGCTGTCCGGATAGAACTGGGTCTCCAGGGCAAACGCACAGCGCTTTCCGTAATGCACGCCGCCCTTGCCCGTCTCATCACCGATAAAGTTTCCGGTGTAGAACTGCACGCCGGGGAGTGTGGAGTAGACGTCCATCTGGCGCCCCGTCTTCTCGCTCCAGGCTCTTGCCACCGGGACGAGATCGTTCTCGCCGGTATAGCCGTCGACACAGAAGTTGTGATCATAGCCGCCGGTGAGCTTGAGCTGCTCAAAGGGTGCATCGATATCCCGACCGATCTTCTTTGGCTCCGTGAAATCCATCGGGGTCCCGTGGACGGACGCGATCTGTCCCGTCGGGATGCTCCCTGCCCGGACAGGGGTATAGCTCGAGCAGAACAGCTGCAGCATGGTATCCGAAATACTGCCGGCCGCTGCTCCGTCGAGGTTGAAATAGCTGTGATTGGTCATGTTGAAGAGCGTGAGCTTGTCGCTCGTTGCATGATAGTGGATCTTGATCGCATGATCCACGGTGATCGAATAGGTCACCACGATCTCCCGCGTTCCGGGAAGACCGCACTCACCGTCGGGCACCTCGGTCAGGAACGTCACGAAGTCCTCGCCGGAGATGGCACGCCAGAGTTTCTTGAAAAAGCCCTTGCCCTCCTCGCTGCTCGTGTGCAGGTTGTTGACTCCGTCATTGACCGGCATGTGATAGGTCTGTCCCTTGATCTCAAACGTCGCATTGGCCGTGCGGTTGCAGACCGGTCCCACCGTCGCGCCAAAGCACGAGGGATTCTCCCAGTACTGATCCGCATTGTCATATCCGAGGACAATATCGTCCTTCTGGCCATGTCCGTCGGGCACAAACACATTGACGAGCACCGCCCCGTAGTCCAGGACGCGGAAGCTCAAATGTCCGTCGTCCAGTGTATAGGCCGTAATCTCCTCACCGGAAGGTGTTCTTCCGAATTTCTCTGTCTTAACGCTCATGATCCATACCCCATTTCATTGCTTAAATTTCTGTTCTGCCGTCGAGTGCGCGAAGCAGCGTCATCTCGTCGATGTTCTCCAGGTCGCCGCCGACCGGAACACCGCTGGCAATCCGTGTTGTCTTTACCCCAAGCAGCTTGATGAGCTTGCTCAGATACATGGCCGTCGTCTCGCCCTCCAGATCCGAGTTCGTCGCGATGATGACCTCCTTCACCCTGCTCTCCGGCCCGAGGCGCTGCAGAAGCTCCTTGATCCGAAGATCATCGGGCCCGACGCCGAGCATCGGCGAGATGGAGCCGTGAAGGACATGGTAGAGACCTTTGTACTTTCCGGTCTTTTCATAGGCCGCAAGATCCTGCGGGTGCTCCACCACCATGATCGTGGACGGATCCCGTGAAGGGTCCGAACAGATCGGACAGATCTCGGTGTCCGTCAGGTTCTGACAGACCTTGCAGTAATGCACGTGCTGCTTTGCCTGCACGATGGACCCAGAGAGCTTGTTCACGCGCTCATCGGACATTCCGATGATATAAAAAGCAAGGCGCTGTGCCGATTTGTTTCCAATCCCGGGCAGCGCCGCCAGCTCATCTATCAGTTCATTAATATATCCTGAATATAACTTCATTCAGCACCAGTTAATTCTCTACAGGCCAAGGCCGCTCATGCTGCCGAAGAGCTTCTCGCTCTCCGCATCGACCTGTCCCATTGCCTCATTGACCGCTGCAAGAATCAGATCCTGAAGGGTCTCCACATCATCGGGATCCACTGCTTCCTTGTCGATCTCAATGCTCTTGAGCTTCTTGTCGCCGGTCATCGTCACCTTCACGACACCGCCGCCGGAGGACGCGGAGAACTCCTCTTCGTTGAGCTTCTGCTTGTTCTCCTCCATCTCCTGCTGCATGCGCTGTGCCTGGCGCATGAGGTTCTGCATCTGCATGCCCTGGCCGCCGCCGAATCCGCCATAACCGCTTCTCTTTGCCATAAATGATTATTCTCCTGATGAGTTTATTTTTATTTCTTTATTATTCGTCGTCCGTCTCCTCGATGACCGGGAGCGTTACCATTTTGCGAATATCAACGTAATTTTCCTTATTCTCCTGTTCTTTGTCAAGGTCCCTGTGACGGCACTCGATCTGGATCTGCCCGCCGGCTTTTTCCGAAAGATAATCGGCAAGGAGCTCGACGGTCCCCTTCGCGCCCTCTTCCTTTGTTCCGGTCTGCAGAAACATGTCCTCACAGAGCGGATTCGAAAAGACAAGCAGAAGCTTCTTTCCGTCATCCGTGACCGAGGGCACGACATCGTGGAGCAGTGCCTTGACGCCGTTGAACCGTGCGGGGATCTGCGCGGTGATCTGATCCCAGGCGGGGCCTGTCAGCTTCCTGATCGCCTCCGTCGTTGCGGGCGGCAGGGTCTTTGCCTCCTCCGGCTCTTCCTTTGCAGAAGCCTCCGCCTTTGGCGTCGCTGCCGCAGGATGTGCTGCAGCCTTTGCCGTAAGGGTTCCCGTCGCGGCAATCCTTGCAAGGTCGTTTTCCAGAACCCGCACCCGCTCGGTCAGCTGCTCGATCTGCTCCTTTTCATTCCCCGCCACCTGCATGGAGGGCTCGCAGAGCCGGATCAGCGCCGCCTCAGTGAGGATCCTCCTGTTTGCGGAGAAGCGGATGGATTCGCACAGATCCGAGAGCGTCTCGATGCAGCGCACGATCTCGGTCAGCTCCGAGGCTCTTGCGTCCTCGATCATGAGGTCGAGGTACTGCTTCGAGACATCGAGGCGGTCCCTGAGCTCCTCCGAGGATTTCAGCAGCATGACGTTTCGAAGATAGCTGATGAAATCCGTCACGAACTGCACGAGCTCCCGCCCCTGATACAGGATTTCATCGAGGATCTCCAGTGCATCCTTTGTCCGGTGCTCATGCACGGCGCCGTAGAGTTTATGGAAGATACTCTGATCCACCGCCCCGAGAATCTCGAGCGCCTTGTCGTAGGTCAGGTCCCCGTCTCCCATGTTGAAGGCATTGCACTCATCGAGAATCGACAGGCCGTCACGCATCGAGCCGTCCGCCATGGACGCGATGTAGCGCAGTGCCTTCTCCTCAACTCCGATCTGCTCTTTCTCACAGACGTACCGGAGTCTGTCCTCGATCGTCTGCACCGACAGGCGGCCGAAGTCATAGCGCTGGCATCTCGAGAGGATGGTCACCGGCAGGCGGTTGGGATCCGTCGTTGCGAGGATGAAGATCGCATAGGACGGCGGCTCCTCGATCGTCTTTAAGAGTGCATTGCAGGCCGCGTTCGAGAGCATGTGGGCCTCATCGATGATGAACACGCGGTACTTCCCCTCGGTCGGGGAGTAGGCGGTCTGATCGATGATGCCGCGCACATCCTCGACGCCGTTGTGGGATGCGGCATCGAGCTCGATGACGTTGAGGCTTGCGTCCTCGCTGATCGCTTTGCAGGATGCACACTTCCCGCAGGGGCTGCCATCCTGCGGGTTCTCGCAGTTCACCGCCTTCGCGAAGATCTTTGCGATCGTCGTCTTGCCGGTGCCGCGCGTTCCGCAGAACAGGTAGGAGTGTCCGATGTGACCTGTATTGATCTGATTTTTCAGGGTGCGCACAATCGCATCCCGCCCGACCACGTCCTCAAAGGTCTGCGGCCGGTATTTCCTGTACAGTGCCAGGTAATGGGTGTCTGTATTCGCCATATTTCTTTCGAAAAAGGACCCGCCGTGGAATCTTTCGATCCCGCCGGCGGGCTTGTATGTGTCTGTTCAGGTACCTGTCTTCTCAGTCGCCGAAGCTGATGCCGAGCATCTTCGCCTCTTTGATGATGTCTGCGTTCGGATCAAGGGTCTTGAGCTTTCCGGCCACCTCATCGAGCGGAACCTTCACCATCTCGCGGTTCTTGTAGCCGACCATGAAGCCGAACTCGCCCTTCAGAATCAGACGGCCCGCCTCTGCGCCGAGACGGCTTGCAAAGACGCGGTCATACGGGCAGGGCTCACCGCCGCGCTGCACATGGCCCGGAACCGTGACACGGACCTCGCGTCCGGTCTTCTTCGTGATCTGATCGGCAATCTCATAGGAAACGGAAGGATACTTGTAGTTGGCAAGCTTCTCCTTGTACTCCTTCTTGGTGAGCTTTGCGTCCTTCTTGGAGATCGCACCCTCGGCGACGACGATGATGGTGAAGCGGCTGCCATGGGCATCGCGCTCCTCGATCTTGTCGACGACACGGTCGATATCAAACGGAATCTCCGGCAGCAGAATGATGTCCGCGCCGCCTGCCATGCCGGCATTGAGCGGGAGCCAGCCGACCTTGTGACCCATGATCTCAACGATGAACACGCGCCCGTGGGAGCTTGCCGTCGTGTGGATCTGGTCGATGGCCTTGGTTGCGATGTCAACTGCCGACTGGAAGCCGAACGTCATGTCCGTGCCCCACAGGTCATTGTCGATGGTCTTCGGAAGGGTGATGACGTTGAGTCCCTCCTGGGAGAGGAGGTTTGCGGTCTTCGTGGAGCCGTTGCCGCCGAGCATCACGAGACAGTCAAGCTGCAGCTTGTAGTAGTTCTGCTTCATCGCTGCAACCTTGTCGAGTCCGTTCTCATCCGGCTCATGGATGGTCTTGAACGGCACACGGCTCGTTCCGAGGATCGTGCCGCCGCGCGTCAGGATACCGGAGAAATCATCCGGTGTCAGCATCCGGAACTTGCTGTAGATCAGTCCCTTGTATCCGTCTTCAAAGCCGTAGAACTCAAACGGCTCCTTGCTCTCGTTCTGAATACACTTGACAACGCCTCTCATCGCTGCGTTGAGTGCCTGGCAGTCGCCACCGCTCGTTAACATTCCGATTCTGAGCATCACAATCCTCCTTGCCTGCCGCAGGGCAGTTCTGCAGTCTCAGGGAACCCCTGAATTCACGTCTTTGATCATTATACACTACTGTCCCCTTCTGGCGGCAGAAAATCTGTGCGTTTTGCCTGCATCTGTTCCAGCCCTGGATCACGGAAGTGGAACTTACCGTTTCATTTCCCTGAAGTTAAAATTGTCCTTGTCAACCGGGGCCAAATCCCATATAATGAGATTCGCGTTTTATGGAGGATTACCCAAGTGGTCGAAGGGGGCGCACTCGAAATGCGTTAGGCCGTTTGCGCGGCGCGAGGGTTCGAATCCCTTGTCCTCCGCCTCCAACTCATCTGCTCTTGCAGATGAGTTTTTTTGTTATTCGCGGCTTTTCTTCCCGCTACTGCCTGATCGTCACCTCTCCGGTAAGACTCCTCTCGAAATAATCACGAATCATCCCCGGATCATCTGTCTGTCCCAGCACCCACATGAGCTTTGTGATCGCCGCCTCGCTTGTCATGTCGTGGGCCTGCAGGGCGCCCATGTCCAGGGTCCTGCGGCCGGTCTCATAGACCGTGAGATTGCTCCCCTCGTACCGGCACTGGGTTCCGACAAGGACCGTCATGCCATCCTTTGTCATCTCGCCGATCGTGCTGATGAAGTCGTGTTTCAGGAACGGAATGCCGCCCATGCCGTAGCCCTCCAGATAGACGCCCCGGTACCCCTTTTCCTGCAGAAAGTGCAGAAGCTCCCGGTGGATTCCGGGGTAGAACTTGAGCATCGCCGCCTTGTCGGAATAAGCGGCCCTCAGCTGAAACGGTCCCGTCCGGTGTGGCAGGGCGCTCTGATTGACGGAGAGCCCGAGAGACGAGATGTGCGCGATCAGGGGATAGTTGATGCTGTCGAAGGCATCGAAATCCAGGGATCTTGTCTTCGAGGCACGACACCCCAGAATCACCTTCCGGTTGAAGGCAAGAAACACCCCCTGACAGCCCGTCGCCGCCATGTGGATCGCACAGCGAAGGTTCTCAAGCGCGTCCGCTACCGGGTTCTCGATGGAGAGCTGGCTTCCCGTCAGGATGACCGGAATCTCGATATTCTGCAGCATGTACGAGAGCATGCTCGCGGTGTAGGCCATCGTATCCGTCCCGTGGATGATGACGATGCCGTCGTACTCCTTGCGGTAATCCGCAATGCTCGCTGCCATCGCCGCCCAGTCCTCCGGGAAGATGTTCGCGGAGTCGACGGACATCAGATCCTTCATCTCGAGCTCCATGTCCTGTCCCGAGACCATGTGGATCTGCTTCTTGAGATCCAGGGTGGAGAGTCCCGGCGCAAGGCCGTTGTCCTTCATGACGGAGGAGAGCGTTCCTCCCGTATTCAGTATCAGAATCTTCACTGCCATACGTTTTCCCTCTTTATCGCCGCAACCGCCAGGGCATCCGCTCTGGCATTGTTTTTGTCCGTTCCATGTGCCCGCACCTTCACGAGAATAACCGTAAGGTCCGGTGTCCGGTGCCTGCTCCCTGCAGAATGCACGGAGTTCCTCATTGTCCGCAAGCGCCGCGCAGTCGTAGTGAAGAACGAGCACCACCGCGCCGTGAAGTTTTGCCTCCTTCACGGCACGCAGGGCCGCTGCAATCTCCGCGCCGAGGGAGTCCTTCCTCCCCTCCTGCACGGTGCCGCTGATCTCGAAGCACGTTCCATCTCCTTCAAGGACAACGCCGTACCCGCAGGTCTTCTTACCCGGCGCAAAGCTTCCGTCCGTCCATGCGTGGAACACGCCTCTTCCCTCGATGATGCCCGTAATCTTCTCTGTTTCCGGATTTTTCGGGCCTCGGGAGCTGCTCCGCCCTCCCGGATTTCCACCCGGCTCTTCTCATCTTCGATCCCTTCCGAGAGGAGGAACTGCCGTGCCTGTTCGTAGGTTGGAAACGCCCGGAGCCTTGCGCCGGAAAAGCCGGTCACCATCTCCATGGCTTCCGTCCGGTCCGTGTAGATGCCGGGCACGGTTCCCCTTGCGACCGCATAATAGCGCCGCCCGGCAAGAGAATCGCGCAGCATCTGCGCCTCACGGCTAACAAAGAACTGTGCCGCCTCTTCCCTTGTCCGGAACTTCCGGCAGCAGCCGTGGGGCACGCCCTCGATCTCACGAAGAGCCTCTTCCTTTGTCTCATAAATGCCCGGGGTCTTTCCGACGATCACTGCGTAGTACATGGCTTCCCTTCCGGTAAAAAGTCCCGGGCGGTACTGCCGTCCGGGACCTCACTGTCTGTCAGGCGTCTTCCTTTTCGTCTTCCGTCTGCAGATCGCTCTCTTTCTGTTCTTCTTTCCTCTTACGGGCGGCGATTGCCATCTGCTCTGCAACCTCAGACCAGTCGTCCGCAATCTTCGGCACCGCACCGTACCGTCCCTGCAGGTAGCCGTGGGCGAGGTTTTCCTTCTTTCTGACATTCGGCCGGTCGAACAGGCAGTACACCTTTGACGACCGGTCCTCATTCTGCGCGACGAGCCAGATCTGATCCCTGCGGAACAGGCCGGACTCGAGCAGGGAGATATCCCGTGTGGTAAAGATCAGCTGCGCATTCGTCCAGGGGCACATGTTGTAAAAGAGGCGGATCAGGCTTCTCTCGACACCGGTATGCAGGCCGATGTCGAACTCATCGACAATGAGAACCTTTCCGTTTTCAAGGATATCGATCATCGGACAAAGAACCGTAAACAGCGTCTGTATGCCGGCCGACTCCTCGCAAAGATCCGTCTCGAACCGGTCATAGACCACATGGACATGAGGCTCATACCCGTTTCCCCACTGCGTATCCTCCACACGGACGTCCTTTACGCCGGTGCCGAGTCTGTCAAGGATCCCAAGAAAGATCTTCTTTGTCTCCTCGTCCCGTGCAAGTGTCTGTGCGGAATAGGTGAGCCAGTTCTGGCTCTTTTTCCTCTCCGCACGGGAGCGGCAGATCACAAGGTCATTTTCCAGGAACTTCAGCGCCCCACTGCACTCCCGGACCCTGGAATAGGCCGCGGCAAGCGGCAGGAACAGAAGTCCCTTCTGCAGAAGCGTACTTCCCACATGGAAGGACATGCGGTAGCGGTTGCCTGGTGTGACCCTGAGTCCCTCCCGGTCAAAGATCGTGGTGCGTCTGCCGTTCGGATAGATGTAGAGATGTTCTGTCTGCACCTCCCCCTTCAGCACGGAGAAGGTATAGCTGTATCGAAGGCCGTTCTTCGTGAACATCAGCTGGAACGAGCTTGGCACCTCCGGTCCGATGAGCCGGTTCGGCGTCACCGGAAGGCAGGAATCCTGCCGGAGGGTCACGCTGAGCCTTATCAGCTCCTTCACATAGGCCATCGCCTCCACGAGGTTGCTCTTTCCCGCACCCGAGGCGCCGTAGAATGCCATCGTCCGCAGCACCCGTTTATCCTGAAACTGTGCAAGAAGATTCTCATTGACATCGTCAAAGGTCGCATAGGTCGTAAAGCCGCTCTCTGCCCCGAAGGACCGGAAATTGCTGCAGTGAAATTCCAGTAACATGTTTTTGATCTGCTCCTCCATTTTCCCCGGGTGCCGTCAAATCCCTGCTGTCTCAAGCCCCCTTGCCCGACAGGCTCCGGCACACCGTACTGCTATAGTTTTATCATACCGGCCGTAGGTTTGGTACGGTTTTTCCGGGGTTGAAAAAATCTCCCGCCGGAGAAGACGGGAGATTTGCATGATAATCCCTGTTCTGTTACAGAATCGGCACCTCCGCTTCCTTTGACCACTTCGCGAACTCCTCATCGGTGCAGGAAACATAGTGAGTTCCGGAGACGAGATGTTCCGTGCCCTTATTGTAGTCGATGCCGGATGTTTTATAGTCGTAGGTCAGGGCCGTTCTCTTCTTCTCGAGGATCGGATTCGGCTCCGGGATGGCCGAGAGCAGGCTCCTCGTATAAGGATGGACCGGGTGGGTGAAGATCTCGTCCGTCGTCCCCGTCTCGAGCAGATGCCCGAGGTGCAGAACACCGATGCGGTCCGAGATATACTTGACCATCGACAGGTCATGGGCGATGAACAGGTAGGCGGTGCCCGTCTCCTGCTGGATGTCCTTCATCAGGTTCACGACCTGCGCCTGGATCGACACATCGAGGGCAGAAATACACTCGTCGGCAATGACCAGCTTCGGGTTCATGATGAGGGCTCTTGCAATGCCGACTCTCTGCCGCTGGCCTCCCGAGAACTGGTGGGGATAGCGGGTCGCATGCTGCGGGGAGAGACCGACCTTGACGAGCATGCGCTTGATTGCCTCGTCCCGCTCCTTTTCGTTTTTGCAGGTATGGTGAATGTCCAGTCCCTCACCGATGATGTCGCCGATCTTCTTTCTGGGGTTCAGTGATGCCATCGGGTCCTGGAAGATCATCTGCATGTTGACGCGGAGCATGTCCCTCGTCTTCCTGTCGAGCTTTCCTGAGATGTCCGCCCCGTTGAAGACAATCTTTCCGGCCGTCGGATCATAGAGCCGTATGATCGAGCGGCCGATCGTCGACTTGCCGGATCCCGACTCGCCGACCAGTCCGTAGGTCTCGCCGGGGTAGATCTTGAAGCTCACGTTATCGACAGCCTTTACGGTGTAGGATCTTGTCACCTGAAAGTACTGTCTGAGGCCGGTGGCCTCAAGCAGCGGTGTATTACTCGTTGCTGCCATCTTCCGGGCCTCCTTTCTCGTCCTGCTGCTTCAGGAAGGACTCAACATCGCCGATGCCGGCCGCCTTCTGCATGCGGGTGAGGCGCTCTCTGAGCTCCTTTGGCATCTCGACCTTCGGGGCTCTCGGATCCAGCAGCCAGGTCGCCGCATAATGCGTGTCCGTGATCTTGAACATCGGGGGCTCCGCCTTGTCGTCGATAACCAGTGCATAGCGGTTTCTCGGGGCAAACGCATCGCCCTTCTTCTCGTGCAGGAGGTTCGGCGGGGACCCGGGTATGGTGTACAGGCGATCGTCGTTCGTGTCGAGGTCCGGCATCGCCGACAGAAGGCCCCAGGTGTAGGGGTGCTTCGGATCGTAAAAGATGTCGTTGATCGTCCCCTTCTCGACGATCTTGCCCGCGTACATGACGTTGACATAGTCCGCGACCTTCGCGACAACGCCGAGGTCATGGGTGATGTAGATGACGGAGATGCCGCGCTCAGTCTGCACCCGGCGGATCAGCTCCAGGATCTTTGCCTGAATCGTGACGTCGAGGGCCGTGGTCGGCTCATCGCAGATCAGAAGATCCGGATTGCAGGCAAGGGCGATCGCGATGACGACACGCTGCCGCATGCCGCCGGAGAGCTGATGCGGATACTCCTTCATGCGCTTCTCCGGATCCTCGATGCCGACCTCCCGGAGAAGTTCCACGGCCTTGTCCCATGCCTCCTGCTTCGGGGTCTTGTAGTGCCAGATCATACCTTCCATGATCTGCTTTCCGATCTGCATCGTCGGATCGAGACTCGTCATCGGGTCCTGGAAGACCATCGCAATCCGCTTTCCGTTGATGTGGCTTCGGATCCACTTCTTGTCCTTCTTCAGGATGTCCACCGTCTCCTTCGTCCCGTCCGCGTGGTGGTAGGTGAACTCGATCGTCCCGCCGTTCACCCTCGCGTTGTCCGCAAGGATGCCCATCGCGGCCTTCATGGTGACGGACTTTCCGGAGCCGGACTCGCCGACGATGGCGACCGTCTCCCCTTTCATGAGATCCAGGTTGATGCCGCGGATGGCGTGCACCTCGCCGGCACTCGTCTTGAACGAGATGTCGAGATCCCGGATCTTTAAGATCTGTTCTTTCTGTGCCATATGGGCTCCTTTGCTATGCCTGCTTCATCTTCGGGTCAAGTGCCTCGCGCAGACCGTCGGCGACCAGGTTGAAGCTCATCATGAGCAGCGCCATGATGATGATCGGCGGAACGATCTGATACGGATGCGTGGTCAGGCTGTTGAAGCCATCCGAGATCAGAGATCCCAGAGAGCACTGCGGCACCGGAATGCCGAGACCGACGAAGGAGAGGAACGCCTCGGTGAAGATCGCGGTCGGAATCGAAAACATCAGCTGGGTGATGATAGGTCCGATGATGTTCGGCAGGATCTGCCGGAAGATGATGAAAAAGCTCCCGGCGCCGAGGGTTCTCGATGCAAGGACATATTCCTGTTCCTTGAGCTTTAGCATCTCCGCGCGGGCGATGCGGCTCATGCTCACCCACTCGGTGAGCATCAGGGCAAAGATGATGGTCAGCATGCCGGGCTCCAGGACAAGCAGGAGGAGCGTCACGATGACCAGCCTCGGGATGCCGTTACAGACCTCGAGGATACGCTGCATGATCATATCGACCTTTCCGCCGAAGTATCCGGAGATCAGGCCGTAGCTCATGCCGATGATCATGTCGATGAGGGCCGCCGCCACCGCGATGATGAGGGACACTCTCGTGCCGGACCAGGTGCGGGTCCAGATGTCACGCCCGAAGTTGTCGGAGCCGAACCAGTAGTAAAGGTTGCTGTACTCCTCGTTATCCTGATAGTTGTTCACGACATAGGAGCCGGTCGAGGTCGACATGGTCTCATGTCCGTCGAAGATCCCGAGCTTCTCGAGTCCCGGAATGCGAGGCGCGAAGTTCTTCGTCGCAAGGTTCTGCTGGGAGTAGCTGAAGCTGTTCATCCCGGGTCCCACGATCGCGAAAACCGTAATGAGGATGATAAGGATCATGCCGACCACCGCGCTCTTCTTGTGGAAGAAGTGGGCGATAACATCCTTCCAGTAGCTCTGGGATGCGTAGTTCTCGTCAATATCGATGGTGCCGCTGTTCTTGAGTTTGAAGTCATCGTCTGTCGGAACGTAGGGAGTCTCTGCCGCCGCAGCAGGCTGAAGAACTGCTTTCTTTGCTGCCATGTCAGTCTCCTTTCTTTGCCAGACGGATTCTGGGATCGATGATGCCGTAGAGAATATCCACCACCAGCATGATGACGATGTACATCGCCGAGTAGATGAACGCGAGGGCGATGACCACGTTGTAGTCATTGGACTGGATCGCATTCACAAGAAGGGAACCGACGCCGGGGATCGAGAAGATCTTCTCGACGACAAGGGAGCCGGTCATCAGATCGACGATGAGCGGAGCGAGCACTGTGATGATGGGGATCAGGGCGTTGCGAAGCGCATGGCGGAAGACCAGTGCGGAGCCGGACAGCCCCTTGGACTCTGCAAGCAGCATGTACTCGCTGTCCATGACCTCGAGCATCTCCGAGCGGGTGAATCGTGCGATCGAGGCCATCGTGAACATCGACAGCGAGATCGAGGGCAGGACGCTCGACTGGAACATCTGCCGCTGGGAGAAGAGCATCGGGAACCACTTGAGCTTGAATCCGAAGTAGTAGGACAGTCCCAGGGCGAACACGTAGGATGGCACCGACACGCCGATGACGGACAGGATCGTGCAGATCGTATCGACCCAGGTGTCATGCTTTAGGGCGGCGAGAAGTCCGAGCAGAAGTCCCACCACGGCCCCGAGCAGCACCGCCATGCCGCCGATCATGATGGAGATCGGAAGACGCGTCTGGATCAGCTGGGAGATCGGGGTGTTTTTCGAGATGTTGTAGCTGACCCCGAAGTCCCCGCGGAGCATGTTGGCAACATAGCGCAGGAACTGGATGAACACCGGCTGGTCGAGACCGTACTTTGCGTACAGGGCTGCGCGCTGGTCATCGTTGAGCTTCTCGTCGTTGAACGGGGAGCCGGGCATCAGCTGCATGAGGATAAACAGGACAAGCAGTATTACGAGCAGTGTCACGATTGCCGTGAGCACACGCTTGAGAACATATTTCTTCACGCTGTTCTCTCCTTTTGAAAAATTCTCGTGTTTCTCAATAGAAGAGCCGCATCGAAGTTATGCGCTTCCATGCGGCTGATAACCGGAAAGGTCCGGTCACCTTTCATTCGGCCTTACAGTCGAATCATTCTCACTCTGTCTTGACGGCGTGCTTGTAGACGCGGTTCAGGGCCACCGGGTGATACTCCACACCGGTTACCTTGGACGAGAGCATCTCGGCGTTTGCCTGCGTGTACAGCGGGAAGATCACGGCGTCTTCCATCACGAGTTCCTCTGCGTCATAGAGCTTGTCCCATCTGCCCTGGGCATCGGTTGCGAGATCGCCGGTCGTGCACTCGTCAATGATCGCATCATAGTCGGAGTTGCTCCAGCCGCCGTAGTTGTTGGAGTTGCCGGTCACCCACATGCCAAGGTAGGTCATGGGATCTGCGTAGTCGGGGCCCCATCTGGTCAGGCCCAGTTCAAAGTTGCCATCCTGCATATCCTGGACGCGCTGCTTCTTGGGCTCGACAGTGAGGTTGATGGTAAGACCCGGAAGAGTCGTCTGCAGCTGCTCCTGAAGGACGGCTGCAACCTTCTGCGGTGCATCATCGGCGTCGACGACCATGTCAAGTGTCAGGCTGTCCTTGCCGATCTCCTCGAGGCCCTTCTTCCAGTAGTCAGCTGCTGCGGTAGCATCATACTTGCAGTAGTCGGAGAACTTCTCCTGATCTTCCGAGAAATCCGAGCCGTCCGGGCCGGTTGCGAACTGCGGCGGAACCGCCGTGTAGGTCGGAAGCGAACCGTCGCGAAGGACATCGTTCGTAATCGCATCGCGGTCGATGGCCATGGTCATCGCCATGCGGATGTTCTTGTTGGAAAGCGCTGCTGCGACGTCCGGATCCGAAGCGTTCATGTTCGGGGAGATGTACCACAGATAGCCGGCACCGATCGTCATGAACTCCGGATCGTCCTTGACCTGATCAACCTGCTCGCCGTTGACGAGGGTGGTGTCGAGATCGCCGGACTGATAGCTCATCAGAGCCTGCTGGGAATCCTGGATGACCTGATAATTGAGGCCGGCGAGCTGCACGGTATCCGCATCATAGTAATCCGGGTTCTTCGTCAGATGGAAGGACGTTGCAGCGGGCTGATAGTCGTCCAGAATGAACGCACCGTCGGAGAGCGTCGTCTCCGGGCTCGTGCCGAAGGTATCGGCGCAGCTGTTGTAGAAGTCCTCGTTGACCGGATAGAAGGTCGGGAAGTACATCAGGCTCAGGAAGTAGCTGACCGGGACGTTGAGTTCCACCTGAAGGGTGTGATCGTCAACTGCCGTGACACCGAGCTCGCTCTTGTCCTTCTCGCCGGCGATGATCTCGGCGGCGTTCTTGACCTGGCCGATGTCGCTGAGCATGTACGCATACTCGGAAGCGACATCCGGATCAACCGCGCGCTGCCAGCCGAAGACGAAGTCTGAAGCCGTCACCGGAGTGCCGTTGCTCCAGGTTGCGTCCTCGCGCAGATGGAAGGTGTAGGTCAGGCCGTCATCGGAGACCTCATAGCTCTCTGCAATGGCAGGAATCGGGGAGCCGTCGGCATCCATCTGCATGAGGCCGTCGGTGTAATCGGCGATGACCTCAAACGAGGTACCGTCGGTTGCCTGCTGCGGGTCCAGGGACTCGACAGGGGTCTCAAGCATGATATTCATGTCCTCTCCGCTCACCGCGGCATCCGCTGTCGTGGTGCCGGCATCCGACCCGGTTTCGGTCGAGGATCCGGAGGCAGTGGACGTTGAGGTGGTGGAGCTGCTGGAGCTTCCGCAGGCGGTCAGTGCTGCCATCGCACCCGCGAGCAGAAGCGCCATGAAGGCTTTGCTCTTTTTCATTCCATTTTCTCCTCTTGGTGTATTTCTTGTACACAAAAATCACTGTATACAGGTTCAGGAACAAAAAAAAGCGCAGAAAGGGCACACCTGCCTGTGCCTCTCTGCGCAGTTCCTTATTCGCTGTGTCACAACTATACCACAAACCGCAAAAAAGAAAAGTTAAAAATTCGGGCGAGCCAAATTTTTCACCGCGTCCTCGCCTGAAGTCTGGCCTTTGCCTTCTCGAGGACCTCTGCGGAGGCGTTCAGCCTCTTCTGCTCTTCCTCTGTCAGGTGCAGTTCCACCAGCTCCTTGACACCCTTTCCCGTAAGAACCGCCGGAAGTCCGAGGTAGAGATCCCGGATTCCGTACTCCCCGTGGGGCATCGTGCTCACCGGCATGACGGTGTTCTCGTCGTTCAGGATTGCGCGGATAATCCGCGAGGCGACGGAGGCGATGCCGTAGTAGGTCGCACCCTTGTGCCGGACGATGTTGTAGGCCACCTGGACGAGATCCTGCTCGATGTCGTCAAAGCTCTGTCCGTGGAGGAGGGACGGGTTGTCGTCCACGATCTCCGTGAACTTCTTTGCGCCGACGCTCACCTGGCTCCAGGGGATCATCATCGAGTCCCCGTGCTCCCCGAGGCACATCGCATTGACACTCGTGACATCCACATCCATGAGGTCCGCAAGGTAGACGCGAAGACGTGCCGAGTCAAGGGATGTCCCGGTGCCGATGACTCTCGTGTCGGGAAGACCGGAGAGCTTCTGCACGAGGAGCGTCAGAGAATCCACCGGATTCGTGATGACAACGAAGATCCCGTCGAACCCGGATGCCATGACCTGCGGAATGATTTCCGTGAGGATATCCGCCGCATTGTCGAGCATGTCGAGGCGGGTCATGCCCTCCCTGTAGGCTGCCGCCACCGCAAACACCACGATGTCCGCATCAGAGCAGTCCGCATAGGTTCCCTCCCGGATGCTCATCTTTGTCTCCGTGTATCCCAGGGAATGGCGAAGATCCATGACCTCCGCCCAGGCCTTGTCCCTGTTCCGGTTGATGAGAACAAGGTCGTCACAGACCTGCGCCGCCGCAAGATGATAGCAAAGCGTCGTTCCGACATGTCCTGCGCCGATGACCGCCACCTTGTTTCGAACAATCGCCATACCGCTCACCTCCTAAGTACAATGATTGGTAAAAATGATACACTGTTTTCAGGTGTCATACAAACAGGAGGTATCCCATGGAAAACAGCCGAATGCCCGTGGTCTTTGTGGGCCACGGATCCCCGATGAACGCGATTACCGACAATCCCGCAAGAACGTGCTGGGAGGAGCTCGGGAAAAAACTTCCCCGCCCGAAGGCGATCGTTGCAATCTCCGCCCACTGGACAAGCCAGGGAACGCATGTGCTGAAGACGGATAAGAACCGCCAGATCAACGACATGTACGGGTTCCCGAAAGAGCTCTATGCGATCACCTACACCCCGAAGAGCTCTCCTTCCCTTGCGGACAAGGTGCTCTCCCTTCTTCGGGATCTCGGACAGGAGGATCCCGGCTGGGGGATCGATCACGGCGTGTGGGTGCCCCTTTGCAGCATGTACCCGGAAGCGGATATCCCGGTCGTCATGGTAAGTACGGACATGTTTGCAGGCCCGGAGGGTCACTTTGAAGTGGGGAAGCGCCTGAAGCCTTTACGGGACGAGGGGGTTCTGATCTTCTGCTCCGGAAACGTCGTCCACAACCTGGCTCTTTGCGACTACGAGATGGAGGGAGGCTTTGACTGGGCCGATGCCTTCGACCACGAGATCCGCGATGCGATCACGGACGGCGACTTTGAGACCCCGAAGAACTACCGCGGCATCCCGGGGGCACGGCAGGCCGTGCAGATGCCGGATCACTACTTCCCGCTCCTTACCGCCCTCGGCGCTGCAGATCAGAGTGATCCCGTAAGCGTCTTCAACGACTACCGGGAGCTCGGGGCGCTGTCGATGACATCCTATCTGTTTGGTGCCTGAGGAGTATGCTAAAATGAACCTGTTGGGGTAAACCAAAAACAGCCACGAAAGGAGCAAATCAATCATGGCAGAAAACAAGTATAAGGGGACCAAAACCGAGAAAAACCTGCTCGAGGCATTTGCCGGCGAGTCCCAGGCACGCAACAAGTACACCTATTTCGCATCCGTTGCCAAGAAGGCCGGCTACGAGCAGATCGCAGCCCTGTTCCTGAAGACCGCGGACAATGAGAAGGAGCACGCAAAGCTCTGGTTCAAGGCACTCGGGATGCTGGGGACGACCGAGGAGAACCTGCTCTCCGCAGCAGAGGGTGAGAACTACGAGTGGACCGACATGTACGACCGCATGGCAAAGGATGCCGATGAAGAGGGCTTCCACGATCTTGCCGAGCAGTTCCGCGGTGTCGGAGCCATCGAGAAGACCCATGAGGAGCGCTATCGCAGACTGCTCCACAACGTCGAGGAGAAGGAAGTCTTCGAGAAGAGCGAAGTCAAGATCTGGGAGTGCAGAAACTGCGGCCACATCGTGATCGGTACAAAGGCTCCGGAGGTATGTCCGGTCTGCAACCATCCGCAGGCATACTTTGAGCTCAGATCCGAGAACTACTGATCCGGGAATACGAAACAAAAGAAGAAGGGTGCGCCACAGGCGTACCGTTAACGAACGGGCGGCAGGATTTCCTGCCGCCCGTTCTCTGTTCCAGACAATTCACGTTTGATCCCGCATTACGGAGTCAGTCCGTATACTCGAATTTTCCCTCGTTCTTTTCCTCGAGCGCCTTGATGAGATGGTACACGGTCCTTGTCACCGGGACCTCGATGCCGTGCTCCTCTGCCTTCTTCATCAGCACCCCGCAGAACATGTCCACCTCGGTGGGGCGCTTTGCGTCGAGATCCTGGAGCGTAGAATAGCGCGCGTTCTTCCGGTAGCCCATGTTGGAGCGCCGGACCGGCGGTATGGGACAGCCGCAGGCCTTAGCAACCGTCCGAACCTCCTTCTCAAGATCCTCGGAGATCGCCATCACATGCGCACTGTCCTCGTAGGCTCCGATGCCGACCGAGAGGATGGCCTGGGGCAGGTTGTAGCAGATGTTCCGGCAGAACTTCTGCCACTGCCCGGAGAGGATGTCCGGCACGAACTGTGCCCTGCACTGTCCTCTTGCAAAGAGTCTCTCGAGGGCCTGACACCGCTTGGTCTTCTCTTTGGTATCCCGCTCTCCGAAAAAGAGCCCCGTCGTCACGGCGGGATTGAAGGTCACCGCATTTTCCCGGTGCTCGGAGGAGATGATCATGTAGGCATTTACCACGTGCTCTTTACCGATGGCATCCCCCAGGATCTCCTCGGAGTCGACGCCGTTCAACAGGCTTATGACAATCGTCTGATCCGTGAGGATTTTTTGGACCTCCCCGCAGGCGGAGGGAAGTCCCGCATACTTTGTCGCAACAAGAACAAGATCCGCACCCTTTGCTTCCTCCGGAGTCTTTACGGGGAATACTGCCTTCTCTCCGTTGATCACAAGGCCGTCCCGTGTAAGCCGCTCCTTCCGCGCTCCGTCTGCCACCACACAGAAGTCATCTCCCAGGGCGCCCGCAAGCCCCCAGATAAAGTATCCGCCGATTGCTCCCGCGCCGATAAGCGCCACCGTTCTGATCTCCATGTCCGTATCTCTCCTATTTCTGTCTCAGATCCGTCTTTCAGAACAGCAGGTCTTTCTCATTGACCGGTTCTTCCCCGTCCTGCACCTCAACCCGGGCACTGGAGATCGTCTCCACCTGTGCGCCGCTCTTGTGAGTGCTCTTCAGATACTGCTGACTGCGGTTCGACGCGCTGTGCACAAGGTTCAGCACATAGATGTTGTCGAACCTGTCGTAGATCTCGCCGCCGCTTAAGGCCGAAAGACAGATGAGCTGGGTGTTGTTCTTTTTTGCCATCTCCATCATCGGGCGCAGAAGGTGCGCAGAACTTGCGACGCCGAAGGGGTTGTCCATGACAAGGACCTTGCCCTCATTGCGGTCGGCAAAGATATCATTCTCATCGCGCCGCATGTAGTAGAGAAGGCTCGAGAGAATGACAAAGGCCGAGACGAAGCCCTCTCCGCCGGAGTTGCTCGCAACCTCGCTCCAGGAGATCTGCACCTCCCGGTCGGTCTCCACCTTGTAGATCTGCAGATGGACGTTCGCGGTCCCGACGACGCCGTCAAAGAGCTGCCGGGTTGTGAGGCTCCTGCCCACAAGATCATGCAGCGCCGTGCTCTCCGGCGCACTCTTCAGGCTCTCAAGGCCTGTCTTTACCAGATGGTCGAACATCTCCTCAAGACGTGCCCGGTAGATGCTTTCATTATCCTCAAAGGACGGGGTTACGATCTTCAGCATCTTTACGGCCCGTTCGTGGAGACGGATGGTCGAGTTCGCGTCCATCTTGCCAAGTTCCGCATGGACGCTGCGGACGTAGTCAAAGAGCTGCCCGATCAGCTGCTTCCGGTCCCTCTCAACAAAGGCAAGATCCACGGAGAGCTTTTCCATCGTCCTGTCGATGGAAAGAAGAATATCCGACAGGTGGCTCTCCACCTGCCCGGCATCTCCCTTCTGAAGGACGAGCTTCAGCGTCTGGATCGGCCGCTGGAAGAACTCTTCCTGATAGGCCGGCTTCTTCCCGATGGTATCCAGTACCATTCGAAGATCCTCTGCCGTATCCTTCTGTTCCTGTTCGAGGCGCCGGTATGTGCTCATAAGATCTGAACCAAAGGCGCGGAGCGCATCGGAGGAGTACGTCGTAAAGTCCTCCTCGAGCTCCTTCTCGTCCTCCATGCCGCTCTCCCGTTCGTAGCCATCGAACATTACCTGCATGTTTGTGTACAGCTGGGCTTTTCGTTCCAGAGCGTTTTTCTGCTTTACGTGCTCTTCCTTTTCTGCGGCAAGCTTTTTCCGAAGTCCCGCGAAGTCCTTCTTCGACACCTCTCTTTTGTCCATCGGCTCCTCGAAACCGGTCTCCTCGCGGATTCTCTGGAGGGCTGTATCGCACCGGCTCTTTGCCACCGCCGCATCGGAGGAGGCTTTCGTCAGAGCGCCCTGCAGGGCTTCGAGTTCCCTGCCGATCCGGTTCAGAACACGGCTCAGGTGATCGTCTTCCTCCTCGCTGTAGGTGACGCCCTCGTAGTCCCCCTGCTCCATCCCGTAGCGCTTTTCCTTGTTCTCGAGCTTTCGCGCTGCCTGATCAAGACTCTTCTGTGCCCTGGTTCTGTCCTCCTCGAGCCCGCGGAGCCTTCCGCTCGTCCGCTCCTCGATCGCCGCAAAGCGCGCCTCCATGGCAGCAGCGTCGGCAAGCGCAGTCTCAGGTATGGAGTCCGGTTTTTCACAGGATGCAAAGGCCGCATACTTCGCGTGCCGTGCCGTGAGATCCTTCAGGGCGCCTGAAAGCTCCGCGATCGCACGGATCAGCTCCCGGTCCCGAAGACCAAGACTGCTCTCTGTCTGGGCTTCTTCCTTCTCCTTTTCCGTAAGATCTGCCCTGAGACACTCCTGCCGTTTTCTCTCTGCAGCATCTTCCAGCATTACCTGGTACTGCTCCTGAAGGGTCTTCAAGTCCCTCTCCTGCCCCGCAAGTGCCTCGAGTTTCCGGCCTGCCTCCTCAATGCTCTTTTGCAGCAGCTGTTTCCGGTCGAGAAGCGCACTCTCCGCATCCTCGGCATTCTTTTGCTTTAGAAGGAGTGCTTCCCGTTCTGCCGCAAGATCCTGTACGTCTTTCTGCGCCTTCGTGTACCCGTCAAGGGTGAGCTTCTGGGAGCGCAGGATTTCGGCACGCCTGAAGTACGCATCGGACTCCTGCCTCGTCTCCTGAAGACGGGAGAACGTATTCTGCCGCCGTCCCTTCAGCTCTTCGATCATGCGGACGAGTTCCTTCTCATCGAGCAGGTGCTCGTTGAACAGCATGTAAAACAGCGTGCCATCCGATGCCCGGACAGGGCCGTCCTCCCCTTCCGCGCTGCCCTCTGCAAGGCTCTCTCTCGTGACAAGCGGAATCGGCGAGGTGGTGTAGATGGAAAGGTGCGCATCGTGAAGTCTTTGCAGTTCCTCCCTCGAGACGATCAGGGCATAGGGAAGGAACGGGTGTGCCTGAAGCAGTGCCCGGTTCTCCTCTTTGCTCCTGCCGTTTCGTCTCGTCCACTGAAGGCCGCTTACCTCCGCAATGCCAAGCTTCTCCAGTGCCTCATGCAGGGCTTTCGGCAGCTCCACGCTCTTTCCGTTTGTCAGGGACTGCAGCTCATTGTCCATCGAGGAGAGCTCCAGCGTCAGGGCTCTGACCTTGTCGTCCAGGGCGGAGCGCTTTGCGGATAAGGCCTCGAGGATTCTGTCGGTACTGTAGAGGTTCTCCTCGCTAAGGGATGCATACTTCAGGATATCCTTTCGGACCCCGATCTCGTTCTCCAGCTCCCTCAATGTCTGGTCTGCGATCTCCTGCTGCCGCTGGTTCTCATAGACCGCATCCAGCGCGGCTTTTTTCGCATCCTTTGCGCTCCGGATTTTTCCCTCCATGGTGGAGAGCTCTGCGGAAAGACTGGCCTGTTCCTTTTTGCAGGATTTGGCCGCACTCTGAACGTCCTCTTCCTCCTTCTGAAGCATTCCGTCCGGATATGTCCCGTCGATGCTTCTTAAGAGGCTTCTGCCAAAGCGCCTGTTGTAGTCAGCCTCGATACGGTCATAGGCTTTGACGGAGGCAGTCAGCCCCGCGATCTTTTTCTCTGCCTGTATGATCTGTCCCCGAAGATCTTTCTGCGCCTCTTTTGCCTTCCGGATGCCGGCCTCTGCCTCATCCTTTTCCGCAGCTGCGGCATCACGCTTCTGGCCGGTTTCCTTCTCCTGCTCCTGATACCAGCGGTTCAGAGAAAATCCAAGAAAGTTCCGCTCCGGAGCAAGTTCCTGCTCGTTTTGTCTTGCGACCTCCATCTGCTGCAGGATGCCGGAAAGATCCGCCTTCGCAGAGAGAACATCTGCAAAAAGGCCGGCAAGTTCGAGCCGGTGCTGGGAGGCAATCGTCTCCTGCTGTTCCTCCTTCTTGTCGTCAAGCTCCTGCCTTGCCTCTTCCTGCCTTTTGGTTTTCTGCTCCAGGTTATCCTCTTCTACATACCATCTGCCGGAGAGCTCCTCATAGGTGAGCTTTTTCAGCTCGTCCTCCACCTGGCTGATCTGATCCTCCTCAGCCGTGGCATCGAAGGAGGCGTCCTTTGCAAGTTTCTCCATGTCAGACCTGAAGGAGAGGATGGTCGAGAGTTCATCAAGTCTTGCGCATTTTGCGCCGACAAGAGCCTGCGACTTTGCAAGGAGCGTCTTTCCGTCTTCCCGGAAGAGCTGCACGGTATCTCTTCTCCGGATCTGGGTTTCGTTCTGCGCGCAGGAGAGGATGTACTTCTCCGTGAGGTCCTGATACCCCCGCATCCTGCTCCCGTCGGTATCATCCGGGTTGGAGCCCCGGGTCAGCTTTTTCTCGATCTCGTCGAGAAACCACTTCTCGATGAGGTCCTTTTCCGTCTTGCAGTCGGAGAACAGTTCACCGAGGCCGCTCTCCTGTTCGTTGACCTTGTGGATGATGTTCTCCCACTCCCGGTAGTTGATCCGAAACTCCTGAAGACGCCGGAAGTACTCCCGGGACTGGGCACTGTTGTTCATGTCAAAGGATGCGAAGTCCATCTCCGGATTTCTCCGGTACTGATCAAAGAGGGTTTTGCACTGACCGAAGGTTTTGAGATGCACACTCTTCCCGTCATGTTCAATGACAGGAAGATGCGTGATATCGTTCTCGCAGTCCTCACGGTAGGCGCTGATCACGTTCTGGATTTCCAGCTGGTCCTGCCCGGAATCCTCAAGTTTTGGATTCTTCCGGACCATCATGCCGGTCATTACATATCCCGCTCCCTGGTCGAGTGCCCACTCCACAAGAATGAACGAAGGCTGTGGAGAGGTGAAGTAGGACGAGAACTTCCGGTTCTTCACGTTCCGGTACCTTCCATGCACAAAGGGTGCCGTGATCATCTGCACGAGCACCGACTTTCCGCCGCCGTTCTGGAGCGACAGGAGCGTGCTCTCCCCGTTCAGGTCAAAGGTCTCGTCGGAGATCCTGATCGCATCGTGGTTGTAGTTGATGTTGATCATGCGAATGCGGCTGATCTTACTCATCGCTTTCCTCCTCTCCCGTATGGCGCAGCACCGAAAGAACGCGCTCATAGTTGACCCTGTTCAGAAGGTTCCAGTCCATGAAGTGGTCGAGTTTTGGCATGGTCTTGATCATCTCGTCCTTCTCGATATAGGCGATGAGCCCCTGTTCCTCGAGGAAGTGGAGGATATTGTAGAGAAAGCCCTCCTTTGTGGTACGCCGCCTCGAGAGAGCATTGTCGGAGCGCAGGGACTCCCAGGCATGCTGCATCTCGGAGAAGGCCATGCCGACCCTTGCCTGTTCGTTCCGGTCATACCGGTCACACCCTTCCTTCAGGTAGGAGCTGATTTTGTTCTGCAGATCCCCGGTCCGAAGAAAGTCCCGTGTTCTCGCGCTCGTGCCCTGCCCGTCATAAAACTCGACGAGGATCACGAGAATCACGAACATCGCAAGGTAGTAATCCCGGTTCATCGCGTTGCTGCGGCACAGTCTCTCCTTCAGTTCCTGCCTCGAGTAGCCAAAGTACAAATTGTCCTCCTTCGGGATCAGATAGATGACATCGGCATAGCGCTCGATGTCGCAGCGGGAGAACTCTCCCTGCTGCTTCACCAGCATCTGAACCTCGGCGCTCTGCGTAAAGGCACGATACAGGGAAGGGTTTGCCTCCTCCGAAAGTTCATGCTTTTCCACCAGCACGGAAAAGATCTCCTGTGCCTTCTGAATATCCTCATTCTCATAACTCATGGTCGGCCTGTGCATCCTCCACTTTCAGACAGACATTGGAGCAGCGGATGGTTTTTTCTTTCCCATCCTCTGCAGGGACGTGTTCAAAAACCACCGGACTGTGGTCCTTCAGCCGGTAGATCAGGATCCTGTGAATTCCCGAAAGCTTTGGGTCTTCGTCAAGAATATTCAGGACCATCAAAGAGAGTTCAAAGGTCTCCGGGGCTTCAATGAGATACTCGGACCGCTCTCTGCGAAGCGCATCGATGTCGAGCACCTGAGCCCTGAGAAGCTCCACCATGATCTCCTTGAAGATTCCGACGTTTGGAAGAAGCTCCTGCCGGAGAGCGGGATCATCTCTCGTTGCAAGATCGAGCTGATAGAGTGTCACCCGGCCGGTCTTTGCAAGTTCATGCAGAATCAGTCTCAGGCACTTCTCATAACGGGAAAGCTTTTCCTTCCGCAGTCTTTCCTGCTCCCGCAGCCATTCTTCCTCGTCGAAGTCTTCGGTCTCAACGCTCTCCCCCTCGGCCTGTGCGTAGTGCACGGACTGCACCTGCATCGCCTTGTTGATATTGAAGATCTTTTCCGGGTCCCGGACAAAAAGCGGAGAGAGGAACCGGTTCAGATCCCACAGAGGCTCCGGATTGTCGAGGATGGGATCAAAGAGCTTTTCGCGAAGCGGGAAGCGCTGTACTGCAGTAAAGGCAGAGACCTTCTCGAGTTCCTGACTGTAGAGGCTTCGAAGGTCGAAGTGCCCGTTCAGGATGCGCTGGTACTCGTCGATTGCCCGGGAGAGATAGGACTCGATCTCCACCAGATTCGAGAGCCGCTCCTTCTCCGCCTCGTCAAAGCGCGCCGGGTCCATGCCGCGAAGTTCCATCTCCCGCTTCCGGACGGTTTCCCGGTACCCCGCAAACTTCTCCCTCGTGCTGTCGATGGTGTCGAGGTCCTCCTCGAGAATCTGCCGGTAATCCGCGGTCTCGTAGGAGAGCGCATTCCTCCGGATCTGGAGCATCGCCTCCTGGATCTTCTGAATCTGAATCCGCATGAGGTTGAAGATGTTTTTGACATCATCGAGGGCCTTGTCATAGCTCTGCTTCTCGAGATGGAGCTTGAAGATCATCTCGTGGATGGAGAGCTTCAGGTTGTCCTCCACCTCCAGCGTCCCGAGGAGCAGGTTGTATCCGTCGTCGGTGAGATAGTAGGACGTCCGCCGCACCTCGCCGTCCACGTAGACGATGCGGTTTGCGATGTAGCTGATGCGGATCTGCTGCATGCTTTTGCTCTCGAAATCAAAGCCCTCAAAGTACATCGGACTTCCGCCGTTGGAGAGGATTGTATTGATCACAAAGTCGGAAAGCTCATGGCACTGGTCGTAGGAAAGCGGGTGGCAAAAGCCTGTCGCATTCAGATCGTCCACATAGACCGTGATGTCGTCCAGAGTGCAGGCCTCCTCCTTCAGGGACTGCTCCATGACAAAGAGGAGAATGCAGTAGATCAGGTTCAGCTCCTCGTCGGGGCTCTCGATTCCGTAGTCCTTCCAGGTCTGCTTCTGCGAGCTGTTCAGGACCAGCAGGCTGTAGAGCCCGACATTTTTCATGCGCCTTGCAAAGTTTTTGAGAAATCCGTACTCCATCAGTAGTCCGCCTCATTCAGGATTTCCTGGGGAATATAACAGCCATCGCTCAGGATCTGTTCCATCCGCTGCACGCTTTCTGTATCAAAGTACGAAAAGAAGGCGCCGGACACGTTCCGGTTCTGTCTCTCTTTCGTTTTGGGAAGCAGAACGCCCTGCCCCTTTTGCAGCATGGCAAGATAGGCTTCCCCAAAAGGCAGAATCTCGATCCCGTACAGGGACAGAAAACGCTCCCGCAGGTGCTCATAGATGCCGATCCCCTCATAATCGAGATCCCCGAAGTAGTAGAAATGATTGCCCGGATCCTTCATGTACGGCTCCGCAGAGATGGAAAAGTCCGAAAGGCTTGCGACGGCCTTCTTCCCCGCGCCGTAGATCAGGGTATCGATGGTTTTGCCAAGAATGGTGTTCTGCCCCGCAAGAAGGTGTGAGCGCATCCCGCAGAAGGGGTCCTTGTTCTCGAGGATCAGAAGGTTCTGCGGCACAGCCCGGCTTCCCGCATAATAGGAAAAAGGCTCCGCGGTCTGAACGGTGTTGAGAGCGCCTATCTCCAGGCCGCAGTGGGACAGCAGGGTCTTTCCACCGCCCTGTGACAGAAACTTCTCCCGGTGAAAGATCATGAAGGATCTCTCGTTGACAGAGACCGGGCGGGAGAGCTCCTGTCTGTGATCTTTGAAGAATGCCGAGAGAAGCCGTACATCGTCCCGCTCCTTTTCATAGGTGGAGAGGTTTCGCAGGTAGTAATCCACCCGGATCTCCGGTACCGTGTCATACAGTAGTTCATCCTTCAGATCCGAGTAATCCCGGTCCTTTGTCATCTCCCAGTAGGAAAGCGCAAGAGCAGGACGGCGGCCGTTGGTCTTTGCCCTCTGAAGCGGCGTGATCTTCCCGGAATCCAGAAGCGCATGAACGTAATGTACCTGTTCCTCGTAAGGGAGGTTTTCGCGTCCCGCAAGAAGATCTTCAAGCTTTACCTTCCGTTTTCCCATGCATGTTCCTTTCAGGTCTCCTGTTTTAGTCAGATTGTCCTTAGCAAATACTACCACAGATGCCGTATAATGCCCCTCGTAGTGTGGAGAACTACTTACATGAAAAAGACATCTCATGTCACTCTCTGGCACCACCTCCGCAAGTACCGCCTGTTCTGTGTCCTGGCACCGCTGTTCATGGTCGGCGAAATCAGCGTCGATCTCATACAGCCGGATCTCATGGCTCAGATCATCGACGACGGAGTGGCCCAGGGGAACCTGTCCCTCGTCCTTTCCATCGGCATCCGCATGATCCTGCTCGTCATTGCCGGCGGCACCTGCGGCGTCCTGTGCGGCGTCTTCGCCAACATCGGGTCCCAGCGCTTTGGCAACGATGTGCGCAAGGATCTCTTCTCTCATATCCTGGATCTGTCCTTTGAGCAGACCGACGCCTTTTCCACCGGGTCTCTCGTCACGCGTCTTTGCAGCAACGTGACCCAGATCCAGAACCTTGTCATGACCCTGATGCGGGGACTTGTCCGCGCAGGGCTGATGTTTTGCGGCGGTATCTCCATGCTCTTTCATGAATCCCCTCGCTTTGCCCTCATCGCCCTGTGCGCCCTGCCCTTTATCGTGGCCGCGATCCTCTTCTTCCTTCATAAGGCATCCCCGGCCTACGCCCTCGTTCAGGAAAAGCTCGACGGCGTGAACACCGCCGTGCAGGAAAATCTTGCCGGTGACAGGGTCGTGCGCGCCTTCGTGCAGGAGGACGCGGAGCAGAATCGCTTCGACAAAGTCAATCAGGACCTGTGCGATACGACGCTGAAGGTCAACGAACTGATCGCCCTCCTTACGCCGTACACGAACATCGTCCTGAACCTCTCCGTCATCCTGCTCCTTCGCCTTGCCGGCAAAGAGGAGCTCTTAGGCAGCAGCCTGCAGTCCGGTGCCGTCATCGCCTCGATCACCTACATGACGATGATCCTCAATGCGGTGACCTTTCTTGCGGACATGTTCCAGAACCTGACCCGCGCCTTCGCCTCGGTGCGCCGCGTGGAGGAGGTCCTGAACACAGAGCCCGTGATCCGGGACGGGGCAGAGGCCGAACCCGAACAGGATACCGGAAGCATTACCTTTAAGGATGTCTCCTTTACCTATCCCGGTACGGAAGAGCCGGTGCTCTCCCACATCTCCTTCTCCCTGAAAAAAGGACAGACCCTCGGCATCATCGGCGCGACGGGCTGCGGCAAGACAAGCCTTGTCCAGCTCCTTCCCCGCTTCTATGACGCGACAGACGGTTCCATCCGGATTGACGGAAGGATCGTGAAGGACTTCTCCCTGGCGGATCTTCGGCATCGGATCGCCTACGTCTCACAGAAGGCAGAGCTCTATTCGGGGAGCATTTCCTACAACATCTCCTTCGGGCGGGAGAGCGTGACAGATGATGATCTTACAGACGCCGCCCGCATCGCACGGGCGAACGGATTCATCAGGGAGCAGAAGAACGGATACGACACCGAGGTGACCGAGAGCGGTCATTCCCTCTCCGGCGGACAGAAACAGCGCATCAGCATCGCAAGAGCCCTTGCCGGGAAGGCAGAAATCCTCGTCCTCGATGATGCAACCTGCGCCCTCGATCTTGCCACCGAGGCAGAGCTCTATGAGGAGCTCAAAAAGAAGCGGCAAGGCCTCACGAAGGTCATTGTCGCCCAGCGCATCCACTCGATCGAGGATGCGGATCAGATTCTGGTCCTCGACCACGGGAAAACGGCGGGACTTGGCACCCACAGGGAGCTGATTCAGAACTGTCCCATCTACCGCGACATCTGCGAGCTCCAGCTCGGAAAGGAGGCCCTCGATGCCTGAGAAGGAAAAAACGCAGATCCGGATCGGGGGCGGCCGTCACCCCGGGATGGCACAGAACGTCGAAAAGCCAAAGCACGCAAAGGACGCCGCAAAGCGTCTTCTCTCCTACTTTGGCAGAGAGAAGTGGTTCCTTATTTTCCTCTTTCTTGCGGTTGGCGTTGCAACCGTGACCCAGGTCTTCGCCCCGATCTGTCAGGGCAATGCGATCGATGCGATCTTTGACAGGTCCACGGGAGGGCTGAAGCGCCTCCTTTTCACGCTCCTTGCCCTCTACATCGTACAGGCGCTCTCGAGCCTTGCGCAGTCGCTCATCGCAGCCCTGCTCTCGCAGCGTGTGACGCTTCGCATGCGCCATGACCTGTTCCTTAAAATCGACCACCTGCCCGTCCCGTACCTTGACACCCACTCGAGCGGTGACATCATGAGCCGCATGACGAGCGATGTCGAAAACATCTCCCAGACGATCTCGACCTCGGTGGCCGCCTTTGTCTCCGGCATCCTGCAGACGATCGGCACGATCGTGATCATGTTCCTCGTGAGCTGGCAGATGAGCCTTGTGACCCTGATCTCGGTGTTTGCATCCCTTGTCGCGACAAAGCTCCTCTCCGGCGTGCAGCGCCGTGCCTTCCGGAAGCGCTCCGAGGTTCTCGGAGAACTCGACGGATATGCGCAGGAGATGGTCACCGGATACCGGACCATCACCGCCTTCAGCCGGCAGGATCATGTGAAAAAACAGTTCAATGACGTCTCTGACCGCCTGACAGGCGCCGGCATCCGCGCCGAGATCCTCGGCGGCTCCACCGGTCCCATCATGAACTGCATCTCCAACGCGGGCTTCGTTCTCGTCGCCCTGGCCGGCGGCTGCGCGGCACTTACGGGGCTTCTCTCCATTGGTACCGTGAGCGCCTTCCTCATCTGGGCAAAGCAGATCTCAAGGCCCATCAACGACATCGCCCAGCTCTTCGGCACGATCCAGACGGCCCTTGCCGGTGCGGAGCGCGTGTTCCAGCTGATGGACGAGAAGGACGAGAACAACGAGGGAACGAAAATTCCGGATCCCATGAAGGGAGAGGTGAAGTTCCAGGACGTCACGTTCTCGTACACGCCGGGGCACCCGGTCCTTACGGACTTTAACCTCACGATTCGCCCCGGAGAGAAGATCGCCCTCGTCGGAGCAACGGGCTCCGGCAAGACGACCGTCGTAAACCTGCTGCTTCGGTTCTACTTCCCGGACTCTGGCTCCATCTCCATCGACGGCGTCGACATCAAAGAGATGGACCGCTCCTTCCTTCGGAAAAACACGGCGATCGTGCTGCAGGATACGGTGCTGTTCTCGGATACCATCGCCGGGAACATCCGCTACGGCAATGCCGGGGCGACCGATGAACAGGTGCAGCAGGCGGCGGTGCTTGCAAACGCCGATCCGTTCATACAGCTTTTGCCGAAGAAGTATCAGTTCTTCCTGAAGCGCGCCGGCGAGCGTCTCTCCCAGGGACAGAGACAGCTCCTCACCATCGCCCGCGCCATGGCGGCGGATCCGAAGATCCTGATTCTCGATGAGGCAACCAGCAGCGTCGACACCAGGACCGAAAAACACGTCCAGAGCGCGATGACGAATCTCATGGAAAACCGGACGAGCCTTATCATCGCCCACCGCCTCTCCACCATCCGCGACGTCGACCGGATCCTCGTCCTCGACCACGGCCACGTGACGGAGAGCGGAACCCACGAGGAACTGCTGAAAAAGAAGGGCACCTACTACGACCTGTACATGACCCAGTTTGCGGGAAAGGCGACGTGATCAGCCGCAGAAAACGCCAAAGACCGGACAGAAGAGATCCAAACGTTCTCTCCTGTCCGGTCTTTTACAGTTTCCCTGATTTTCCCAGATCTTATTTCATTGTGACGAGCTCATACTGCCTGGTCCCGAGGCCGATCTTCTCGCCCTGCTCGAGTGTCTCCTTCCAGGCGACGTTCGGGTTGCTGTCCTTGAAGTGATCGTGATGGCAGTGCCAGTCCGGCTTTGCCAGGTTGTCGCCAAGCTGGGAGTTGCGGATCGGATCCGCCTTCTGACACAGGTCCACACAGGCCTGATCCAGGGCAACGGGATCGAAGGATGCGAGCATGCCGATGTTCGGCAGGATCGGCGCATCGTTCTCGCCGTGGCAGTCGCAGTTGGGCGACACATCGGTGATGAGACTGATGTGGAAACAGGGTCTTCCGTCGCAGACCGCCTGGGAGTACTCGGCGATCCTGCGGCACAGAAGCTCATTGGCATCCCAGTTATCGTTCTCGATCGCATCAAACGAGCAGGCACCGATGCAGCGGCCGCACCCCTTGCAGATGTCGGGGTTGATGTAAGCCTTTCCGGTATCATAGCTGATCGCATCCGAACCGCACTCCCGTGCGCAGCGATGACAGCCGCGGCACTTCTCGGTAATGACATGGGGCTTTCCGCTGTTATGCTGCTGCATCTTGCCAGCGCGGGAGCCGCAGCCCATGCCGATGTTCTTCAGGGTGCCGCCAAAGCCTGTCGACTCGTGGCCCTTGAAGTGGGTGAGGGAGATGAACACGTCCGCGTCCATGACCGCCTTGCCGATAAACGCCGTCTTGCAGTACTCGCCGTTTCGAACCGGCACCTCGATGTCATCGGTGCCGCGAAGGCCGTCCGCGATGATCACGGGACATCCGCAGGTCATCCAGTTGAAGCCGTTGACCTCGGCGCAGTACATGTGGTCAATGGCGTTCTTCCGGTAGCCCGGATAAAGCGTGTTGCAGTCCGTGAGGAACGGCTTCCCGCCGAGCTCCTTTACGACGTCCGCCACCGCCTTCGCATAGTTCGGGCGAAGATAGGCGATGTTGCCCATCTCCCCGAAATGCATCTTGATGGCGACAAGCTTGCCGTCCATGTTGATGTCACCGATTCCCGCGCGGCGGATCAGCTTCTGGAGCTTCTCGGGAAGCGAGACGCCAAGCGTTGTCCGAAAGTCCGTGAAATATACCTTTGCCTGTTCCATAGAAACCCTCCAAACAGTCCTGATGAGATGAGAAAAAACTGTTCCTTCAGTATACACCGAGTGCGCGAAGAAGCAGCAGAACGAGTACCACGAGGATGATCGGGCGAACGACCTGTGCTCCCTTGTCCATGACGATTCCGGAGCCGATGAGGTTTCCGGCGACGTTGCAGGCGGCCGCGGCAAGCCCCAGGGGCACGATGACGCTGCCGCTTAAAAGAAACAGTACCAGCGCCGTGATGTTGCTCGCAAGGTTGATGCACTTTGCCTGCGCGTTTGCCGTGCGGATCGAAAGCTTTGCAAACACGGTGAAGGCGATGATAAGAAACGTCCCGGTCCCCGGCCCGTAGAGTCCGTCATACATGCCGATCAGAAACGCCGCAAGGACCGCGATCGCGATGGTCTTCCCGGTGACCTGGGTCTTGCTCTCCTCCCGGTCCTTAAAGAGCTTCGGATTGAGCACGAAGAAGGCGACAACGGGCAGCACGAAGAGCAGGATCCGCCTGAGGATATCCTCCGGCAGGTGCAGGGAGAGCCTTGCCCCGAGGCTTGATCCCACGATCGCCGCGATCACCGTCGGGATCGCGATGCGGATGTTCACAAGGCCGTGCTTCAAAAACCGCACGGTGGTCGTAAAGGTGCCGCAGGATGAGGACATCTTGTTGGTCGCGATGGCGCCGTGGACCGGAAGGCCCGCAATAAGATACGCGGGCAGGGAGATCAGTCCTCCGCCGCCCGCGATGGAATCCACAAGTCCCGCAAGAAAGACCAGGGGACAGACGATGAGAAATGTTTTGGGTGTCAGCACAGGCTCTCCTCTCCATTTGTGCCCCGGGCAAGATAGCGCATGACGCGGCTCTTTGCCCCGTCGCTTAAGGAAACAAGCCCGGTCTGAAGAAGGGCCGGGATTGTCTCCTCATAGAAGCGCCGGACTTTCTCCGGCGATATTTCCGTCTCGATCTCCGCCATACTGCCCGGCTTCATCACCGGATCAAACAGGTGCAGGATCTGAACCTCCTTCGGCGAAAGGAGAGTAAGGTTCTGTCCGTCGAGGGCATAGGTCAGTCCTCTTCCCGTCATGCACAGGGGACGGACACCGAAAAGGCGCACGCCGGTAAAATTACCGTCCTCATCGCTGATCGAGCGGGTGGTGAGCCGGACGAACACCTTCTGCCGTCCGATGGTCAGGCGGAATTCTTTCCCGTCGGCATCGCGCGCCTCCACCTCCTGCCCTTCCATCGCCGCATAGAAAAGATCGAGCGGCAGGCCGGACAGCAGAACGCCGTCCCCCTGCAGGCCTTTCGTCTCCTCTTCTGCAGCTGCACAGGTGGTGAGAAAGGAAAGAGCAGGCAGAGACTCCTCTGTAAAGTCTGACGTATCCCCGTACTCTTTGAGGAAGGCCGCAGGATCCGTGATCTTTTCTGTCTCTCCCGTTTCCGGGTCTGTTACAGAAAACGCAGCCGTCAGAGAACTCTCCCGGACTTCGAGGACCGTGCGCAGAACCAGGGGATCTTTTTCCGGAACAGCCGCATCATTTGAAATGCTCCTCTCAAGATCCGTGAAGCGGTCCTCCGATCTCTCTTCCCCTTCGTGCTCCTGCAGGTACTTCCATACAAGTCCCGCTGCGATAAGACCGAAGGGATCCAGCACTCCGTCCGTGCAGAGAAGCGGCAGAGCGCTTTCTCCTCTCAGGACCACAAGATCCTGAAGGCGTCCTTCCCGAACCGCGCCGTTTACCGTTGCTTCTCCCTCGATGTCGCAGAGAAGTACGCTGAAGTACCAGACGCCTCCCGCCATGTCAGCAAAAAGGTCCATGTACGGTCCGGAATCGTCCTCCCCGGCCCGCTCCATGAAGGCGATCGCCCTGTTTGCAAGGCGCGCTGTCCCCGGGGTGGCAGTATACCCCTGAAGAAGGGCGGTATCCGGCAGTTTCCCGTCTTCTGTTCCCTCCTCACGGAAAGAAAGCGTCTTCCCCTCCTTCAGGAAAGACGCTGCGGGATATCGCTGCCTGGAGCACATGCCCGCTTCCGGACGATCACTCACGCTTTTTCTCCTTCCTCACATGGATCCCGGGGCAGGAGAGCAGGGCCGGGAGCACACGCTTTTCGAAGGTGTCCATCTCGTCTTTGCTCACCGCAAAGTGCACCTTCCCTCCGGGTCCTGTCACCGCATCGAGCATGGTAAGGCTCTTTGCCTCTTCGGTGGTGAGCTTTGTCAGCGCGTTCTTTGTCAGGGCGTAGTCGTGGTCGACACCCTTATAGCGCACCGGCCTTGTGCCCGTGACAAGGGCGCCGTCCCCGATCTCATGGATCACGAGATTGCAGGAGATCGCGTCCCTCCCGATCCGAAGATCACGCCTGCGGTTCAGCCTGACATGCTGTCCCTCTGCCGCCTGATAGAACAGATCCATCGTCCAGCCGGCAAGCTCGATCCCGGCCGCGGTCTTTGCATCTTTGGTTTCACCCTTCTCCACAACCATGGTGAGGAAGTGCAGCAGGCGCTCTGAGACGGGTGTCATCTTCTGGCGGGAAAAATCAATGCGAATCTCATCTGCAAGAGACAGGGCCCGGCACTCACCGGCAGCCCTCACAAAGTCCGAAAGGTTGGTCAGCGGCACCTTCTGCTCCCCGGCGTTGCCCGCCTCAAAGGAAAGGGTCATCTTTCCAAGCCGCGTGGACAGGCACGGCACCAGCTCCACCTGCGGAAGGTCCGGGTCCGGCGCATGATGCTCCGCCTCATTTGCTGCAGCGTCCATGAGCGCCTCTGCAGGATCCTCTCCGGAAGGCTGCGCGTCTGTTCCGCTGTCCGGGGAAAGCAGAGGGCCGTGCTCCTCGATGGCTCTTGCGAGCATGAGCAGGGCAACCATGGCAAAGCCGTCCAGCTTCCTGGTCTCCATGAGGTCCGTGGCGCTACCCTGCGGCTCGACGTGGCCGTCCGTGATCTGATGTACCTCTTCCGTAAAGCCTGCGAGCTTCTGATCGACGAGTACTCCCCGAAGGATCACGTACAGGTTGTCACGCACCAGCGGCATGTGAAACCGCACGATCTGCTGTCCCGAAACGTTTTTCCCGATCTGCAGCTCCATAGCGCCGATCCTTCCGTCGGGGACAGGATCCCGCAGCTGATCTGCCCCGTCCGTTGTCCCCGTGGCAAGGATCAGATACGCCGCAACCAGTGCCCCGTCCTGCAGTTCAAAGCCCTCGAAGAGACGGCTCCCGTCACCGCTCTCCTGCTCCTTATCTGCAGTCTTTACCTGTGTCCGTTCCTTTTTCTCGACTTCCATCCAGTCGAAATGTTCCGGCACCTGCAGTCCGCCGCTGTTGGGACGAAGGCGCCTGTTTCGTCTCCAGTGTTCCGTTCCAAAGTATTCCCGCATGTTTCCAGGTACCCCCGTGTGTTACTGCTGTGGGATCTCGATTCCCTTCTGCAGCTTCAGCCGCAGCATGTAAATCGTCATCATTGCAAAACCGTCGAGCAGGACGTTTCCGTTGAGGTCGTAGGACGTCTTCTGCTTCGGCAGATCACCCGTAAGAAGGAAGGCGGAGCTCATGTCCCAGATATCCTCGGAAAAGAGCACCATCTCCTTATTCTCGATGCTGCCCCGGATCCGCACCACCTGCAGGTTGTCGTGCAGGAAGAGCGAAAAGTCATAGCGAAGTGTTCCTGCAGTATCGTCTTCTCTTTTCACATCCAGGGTGAGCCGCCCGTACTGATAGCGATCCGCTCCCGTCATCGCATCGCCGTCCGCATTCGTCCGGTTGTCCCGCATCGCGTTGATGAGATCATCAAACTGTGCCGAGGAGAAGGCGAGCGTCCGGTAGCGGCGAAGAAGATCGTCGAAGTTGAACGATTCTTCCCGGTTGACCGGGATCCGGACCTCCGGGTGGTCTCCTGTCACCTTCTGCCCCTGCTGTTCCTTCCGCTTTCGGATCTCCTCGTCCGTCACGTCAAGGGACGTGATGATGAAATCGGTGAGCGGCCTCGGATCCTGAGGCATCGAGGTCCAGAGATCCTTCACCCGCTGGATCTCCTGCTCCCGGAACTTCTTGTAGGTTCTCGCCGCATAGTTTAGTGACGACTCCACCGTCACGATGTGCCCGTATTTCTTTTCAAGATACAGAAGCGCTGCCGCCGCATGGGCGCAGAAGCCCGTGCCGTCGGCCTCGCAGCTGATATCGTCTGCAGAGAAGGTCTCCCCTTCGTTTCTGGGGAACTTCCGGAACGTCACCGTAAAGATCGAGTCCTGCGGCGGGACAAAGTCGACGGAAAGCCCTCTCTCATCGAGGACATCGTCCGAGATCTCCGGGAGCATGGTCTGCGCCTTCTGCAGATCCTCCGGGGTAAACAGGGATCTCCAGAGCACCTTTTTCGTAATCCGTCCCGCAGGAATCAGCGAGGGATTCTTCCGGATTTCCTTTTCAAAATATGCAACTGCTGCATGATCGTTTCCGTTTTCTGACATGATACGTCCTTTCCATGGGTCTCATTTCAATAATAACTGAATTGCGCCAAAAGAAAAACCGAAAATTGCAATTTTGCAAGTGGCAGCCTGCCCAACACTCTTCTGATTTCGTGTACAATAAGCACATACGGAGGTTTTGAACCATGTCTGAAAAACTGGATCTCAAGGAAATCGAAACACAGAGTTACCAGGCCGTCTCCGAGATCTGCCGGGAGGCACATCTGCACGGCGGCAGCCTGTTTGTCGTCGGCTGCTCCTCGAGCGAGGTGCAGGGCGACAAGATCGGCACGGCGACAAACGTCGAGGTGGCAGAGGCCATCTACCGCGGCATCGCAAAAGCCCTTTCGGAATGCGGCGCCTCCATGGCGGCGCAGTGCTGCGAGCACCTGAACCGTGCCCTCGTCGTCGAGCGTCCGGTGATGGAGAAGTATGACCTCGAGCAGGTCAACGCCATCCCGCAGCCCAACCACGCGGGCGGTGCCTTTGCAACAGTGGCCTATCAGCAGTTCGCGGACCCGGTGCTCGTCGAGAGCATTGATGCACGTGCGGACGCCGGAATCGACATCGGCGGCACGCTCATCGGCATGCACATCCACCCGGTGGTGGTGCCGCTTCGGATCAGCCTGAAGAAGATCGGCGAGGCCAACATCATCTGTGCCCGCCGCCGCCCGAAGTATGTCGGCGGACAGAGAGCAATCTACGACAAGAACCTGATGTAGGAGGCAGATGAGCCCGAAAAGACACAGAACAACCAAACGCGCTCACCCGGTGCGCCACTTTTTTGCAGTCCTGTTCAGGACACTCCTTCTGATCTTCCTTGTAACACTCGTCTGCGTTCTCCTCTGGGGATACCGCGTTGCAAGGAATGCCATCGCAGAGCGTCCCTTCTCCGAGATGGCAGAAAAGATCGAGAGTCAGGAGAACTTCGTTCCCTACGACGAGCTGCCCTCCGACTACGTCGATGCGGTGGTCGCCGTCGAGGACTCCCGCTTCTTCTACCACAACGGCGTCGACATTTTTTCGATCGGCCGGGCCTTCTGGACGAACCTGACGAGCGGCACCACGGTCGAGGGCGGGTCCACGATCACCCAGCAGCTGATGAAGAACCAGTACTTCTCCGGCGTCTCCGGCGTGTTCCGGAAGGTCCCGGAGATGTTTACGGCACTCATGGTGGAAAAGGGTTTCTCGAAAGAAGAGATCTTTGCGCTGTACGCGAACAGCATCTACTTCGGGGCGGGATACTACGGGATCTACGATGCGGCAGAGGGCTACTACGGCGTGACGCCGCAGGAGCTCACCTTCAATGAGTCGACGATGCTTGCCGGCATCCCGAATGCCCCGTCCGTCTACTCCCCGAAGGTCAATCCGACCCTTGCCAGGGAGAGACAGCAGAAGGTCATCTCCAGCATGGTCACCTGCGGGTATCTCACGCAGGAAGAGGCCGATGAGCGCATGAAAACCAAATAGAAGGCAAAAGAACAGGGGCGGGAAGAGCCAATCGCTTTTCCCGCCCCTGAACTGTCTTAAGAGGACTCAAATCCTTCTGTTATTTCCCGCTGCCTTTCTGTCAGTCGCGGATCTTCAACTCCCTCGCCGCAACTGATGCGCAGATCGAGGCAATGCCCGTCACCAGCAGATAGAACGCGAACAGGTAGCTGATCGCAATCGAAGTCTGTGGCAGGAACAGGAAGATGATCGAGACGATGATGTTCACGATGCCCTCAAAGAGAAGCCAGCCGCCGCCCTCTGCCTGGAAGAACTTCACCCGGTTGTAGGCAACGCACTCCTCGACGCCAAAGAGCATGAGGTTGATCGCGATGATGAACGCGAACGTCCCGAGCATCACATCCGCAGGCGATGTCAGAAGCAGGATGCCGAGGATAATGTTCAGGATACCGCCAAGGATCGTCCCGCCGGTCCGAAGAAAGATCGGGACCTGACTTGCCGCGTAGATCTGCGCGATGCCGACCACGATGAGAAGAATCGATGCGATGTACTCCATCGCGATCATCGACTGGAACGGAAAGGCGGCGCACAGGATCCCGAGGATCACCATGAAAATCCCGCCCACAAGGCTTGATGTGCGGAACTTTTTGACATTGCCGTTCCAGAACGACTGCAACTCATTTCTGTAATCTTTACCATTATCGTAAAAGAGCATGACCTTACCTCCAGAATCATCTGTATTTCATTTGTTCTAGAAATAGTGTAACAGTAACAAGAGAACAAGACCATGGACAAAATTGCAAATTTGTACTATCAGTCAGTTTTTCAGCACAAAAAATCCCGAACGGGATATCCGGGATCTTTTCTCCCTTTAAATACAAGAACCTCTAAACTTAGAACTATAGCCTGGAACCCTATGATTCCAGGAAAAATCATTGGTTGATACTAGCCGATCAACGGTAGAAAGGCGTTGTT